>CASDWY010000011.1 GCA_949284985.1 uncultured bacterium | reverse complement strand
TATTATCGGTGTTATTGCTGCTTTAACCATTCCTAATTTAATCTCTAGCTACCAAAAACATACCTATGTTGTTGGGCTTAAAAAAGCCTACTCTCAACTTCAAAATGCTGTTAAAATGATTCCTATTACTCAAGGTTGTCCGGCTGGGGATTTTGACTGTGTTGGGTGGAATGAAGACAATGGACAGGCTACAAACGTTGAGGGGCAGGAGTTTGGGGGAAGCATATACAAAAAACAGATATATCTTCTCTCTAAGCAATTTAAAATTAATAAATTATGCTACCAACCATTCCAAAGTAATACTATTTGCGAAAAAAATGCAGTTTTTTATTTTCCTTATGATAATTACTATGGATATTTCATAACAGAAGACGGTACACTTTTGAGTTATACATCTATAGGTGCAGGCATTAACATAAATGTTGATGTGAATGGGATAAAAGGACCAAACCAATATGGCAGAGATCAGTTTGTATTTTATATAACAGACCGATCCAAAGAAAGAGACCGTGGCACCCCTCAAGGTACTGTTGTGCCTTGGGGCTCAAAATTACATGCTGATATATACAATCAACCAACAGAATATTGGAGATATAACAACTACTGCACTACAGAAAATATTAACAAAAGAGACACCTACTGGACACAGTTCTGCACAGGACGGGTGTTAGAAGAAGATGCAATGAATTACTAGTCGCTGATAATACTTTTATTTAATCCTTTTTTATACTACAATTTATTCAAACATATTATATAAAAAGGAGCGGATATGAGTACATCAGAAAAAATTGTTGTTAAACCGGAATTTATCAAACAAGCAGAATTTATTGCTCGTGGCACAGAAGTTCTTCCGGATGGGATAATTGGACTTGCAACAAAACTTCAAGAATCTAAAGAAAACAACAAACCGCTTAGAATAAAATTAGGCATGGATCCAACGCGCCCGGATTTACATCTCGGGCATACTGTTGTTATGCGCAAATTAAAAGAATTTCAAAAATTAGGTCATAAAATTATCCTTATTGTAGGTGGGGCAACCGCAATGATAGGCGACCCATCAGGAAAATCAGAAACTCGACCAAGTTTGACAAAAGAACAAGTTGATTTTAATGCAAAAACATATTTTGACCAAATGTCAAAAGTTCTTGATATTCAAAGTGCCGAAATCGTTAACAACGCAGACTGGCTCCATAAAATGCAATTAAATGACCTCCTAAAACTAGCTTCTAAAGTTACTGTTGCACAAATGATGACAAGAGAAGATTTTAAAAAACGTTACGACGAAGCTAAACCAATCTCAATTCACGAGTTCTTCTACCCTCTTATGCAAGCTTATGATTCTGTAGTAGTTGATGCAGATATAGAACTTGGCGGAACTGATCAAAGATTTAACATCCTACTTGGACGAGACATCCAAGCTGCATACGGTAAAGAATCTTGCCAATTTGCCATGCTACTACCTCTTTTAGAAGGTACTGACGGAGTGGTTAAAATGTCAAAATCTTATCCTGAACACTGTATTTCAATTACTGAAGACCCTATCAACATGTACGGAAAACTAATGTCTATACCTGATAATTTAATTTCTCGTTATTTTATGCTCCTTACTGACATTTCAACAGAAGAATTAAATAATATTGAAGCAAGATTGAAAACAGAAAATCCTCGCGATATTAAAATGAAACTTGCTTTTGAAATTACTAAAGAATATCACAACGAACAAGCTGCTATTATGGCTCAAAATGAATTTGTAAATGTTGTCCAACATAAAGGAGTTCCTTCTGATGTCCCTGAATACAAACTTGATACCCCCAAAAATATCGTAGAATTGCTTGTTGAATTAAAATTTGCAACTTCTAAAGGTGAAGCAAAAAGACTTATCCAACAGTCCGCTATAAAATTTGAAAATGAAAAAATTACAGATATCAACACTATTATTTCAACGCAAGGTGTTCTCCAAGCCGGAAAACGTAAGTTTGTAAAAATTATTTAATTTTCATAAAACGGAAAATATACCAAATTTTTAACCGCTCACCAGTGTTATATTAAGATTATACAGCTAATATAGCAAGCTCTTAGTATGGAAAAGACACTAAAAAAGTTAAAAATTAACATTTCTAATAATAATTCACTCCAAAATATTTCTTTTCAAAAAACTATTTTTGAAGAACTTTTGAACTCCTATTATAAAATTAAAAAAATTAACAAATCCAGCAACTTAATAGGTTTAAGGATAAACAACAATTTTATACAATTTAAATCTATTTTGTCAAAAGCTCAAAATGAAAAAATCTGGTCTTTTCTAAATAAAAATCTCAATTTTAGTGAAACCACAAATAATACCATAAGAATATATTATAACCCGGAAATATATATAGAACTTAAATCTAAGCTTATAAATAAAACTACTCTTATCCTAAATCTTAGTACCAAATATAAAATAAAACTCCTAAAAAATATTAAAAATAATTTCACGAAAAAACTTAAATTTATTAATTCAAAAAATTCAAAACATAACTTGTTTTTAAAAAATAAAATTATCCTTGCTATAAATATGTTATCCAATCAAATCCAAAATTTTACCTTAAAACCACTTCAAAAAACAGAAATCCAAAACAACGCTGATATTGTTATTCACCACCTATATGCCTTTATCAAATACATTAATACAGAAGAAATTATTCGTAATCACTTGCCAAAATCAAACAGAATAATCAGAACCAAGGCTATTATCGAAAATATATGCTCCTGCCTCAATACAATAGCAGAAATGAAATTGATATCTTTTGAATTTAAAAATCTAGATGCTCAAATAAAATGTAACAATCTCCTTTTTATGAACTTAATTTTAAACCTCTGTTACCAAACAATTAACGCAAGTAAAGAAAATCAAAAAATAAACATCGTTTCTTACGTCGAAAATAATAAATTTTTTATAGAACTTTCAACAATATGTATTCCAAACTATTCTTTCACTGAATGCATGTCAAACTGTAACACCTATTTACATAAAACAAAGAGTCGATTTAAATATCAATCGAACTCTTTGGGTGAAACTATTTTTTCTTTATCTATGCCTTGCGAGAGTATTCATTCTTAAGCAAAACAATGCAGATCAAAATGCATATAATAGCAGAAATTACCCAAAAACCAACAGCTCCGCTCCATCCCATTTTATCAGCAACAATCCCTGTGCCCATAGAGGACATAACAGCACCAAGATACCCAAAAACACCTGTAAATCCTGTCGCCGCAGAAGCAACTTTTTTAGAACTCGCCTCTATTGCACATAAACCGCCTATGAGCATTTGAGGTCCGCCTGTAAAAAATCCTATTGCTGCAGCAAACACAAAATCAAGCCAATGCATACTTTGAGGTGCAAAATACAAACCTAAAATACTTATCACTACACCTGTTAAGTATATTATGTTGACTGGTGCTCGCTTTCCGCCAAAAACAGTATCAGATATAGTTCCTGAAGCAAGCACGCCTAAAATTCCTGAACCGGCTAAAACACTTAATTTTGAAGATGCCATAGTAAGAGTATTTCCCTTGTCCTCTATAAGATATTTTACAAGCCAATCCTCTGTTCCATATCTTATTACATAAACAAACACATATGAAATAGCTAAAAGCCACATTATTTTATTACACAAAATACTTTCTTTGTATACTTGAAAATAACTTCTGTTGTCTGTTTCTTCTTCACAATTAGAAAGTGTAGTTCCTTTGTATTTTTCAATATCAGGCAAACCAATAGTTTGTGGTCTGTCTCTAAGCCTGTTATACAACCATATTGCGCATAATATTGACAATACAGATGGAACAAAAAATGCACCTTGCCAACCAAATTTTGAAATTGCAAAACTAGCAAGAAGCGTACTCAACATAATACCAAACTGATGTGATGTTGACCATAATGCCCATACACGACCTCTTTCAGCATTTCCATACCAATATGAAAGCGTTTTAGCAATAGGTGGGAATCCGCCTGATTGAAACCATCCGTTTGCTCCCCAGAAAAAAACCAACAACCACAACAAAATCGTTGATGATGGCAGCCCAAAAAAAGTATATTTACCTGGCGTTATACTTACCGCACTTACTAAAAAACATAAATTCGCTACTGCCGACATAAAAAGAGCTGTTGGCAAAAACTTTCTTACATCAGAACTATCAGAAAGTATTCCGTTTACAAATTTTCCAATTCCATATGTTAAATATAATGATGCGCCTAAAACACCCAACTCAGTATTTGTAACACCTAAAGCTTCAGCTAAATTTGGCATTGCTACGGCTAAATTCTTTTTTACAAAATGAAAAACTATATAACCAATAAAACACGAATAAAACATTCTCCAACGAAAATGTCTATATGTTTTTTTTATTTCAGCTTCATCTTTAATAGGTTCTGCATATGGCGGTTCTTTAAAAAAATCTAAAAATAACATTCTTACCTCTCACTAATGCATTATGCAACACATAATGACCTCAACTCTAATAAATTCTAACATAAAATAAAAGATTATTTAATATCTTTTATCCCAGGAAAAGCAGAAGATCCGGTTCTAAGCTTAGTTATCAAATATTGAACCTTAGGAATAATTGTTGAAAGAAACAATGCAGAAACACCTAACCCTGCAACTATATGTAACGCATTTTTTGCAAAATTCATTTTGTTAATTTTAACCATAATATCAGGTGTTATCTCATTAATATTATTTTTTTCAATGTATTCAAGAATTGATTTAACGTAATCATCAATATTATTTCTAAAAGTTTCAACCGACTCTCGAGAAACAAATTTATAAGGATCTACCAAGCTTCCATCAAAAGACTTTTTCATAACTTTTTTTAGAAATGTTGGACGTGACACAATACTATCACTCAAAACATCTCTTACCTGCTGTTTTGTCAAAATATTACCCACTGTTAAATGACCAATATCAGCGCGCATTCTTTCCGGTTGAAGTTTTGACATACTTTGTGCTTTTTTGTACAACTTATTCAAAGTATTTTCATCAGCCTCAAGACCTGCTTTTTTAGCAGCATCAATAAAATCTTCCAGTGCTATAATATCGCCTTTTTTAAATTCAAACCTACTCAAAATATTTTCAACTTTTTGCGGATCCGAACCAAGTATCAATTTTCGAACGTTTTCTGCATCAATTTTAGTTTCTCCGCTTTTCACATGTCTTACTAGTTGTTTTACAAGAGTATTATGAACATTTATCGCAGTATATGGATCAAGCTTTGAAAGTTTACCGCCAAACCCATCCATTTTTCTTAACAATTTGATAACATCATCCTTACATCTTAAATAAAAATATATTGATGCACCATCTCTAAACAAAATTTCAATTCGTTCATCTTTATTTCTTGCGTTATAGGTTCTACCGGTTAAAACACCCGTATCTGTAGCTAAAAGTTTATAGATATCATGGTTTTCAAGATTATTAGTAAGAGTAGCAAACTTATCTATACTAAATTTTCCAAATGATGGTTTTGACGAAACAGACTTTTTTATAAACCCATCTATACTAACAAAAGGAAACCCAAATTTGTTTTTTGAAGAAGCCTTATCAACTTTTTGCTCAGATTGTTTATTGATTTTGTCATCTTTTTTAGTTTTTAAAATATGTCTTGTAACCATTTGATTTAATTTTGGCACAACAAAACCCAGTATTCCTGCCGCAGCAATTACAGAAAGTGCGACTTTGGTAAACTTAAAACCTATGAGAAATTTTTTTGCATTTTCCAACTTTTTGTCACGGACTAAATTCTCAAACGGGTGTCTTACAGCATCTTTTGCAAGGGAGAATTTAGGATTTTCTATATTAAAAAACTTTTGACCAATTTTATCACCTAAAGCATTAAAAGCCTTAACCCCACCAAGCCAAAAAACAGCACCAATTGATTCTTCGCAAATTCTTTCACGAGCCTCAGGTGCTCCTCCTCGTTTATATGCTTGATAGGTTCTTCCGCCGGTTACAGTTGTCTCGAGTAATATAACAGGCAGCAAGACTCCTGATTTATTTAAATGAGTTATAAATTTTCTACCAATTGTCGGCTTTAAAATGTATTTTGATAAATTATTAATCGACATATTTTAAATATATTTAAATTCTTTTACAAACATGTATTTTAAGTCCGTAAAAAATTTAATTTGACAATCCCACCGTTAATTTTAACAATATTTAATATATTATAGTTATGGTTTAATTCTATCCATAAGCCTTGGGAAAGGAATAGTTTCGCGAACATGATGCAACCCACACAACCAAGAAACTGTCCGTTCAATACCCAATCCAAAACCGGCATGCTCACAAGAGCCGTATTTTCGTAAATCTAAATACCATTCAAACACACTTTTATCAAGTCCTTGTTCGTCCATTTTTTCAAGCAGCTTAGAGATATCTTCTTCACGCTGTCCACCACCTATAATTTCTCCATAACCTTCAGGCGCTATCATATCTACGCATAATGCAAGTTTGGGATTTTGCGGATCTTGCTTCATATAAAACGCCTTAACATCACGTGGGTAACGATGAATCATAACCGGGCGATCAAACTCTTCAGAAATAAGTGTTTCTTCATCTCCGCCAAAGTCTTCTCCCCAAGGAGTATCATTCCCTTTCTTATGAAGAATTTCAATTGCCTCGTCATACGTAATTCTTGGAAAAGGTCGCTTAACATTTTCCAACTTAGAAATATCTCGTTCCAAAAGCTCTAACTCTGGGCGATTATGTTCTAACACTTGCTGAACAATATATTCAACCATTTCTTCCGCCAAATCCATGTCATCTTGAAGATTAAAAAACGCAACCTCAGGCTCAACCATCCAAAATTCTGTCAAATGTCTTCTTGTTTTTGACTTTTCAGCTCGGAAAGTCGGACCAAAGCAATACACTTTACCCAAAGCCATGGCTGCGGCTTCCATGTACAATTGCCCACTTTGTGTTAGGTATGCTTTATCATCAAAATAAGTTGTTTCAAATAAATTAGTTGTTCCCTCACATGCGTTAGGAGTGAAAATTGGAGCATCTACCAAATGAAAATTTTTGTTATCAAAAAAATCTCTAATAGCTTTTATTATCCTATGTCTTACCGTTAAAATAGCTTTTTGTCTCAAAGAACGCAGCCACAAATGCCTATGTTCCATCAAAAAATGATTTCCGTGTTCTTTAGGTGTAATGGGATAATCTACACTATTAAAAATAACTTTCAAATCCTCAACATCAATTTCATAACCTATTTTAGAGCGATCATGTTTTTTGACTGTTCCAACTATTTCCACAGTTGATTCTTGCGATATTTTATCAGCAAGCGAAAAAACTTCATCCGAAACGTTACCTTTGAAAACAACTGCCTGAATTTCCGCAGTTCCATCACGTAATTGCAAAAAATGCAATTTTCCACTAGAACGTTTGTTGTACAACCAAGCTTTTAAGGTTATCTTTTGACCTTCATAATTTTTTATATCCTCAATCCAAATTTTCATAAAAAACTCCTCATCAATAACATTATTATTAATTGTACAACTTTTTTAATTACAGGACAATGCAAAAGCGGCCAAGTTTTAAGACTTGTCCGCCCTTATAATTTTTATCCGATAAGTTCATTAATTTCTGCAACCATTTGATCAGGATCTACGCCATGCACCTTTGCACCTGCTTCCAAATTTTCAAATCTTGCCGCAGCACAACCAATGCAGCCCAGACCGTACTTAGCAAACACTTGTAATGCTTCTGGATACTTTTGAACAATCTCAATAATACTCATTTCTTTTGTTACTTTTTCTGACATAATATCATCCTTTCTTATGTTGATTTTTAAAAAATTATCATTAATATGTTATTAGGATTATACTACAAAATAAGACCACTGCCAATCGCTGTTTATTGGCATGTCTTGGAAGGTTTAATATGATTAACTTTAAGAACTTTTTTAACAGCGAGCCAACTGCAATTGGACTTAGTTCACTTGGCTTATCTAAAAAGCTAGAAGATAATACGTCTAAAAAGCAAAAATCACAAAATCACAGCACAAAACTTCAACAAAATCTATCACTTTTTGGTTCTACCAATCAAAAGCAACCCTCTAATACACTACAGCTTAATTTTACAGCCAAAACCGATACCGAAGCACTGGATAGCTTATTTAACAAGCCTATTAATTTAAACTTTAATAACAACAACCTTATTGGTTAAATTTATCATTATCTTTTAATAATTTTTCAAAATCTGATGGTTTTATGCTTTGAATAAAGGACTTAAACTCCTCAGCTTCTTCTGCATCCTTAGCGGCATCACTGGAAATTGCACCGCTTGCAAGCACCGCTGCGGAAACATAAATTGGCGCATCTACTCTAATCGAAACGGCTATTGCATCTGATGGTCTGGAATCAATTTCAACCTCATTACCATTTTTGTCTCTTAAAAATATTGTAGCAAAATACGTATCATCATCAACGTCAGAAATTTCAATACGATCAACGACATAACCAGTTTTTTCGATAACTTCTATAATTAAATCATGCGTCATTGGTCGTTGAACCTTAAGATTTTCAATCTTACGAATAATAGCACTTGCCTCTGCTGAACCGATCCATATGGGTAATGCCTTTCTATTGTCTAAATCATGTAAAACAACAATTGGCGAACCTGTTCTTGTGTCCAATGCTATACCCATAACTTTCATTTCCAACATATCTTGTTCCTCATCACTTTTTAATTATATTATAATACATAAAAAATCTCTCTCAATATTCAAGCTAATAGAGCATAACTAATTTTTAAATTATTATTGATTTTTTCACAAAAGTTTTGTAAAATAAAAAAGTAATACTTAAACAGGAGAGTTTTGATGCACCTTAATTTTAATATGATTAATAAGTTAAAACACACTCCTGTTGTACATTTACCTTGCCCCCCCCCCCCCCACGAAATTAAGTCACAGCAAGGGTTTTGGGCGCAAAAGCACAAACATCTGGCTTTCTCTTTAGCTGAAATTCTAATCACTCTGGCGATTGTTGGTGTTCTGGCTGCCATTACTGTTCCAAGTTTAATAGCCAAATACGAAATAGCTGAGATTGAAACCGGAGTAAAGACAGCCTACAAAATTCTGGAAACAGCCGTAAAAGCCTCAGAGATAGACAACGGCCCCATTGAAAAATGGGATCTTAACCCGAACAAAGGCTGCAACACGTGGAGCAACGCTTGGCCTAAAGCCTTTGCAGAACAATATTTAATGCCCTATCTGGATGTTAGTTACATTTGTAACAGTCAAAAACAAAGATGCTTTAAGCGTTATATTCCAAACGGTGCCGATTCATACGCAGGATCAAGCGGTGACAGAGTCATGACCTATCTTGATCCTGGGCTTGGTTACAATTTTTGTCTGAAAAACGGAATGTGCTTATCCGTTTCCTGCTACCTTTACTCGGCTATGGCTGTAACTGTTGATATAAATGGCCCGGGACGAGGGCCATCGGTAATGGGGCGTGATGTTTTTAGGTATGCAATCGGACTGAGATCCAACAGGCTCGGACGCAGAATACCTGTAAATCCAGGTCAATCTAGCATTTACGATGTTGCAAAACAAAACCTGTTAAAGCCCCCATTTTACATGTGGGGAATTTCCAACTTGCAATGTTCACCGGGAGGAAGAGCCTCAGGCGCACAACACAGCGGCTGCGGAGGCGGTGCAAATTGTACTGCTGTTATTGCCACAAACGGTTGGAAGGTTCCAAAAAACTACCCACTTGACAAAATAGCCAGAAAAGTGTTCAACCCCTAAGTTTCAACCAATACTTGAGCAATAAAGAAGTATACGGCACATATAATCTAATTTTTAACTCAAAGGCGCCAGCAAAGCTGGCGCCTTTAAACATTTTAACTATTTTAAATACTTTTATTAATCCATCGGAATTATAAGTTTTTGACCAATTTGAAGTGCATTAGGATTTGACATTTTATTTGTAGCTGCTATTTGTGCAACTTTACTTGCATCATATCTGCCATAAAAACGTATAATTATTCCCTCAAGTGTATCTCCGGATTTTACTGTATAATTTTCACTTTTCATCATCGGCGTAGATTCTACTACTGCAGTATCAGCAGGGATAATAGTTATACTTGATTTTTTCTCTTTCTTAGCAAAATTAAATAAACCTTTTGACGCCTTTTCTTCTATTGGCACTGTATATGATTCATCAATAACCGGCTCTTTAGCGGAAAAACTTACAAAGGCTGTCATCATGAACATGCACACAGCTCCAACCAAAAAACCTGCTACCAAATATACAGCTGGAGTTTTTTCTTTTGCAGTAGAAATATTAAAATTTCCAAGCAGTGTATCAAGCTCTTTTTCCTTTTTAGGCCGTACATAAACACTGGGCGCATTTTCTTCATACGAAATATTTGCTTGATGTCCTGCACGTGCTTTAAATCCCTCTAACTGTTGTATTTTCTCCCTAGAAAGATTTGATCTGTATAAAGTTGAGCTTTTCATATAAATTCCTCATTCTTATATATATAACTATATTATTTTAGATATACCGAAAAAGTCAAGTTATCTTAAAATCTGTATTACATATCTATACAATTATTTAAAAATCAAAATATTTTTTTTTTGCTAGTAAAATTAAAAAACGGCTTCCGAATAACCAGAAGCCGCCTAAATCCTCTCTATGGTATACTTAAGCCGCGCATGAACCTTTGATTTCTTCAATCAAATAGCTCGCAACCCATTCAAACTCTTTGTTAGTCAAAGCAGCTTTTCTCAAAAAATCTACTGATGGCTCGCCAATACGAATCAAGGTCATTGCAACTACGCCTCTTATTTTACCTGTAACAACTTGAAGTTGATTAACAAGCTCAGGTACTGCATTCTCTCCAATATCAACTAATACATTTTCAATATCATTTTTTGTTTTTACATCTGCAGTATCCAATTTTGAAATTAATTCTACAACCGACTTACTCATCACTACTTCCTTATTTTCTTTTTCTAAAACTGCTTGCATTTTATACACCTTATTATTTACATGCTTAATATTTCATTTAACATTTATATTATAAGTACAAAAAAACAAATATAAGGATTTTTTAATAAATTCTTTATATCAGTAAAAATTACTCGTAAAATTAAGATAAAAAGCTATAATACAGCAGACTAAAAACTAAAACCAATCTTTTACGAAATTCACAGTTGATTTTTCAACAATAATTTTGTAAAATAATAAAGTAATACTTAAACAGGAGAGTTTTGATGCACCTTAATTTTAATTTGATTAATAAGTTAAAACACGCTCCTGTTGCACATTTAACTTGCCCCCCCCCCCGGATACTAAGTCGTAGCAAGGGTTTTAAGGATTTAGCAAGTTGTTTTTCAAGCCAAGTGATTAGGCTTGATTTTTTGTGTGAATTTTTATTCTCTTTTTTAGTTAAATATTTTTATTTGAATATGGAGGTTTCATATGAACT
>CASDWY010000010.1 GCA_949284985.1 uncultured bacterium | reverse complement strand
GGGGCAAGTTAAATGTACAACAGGAGTGTGTTTTAACTTATTAATCATATTAAAATTAAGGTGCATCAAAACTCTCCTGTTTAAGTATTATTGTTATTATTTTATCAAATTATTCTTGAAAAATCAATTAAAAATTTGTTTTTAATAAATATTTAATCAAGTTTTTTTTTATAATTTTTAATTTATTAAAAATATATAAGCTAAAATTACATTCTGGCAATTTTTGCGAGTTAAATGTTTTTATTTAATTAAGGGATTTAAAAGGAATTTATGACTAGTTTAAATTTATATAATCAATATCAGTATAATCCTATGCTTCAAAATGCATCACAGCCTGTTTTGCAGCAGAGTTCAGGTGCTTTTATGCCTAATATGCAGGGACTTCCTCCATCTATGCAGGGGGTGGATTACAATGCGGTTAAGAGCCATATTGAAGCAAGATCTAAGGACAATGCCATTGTACAAGCTACAAAGGATTATGATGTTACTCAGCATCCTGGGGTTCTTGGTAAAAATTTCTTACTTTGTTTATTGATGAGCATGGGATTTACTGCAGGAACAAATTATTTAATGAGTTCAAAGAATATTGCTAATAACGTTAGCAATTTGCAGGATTTTCAAAATACCAGATTATACAGAGCAGGTGGCTTTTTGGATAAAAAAGTTGGACAATCTGCATTAGGGAAGTTTTTGGGTAATATTGGTTCAAAGGTAAAAAATATAACTTCAAAAGTACCTGTACCTAATTTTGTAAAAGAAATTGGAAGTAAAATTAAAGTAGGAAGTATAGCTGTTCTTGATAAACAAGGGATGTATTCTATAGGAAAAGGTGCAGAGGCTTTAAATGAAGCTATTGAATATTTATCACAAGTTGATGTAAAACAAATTAAATCCTTAGGACTTGGGGCAGCAGAGGCGGATGTTATTAAAGTTCTTAAAGATTTTCGATTGGGAAATATAAGGGGACCTGTTGCTTACCAAAAAATTGCACCGTATTTTGAAAAAATTTCTGCAGAGAAATTAGCTAAACTTACGGTTGGTGAAGTATCTAAGTTAGATAAACTTTTTACCACTACACCAAACATAAATTTAGCTTTGCATAAAGCCAGATTCTTTAACGGGATGTATAATAAAGCGCAAGGACCAATTGCTAAAATGATGCAAAAGTTTACATCGTTAGTCGGAGAGGCATCAGGTGGTGGAGTTCTTGGTGGAAAAATGGCACTTTTAATGAACGCTGTTGGCTTGATGACAGGTTTTAATGCTGCTTCCAACGCAGAAAAAGGAGACAAGCTTAAAGCTTTTATGGAAGATTATATTGGCTTTACATTGGGTTCTTATTTGATGTCATTCTTTGTTGGTACCTGGTTTAATAAATTTTTGGGCGTAAGTGAATTGGGACTTGATAAAAATGCTATTGCTGCTGTAGGTAAGCGACTTGGTATTGATATGTCTCAAGGTAGACTTCAAGATGCAGTTATTGCATATAATAGAGACTATAAACAATTTAGGGGTTTGAATAAAGTTGCAAGTGATTTTAGAAATGGAAAAATATCTTTTAGTAAAGCAATTTCTAAAGCTCAAAAATACAATGTTCAAAACGCAAGTAATGCAAAATCTTCCTTAGAGCTTTTGACTGCAATAGAAAAAACTTTGAAAGGAAGAACAGAAGCAGATTTTGCAAGTTTAAGGTCTGAACTTAAAAATGCAATGAAGTCAAAATTAACTCTAAAATCTATATTTAAAGAAACAGAACATAATTCCGGAAGTTTCTTAAGCAGATTGGGAAGATATATTGTTCAAAAGCCTTTGGCTTTAATAGGTAGAGCGATGTCTGTTGGACGATATGATTTAGTGCATGGATCTAAATTTAGCTTAAAAAGTATGTTAAAATGGACAAAACGCTTTGGCGGTGGTTTAGGTCGAGCAATGTTTGTAATGTTTGTACTTGTTGAGCCTTTTAGAAAAGGGTTTATGAAATTATCTCATGCAATTTTTGGTAAGCCTAAAAAGTCTGCGTTAGATGAAGATAAGAATGAAAAAGAAATTCAAGAAACAAAAAATATTCAACAAGCTGTTGCTAATCAAAATAATTTTAATCAAGGCTTAGGGGTAAATCAGCCTGTTCAACAAAGCTCTGCAATTCCATCAAATTCAAATCAGATTAATTCTTATGCGCAAACTAACATATTGAAGCAAATGTTAGAAAACCCACCTTCAAAAACAGTAAGTGCGTCTTCACCTATTAATGATACTATTGTCCCTGAGTCATTAAATAGAGACAATGTTCCTGAGTTGGTTCGTACGTACATTCCTTCCCCAATGCCGTCTGCTGCTGCTATGCAGTCTGATCCGCGTGAAGCAGAAGTTGAAAGAGCCCTTTTAAAGGCTGATGCTGCTGAAAAAGCTGCTATGAGATTTTTGCATTAGTTGAGTAATAAATTTATAGAATAAATGGTGTATTTTCTTGTGGTTTGAAATGTGTTATCATCAAGGTGCGCAATTTTATAGGGACATTCATATGGATTTTATCTCGTTTTTTAAAAAAGCAAATGCTTCGCATATTTTTGATTATTTGCCTGATGGTTTGATTTTAACGGATTTTAAAGGAAAAATTTTGTTTTCTAATGACCATGCAAAGGAGCTTATGGGAGCTCAAGAAGGTGATCTTCTATCTGAGGTCCTTGAGGTCAATATGAGTATGATAGAAGGACTTGTGGAAAATAATGTTCAGTCAGTTTTTAAGGTTTCCCATAATAATGTAGATGGGTATGTTGAGTTAAGTGCTTCAAAGATTGAAGCTGAGTCAAAATTTATTATCACTGCAAGAAATGTAACTCAAACTCATAAGTTTATGAAAAAAATGCTTGTCGAAACAGAAAGTTCTAAAAAGGTTAATAGAGATAAAAATTCTTTTATAGTAAAAATGGCAAATGAGCTTAAGTCTCCTTTGCATTCTATAGACGGATTTTCTAAGGCTTTGTTAGAGGGGTTGGGCGGAGATATAACTGAAAAACAAGATAAATATTTGAATATAATTAACAAAAATGCCCATGAATTGTTATTTTTAATTGACAAGATTGTTGAACAATCAAGACTTGAGTCTGGTCTTTATGAATGGAATTATAAGCATTTAGATATTATTAATCTTTTGCAGACAATTGTTCGTCCATATAAGGAAATATTAGTTGAAAAAAGTATTGAGCTTACAATAGATACGGATGAAATTTCAAAAAGGACATGTTTTACTGATGAAGCAGCACTAAAAACAGTAATAGATAGTTTGCTTGATCTTGCAGTGAAATCTACATATTTGGGTAGTATAAATATTAAACTTTCTCATCCGGATAAAGAATATGTCCTATCACAAGAAATAGAGTGTCCGCAAACAGCAACAGATAAGTCATTTGTGCAAGTATCTATAAGTGATACTGGAAGCGGAATGTCTGATACAGAACGTAATTTTATATTTGATCCATATTATCAGCTAGAATCAGGAAATAAGAAAAATATGGCTAAAAGCTTAGCACTCGCTATAGACAAGGCTTTAATTAAAAATATGAAAGGCAAAATTTGGGTTGAAAGTGAATCTATGTTGGGAACAAAATTTAGTTTTATAATTCCTAATGAGAGATTGAGTGTATAGGTGAAATAGTGGCAGAAGTAGAATTAAGCCGAGTTTCGAAGTCTTATGACGGAAAAACAAAGGTTATAGATAATGTAAATTTAAAAATAAAAGATAAAGAATTTTTGGTTTTGGTTGGTTCGTCAGGATGCGGAAAATCAACTTTATTGAGAATGATTGCTGGGTTGGAAACAATTAGTGACGGAAAGATTCTTATTGGCGGACGTGTTGTCAATAATATTCATCCAAAAGATAGGGATATTGCTTTTGTTTTTCAAAATTATGCCCTGTATCCGCATATGAGTGTTTATGATAATATTGCTTTTCCTCTTAAGATGCGTAATTTAAATAAAAAGACAATTGAAGAAAAGGTTAATAATGCTGCTGAAATATTAGATTTAACAAATTTATTAAAGAGGAAGCCAAAACAACTTTCGGGAGGACAAAGACAAAGAGTTGCCTTAGGGCGTGCAATTGTTAGAAATCCTCAAGTTTTTCTAATGGATGAGCCTTTGTCAAATCTTGATGCTAAGTTAAGAGTTCAAATGCGCAGTGAAATAAAAAAATTACACGAAAAATTAGAAACTACGTTTATTTACGTGACGCATGATCAGACAGAAGCGCTTACGATGGGAGATAGAATTGCTATAATTGATAAAGGTGTTATACAACAAGTTGATACTCCTGATGTGGTGTATAAAAATCCTGAAAACATGTTTGTTGCAGGCTTTTTAGGGTCTCCATCATTGAATTTTATACCTGTTGAATTCGAAGATGGTGAGGTTAAGATTAATAATAACTTTGTAAATTTACCTGATTCAATTAATGTTAAATTTGTTGCAAGAAAACAAATAATATTGGGGGTTCGCCCTGAAAAAATGCTATGTTTTGAGCCTGATTTCTCAATAGAGGTTGATGTGGATATGTGGGAAATTCTTGGTAGTGAAAAAATAGCGTATTTTTATTTGAATGGGAATAAATGTAGTGCAAAATTGCCATCAGAAACAAAAACAACTAAAAAGATTTTTGTGAGTATTTCTTATGATGATATTATGTGTTTTGATCCTATCACAACACATAGAATTTAATATTCTGTTTAGATTTGTGTAGTTTTTGTTATAATTCTTACATTTTTAGTCTATAATGTGTAAAGGTATTAAGAGGATTAGTTATGCAAATTCGAACAGAAAATCTTGTTAAGGTATATGGGGACAGAGCAGTTGTTAATGATATATCTTTTACCGTAAATAAAGGTGAAGTTGTGGGTCTTTTGGGTCCTAACGGGGCGGGCAAAACGACAACATTTTATATGGTAGTTGGATTAGTTAAGCCTTATTCGGGGCATGTTTATTTAGATAATTTAGATCTTACCAAAGTGCCGATGAATGAGCGCGCTAAAGCAGGGATAGGATATTTGCCTCAAGAAAATTCAATATTTAGGAAGCTTTCTGTAGAAGATAATGTAAAGCTTGTATTGGAACTAAATGATAAAATCCCTACTAAAGAAGAAAAAGAAGAAAAATTAAATGAGTTGTTGGAGGAATTTGGAGTAACTAAGCTTAGAAAAGCTTCAGCAATTTCACTTTCCGGAGGGGAAAGAAGACGGGTTGAACTTGCAAGAGCTTTGGCAGCAAGTCCTGAATTTATCCTTTTGGATGAGCCTTTTACTGGGATTGACCCAATAGCAATTGGTGAAATTAAGGAGACTATTCGAACTCTTTCTGAACAAAAAGGATTGGGGGTTTTGATTACTGACCATAACCCAAAGGCTACTCTGTCAATAACAGATAGAGCATATGTTATTTTTGATGGAAAAATAAAAATCTCCGGTCCATCTGAAGAAGTGGCTAATGACCCTGTTGCAAAACAATTTTATCTTGGAAAGGACTTTACGCTTTAATGAATTTGAAAAGCTTCAAATTAAAAATTCTTGATAGATATATTCTTTCGCAAGTTATTATGGCAACTGTTGCATGTATTTTGCTGTTTATTGTTATATGGATAGCCCCTGAGACCTTATTAAAGGTAATAAAACGTACTTTAGCAGGAAGTTATACTGTACAAGTAGCAATACAAATATTGTTGCTTGAAGTTCCTAAAATTTTAAATAAAGCTTTGCCTGTTGGTTTGCTTTTAGGTGCATTATTTACATTTGATAAGTTGAGCAAAGACTCCGAAATTACTGTAATGCGAAGTTTTGGGATATCTTTTTCAAGGATTGTGGCACCTGTTATTGTTTTTAGTTTATTTATAACAGCGGCTTGCTTTGTTGTTTATGATAAACTTATTCCTTTGAGTGTAAAAAGATATAATGTTATTCAACATGAAAATCCCAGTTCACATTTTGTGTACACGTTTAAAGATGACAATGGATCTCCGTTAAAAATTATGATTGTATCTAATTTTGATAATGATACTATAGAAAAGCTTGTAGTGCTAAATTTTTCTGGGGAGCAATATTCAGATGCAAATATTTTATCAAATATTTTAATAGCAGAGAATGCTGTTTATAAAGATAAAATTTGGATTTTGCCCGTTGCTAAGCGATATGAGCTTAATAAGGATGGTATTTTTAATTTAATTAAAAGTGTTGATAATGTAGAGGTAGTCAAGGGGCAAAAAGCTCAAGATGTGTATACTCTGATGACATATTCGGTCAAACGTGAGCGTGAACTTAATAACAAAGAATTATATAGTTATTTAAAACTATTGAAAAAAGAGCATTTGATGGATGAATATAGTTATATGCTTAATAAATATTTGCAGCGCTATTTTCATTCGCTTATATGTATAATGTTTGCTGTTTTAGGTTGTTTATTAGGCTTTAGTCAGCCTAGAGAACAGAGACTTATTGGATTTACGGTGGCTATTGCGATTGTATTTTCGTATTATATAACATTGCCGTTTTTTGATTTGTTGGCTGAAAAAAGAGTTATGCCACCATATTTGACTGCATCTATTCAGCCATTAGCAATATTGGCAGCTATGTATATTGTTAAAAAAATAAAGGATTTGTGATTATGATAGTACCTGGTGTTGTATCAATGGTTATGAGTATGCTGTTTATGGCTTTTAATCCTTCTGAAGATGCTGAAATCCCTTATGTAAGAATGCTAAAAGCTCCAAAAGGCACTCATATTGTAAAAATAAATAGTGCGAGTGACTTTAATATTGAGCCTTTTGTTGCAGATAACTTAATTACTGCAAAAGAAGTTTTTAATAAGAATAACAATATTAGATTATTAATAAATGGAGGATTCTTTGATCCTAATAATGAAAAAACAATTTCTTATGTGGTAATGAATGGTAAAGTAGTTCTTGATCCTACACAAAATGAAGCCTTAATGACAAATGATGATTTGAAACCGCATATTGATAAAATACTAAATCGTGGTGAATTTAGGGTTTTAGAATGTGGTGGAAAAAAAAAGTATGATATTGCTTATCATAACGATTCTGTTGAATCAACTTGCAGTATTTTGCATTCTATTCAAGCAGGTCCGATTCTTGATGATAGATTAGATCTTGAAAAAGAATATTTTGTGGTTCAAAAAGAGAGCGTTGTTGTTAGAGATTCTATTTCTGCTTTAAAAAAAGTTGCGAGGTCTGCAGTTGGAATAAAAAATAATGATGTTTATTTGTTTGTTGTTACAGATGAAAATCCAATGACTATAGAAGAATTAAGCACATTGATGAAAGAAAAAGGAATGGAGAAAGCTCTTGCATTTGATGGGGGGAGTTCGACTTCTTTTGAAAATGGAGATTTAAGTATAACCTCTGTTGGTGATAATCTTGGCAGAAAAGTTAAATCTTTTTTAGTAGTTAATCGTTATAAGTAATAAGCTAGTTGTTAAATTTTGTATCTACTATAGTTTTGAATTCTATATAATTTTTCATATCGCCACATGTTTTAAATAACGATAGTTTAGCCATGTATAATTTTTTGTCATTTGGGTATTGTAAAATCCCGTCGTTGAGTACATTTAGGGCGAATGATTTGTTGCCATTATCAAAGTATATATATGATAAATCTATATAATCTTGAGGATTTTTGGGTAAGATTTTTGTTGCCATATCAACGTATTTGAAAAATTTTTCTCTATTACCTAAAGATTTATAGCAAAGAGCTAAATTATAAAGATAAGTAGTTTTAGATTTATCTATATCTATAAGTTTTTGAAAATACCTTATTGCAATTTCAGGTTGTTTAATTTTGTAATAAGCAAGTCCTATATAATTTAAAATTTCGGGATCTGTTGTTTCGGAAAAATATTTCATAAGAATTTCAAGAGATTCCTCGTAATCACCCATATTTGAGGTTATCTTGGCGAGTTCAAGATAAAATTTGTCGTTTTGTGATAATTCAAGACCTTTAAGAATGTAGTCCTTGGCTTCAATATTTTTATCAAGAATAGATGCTGTTTTTGAGAGTATGTAATATAAATTTGGGTCAACAGAATTTATATTTAGAGCTTTTTTAAACAATTCATATGCTTCTTCAAAGCTTCCTGTAGCAGCATAAATATTACCTAGGCTGATGTAACCGTCATAGAATTCTGGGTTTAGGTCAATTGCTTTTTTGTAAAGACTAATTGCATGTATCGGGCGTGCTGTTTCTGCATAGTAATTCCCGACAATCCAGTTTGCAAGGTAATTTTTTGGCTCAAGTTTAAGTGCTTTGTTTATATAGTCATAATATTTTTTATCTTTGCCCATTTCTTTATACAAAAGTCCAAGATTTAAAAGAGGTTTACATGATTTAGAATTTACTCTTATTGCTTTTTTAAATTGTTCTTCGGCAAGTTTATTTTCACCTTGTTGCCAATAAAACAGTCCGAGGTTATTAAGTGCTTCAAAATTGTGTTTGTCTATTTCCACTGCTTTTAATAAATAATCATAGGCATTTTTATTATCACCTTCGTTTAAGTACTGCAAACCCATTTGATTATAATATTCTGAACTGTAGGGGACTATTTTTTGTTGCGGCTCATCGGCTATTATGATATTTTTTGTTTCTTCTTTTTGTTTTGTTTGAGTTTCAATATTTTTTTCTTCTTGTTGGGTAATAATGTTTACGGAAGATTGTTCTATTGGTGTATTGTAGATTGTTTCACCAGAAGATAGTGCTTTGTTGTCATCTTGCTTAAGCAAAACAGCGAGTTCAGAATTAGCAAATTTTGGATTAAGTTTTAAAGCTTGAGTGAATATTTCTCTGGCTTCGTCATTTTTATTTAAGGTTGTTAAAAGAAGTGCCTGTTTATATCTTGCTGTGGGGTTCATTGGTTCAAAGTGAACAACCATGTTTATATATTCCAGAGCTTTTTGGTAGTCACCTGCAAATGCATATGTATCAGCCATTTCCATATAGTCATCAATAATTTCTTTAGGTGCAAGTTTTATGACTTCAGCGTTAGCACATAAAGAAGAATTTAGTAAAAATATAAAAAATAAAACTCTTAAAAATTTCATAAAATGATTATAACACAATAGTGTAAATATAAAATTTAGACAACTAATGGAAATATTTTTTATGTTTATGTTACTATAAAATAGAGGACAATAAAACAAGGAGAGGTGTCCGAGTGGTTTAAGGTGCAGACCTGGAACGTCTGTGTGGGGGAAGACTCCACCGCGGGTTCGAATCCCGCCTTCTCCGTTTTTTTAAAATTATTGTGTCTTTTGGTTGTTGTTTTATATTTCAAGAAAAAATATTTTTATAAACTTTAATTTCTAAGTAATCGAGTAGCATTCAGAACAGCTAAAAGAGTTACTCCAACATCTGCAAAGACAGCTCCACATATGCTTATAAGTCCAAATAAGCTAAGTGTCAGAAATAATAATTTTATTCCGATTGAAAATATAATGTTTTCTTTAACAATATTCATTGTATTTTTAGAAATTTTAATAGCTGTAATTAATTTGGAAATATTATCATCCATTATTACGGCATCAGCTGCTTCTATAGCCGCATCTGAACCTAATGCACCCATTGCAATTCCGACATCAGATCTTGTAAGAACAGGTGCGTCATTGATACCATCACCCACAAATATTACGCTTTTATTTGTTTTTTTATTTGCCATTATTTCTTCTATTTTGTTTACTTTGTCATTTGGTAATAATTCAGAGTAGTATTTTTTGATGCCTAATCGGTGTGCAATGGTCTCGGCATTTTTTTCGTTGTCTCCTGTTAGCATAATTATTTGTTCAACAGTTTTTTGTAGGGCGTAAATTGCTTCAATTGTGTCTTCTTTTAATTTGTCTGAAATAACAATTAGTCCAATGTATTGACCATTTCTAGCTATATAAATCTTTGTACCATTTAAGGAGTTTTTGGGTGGTGTAATTTGATTAATTGTTAATAATTTTTCATTTCCAACAAGAACTTTATCATTATTTATTGTTGCTTGTATACCTAATCCGGAAATCTCTTTAACGTTGAATGTAATATTATTGTAAAGTGGTTTGTTATAGGCATTTTTAATAGATTGGGCAATAGGGTGGTTTGAATATTTTTCAGCTGCGGCAGCAATCATAAGTAAGTCTTCTTTGGTTATTTCATTGTTTACCGGGAGTATTGATGTTACTTCAAATGTTCCTTTTGTTAGTGTCCCGGTTTTATCAAAGACAATGGTTCCTGCATTTGCAAGAGTTTCGATATATGTACTACCTTTAATTAGGATACCTTGTTTGGAGGCACTGCCGAGTCCTGAAAAAAAACTCAATGGAATAGATATAACAAGTGCACAGGGGCAAGAAATTACAAGAAATGTTAATGCTCTTTCAAGCCAAATATTGTAAGGTGTTGCTGTTAGTATTGGAGGAAATATCGCTAAAAATATTGCGCTTATTACTACAGCGGGAGTGTAGTACTTTGCAAAACGAGTTATAAAATTTTCTGATTTTGTTTTTTTTGCGCTGGCATGTTCAACCAGTTCTAATATTTTTGATGCGGTAGAGGTACCAAAAGTTTTTTCAACGCAAATTTTAATCGGCCCGGATATATTTATGCATCCGCTTATGGCTTTGTCATGAGGTTTTATAATTTTAGGAGTAGGTTCTCCGGTTAAAGCAGAGGTGTCAACTGTTGATGTGCCTTCAATTACTTTACCGTCTAGAGGAATCCTTTCTCCTGCTTTTACTATAATTATGTCGTTTATATCTATGTCTTTGGGTGGTTTTTGAATTATTTTTCCGTTAACTTCTATGTTTGCAAAGTCTGGTCTTATGTCCATAAGTTCGTGTATTGATTTGCGAGATTTTTCTACTGCTTTGTGTTGTAATAGCTCACCAATTTGATATAAAACCATTACCATTATTGCCTCTGGATATTCTTTTATTCCAATAGCACCAAGCGTTGCTATACCCATAAGAAAATTTTCATCAAAAAATTTACATTTTAATATGTTTTTGAAAGCATTGAATAAAATATCTCCACCAGCTAAAACGTATGATAGAAGAAAAAGAAATAATTTATAATTGGAATTTGAGGTTATCAATAAAGCCAATATTAATATGGCAACAGAAGTACCAATTTTTAGTAATTGGAGAAAATGAAAGTTGTGATTGTGTTCTTGATGTTTGCACATAATGTTTTTGTTGCGAGAAAAGCAGTGTATATTAATATTATAATTGAATAACTGTTCAACTGTCAATCCCAAATAAGCAAATTGTTACAAAGTTTACATAATTGAACAACTATTCATTTGTGTTATGATAGTTTAAGTTAAATGAGGTGAATATGGATAATAAACAATCAGATTGTGAGGCTATAAACTTTGAGCTTATAGAAAAAATACGACCTAAAATGCCGGAACAAACATTATTATATGAGTTGTCGGATTTTTTTAAAGTTATGGGAGACGGTACAAGAATTCGATTATTGTGGGCACTTGAGGAAAGTGAAATGTGTGTTGGTGATTTGGCAGTGCTTTTGAATATGACAAAGTCAGCGGTGTCACACCAGTTAAAGGTATTGAGGTTGGCTAAGCTTGTGCGTTCTCAAAAGAAAGGAAAAAATGTTTATTATTCTTTAGATGATTATCATGTCAAGACTATTTTGGAGAAAGCCTTGGAACATGTTTGTGAATAGGAAATATAAATTATACTTTGAGTTTTTTAAAAATATTAGATATGGTGTTATTGCAGGATAAAAATTCTGTTTCTGACATATTAAGAAATTCTTTTGGTGTCCAGGAGTTATGGAGGCAAATTATCCCTGCATTGTCCTTTAGTGCGTAATCAGAGTAATCATTTAGGAAATAAAAGTGTTTATAATTTTCTGCGCTATCTGTGGTAAGATTATTTTCTGTTGCGTAATTTGTTTCCGGTAAAGCTTTTATTTGAGAACGGTTTATGCTAAAGAACAAAGTTTTATTTTTTGTTTTTAAAGGGCGTTTTAAAATAGCGTTTCCTAAGAAGTTCCATTTTTCAATTTTGTTTTTGTAAATAAATTTTAGAAAGGATTTAATAGGATTATTAGGTTTCAGTTTGGAATAAAAATCATAAAGTTTAATATTTTTTTTAAGCCCCTTTTCCCATTTTTTCAGAATTTTAGCATTTTTTTTAGCGACAATAAATCCTATATGAGTTCCGATTAAAATTAATTCAGAGTCTATGTTTAGAAAATTTTTTACATTTTCAGAAGTAATAATTGTATCCGTATCAAACCATATTCCGCCATATTTTTTAAGCAGGGCGCAACGTATTGCATCTGCTTGCATGGGGAGTGAAAAATTTTTATACAAACTTTTATCAAAAAAGTTTTGCCCGAGCCATTCATCAAGATTAGAATAATCTAGTATTATAATTTTATATTCCGGTAGAAATTTTTGCCAAGACTTTATGCAAAGTTTTAAGTAGCTAGGGATGTTTTCTTTTGGTTCCCAAAAAGAGAATATATATTTAGAATTATTTTTCATTGCTAAATTTTAGCATTTAATATTTAAATTTACAACAAAGTAATCAAAAGCTTTCCAATATGAGGTCTTTGTTGTATTATTTAATTACTGGAGAGGTGTCTGAGTGGTTTAAGGTGCGGATCTCGAAAGTCCGTGAGGGTTAGCGCCTTCCGTGGGTTCGAATCCCACCCTCTCCGAATTTTATGTTATTTGAAGTGATTTAATTTTAAGCAGTTATATATTATTATGTAGTGTTATGTTTTGAGCAATGGAGGAATAAAGCTTTTATGTTAGAGGATTTACTGAAATCGAGAAAATGCTTTAAGCTGGTTTGTGGTGCTGGAAATGAAGATGCTGAAGAAGTTGAAAAATTGGTAACGATTTATTCACTTGCCGGGTGTAGTTTTTTTGATTTATGTGCAAATCCTAAGATTGTTGATGCGGCGAAGCGTGGTTTAAAACGAGCAGGAATAGAGGATAATAGGTATATTTGTGTTAGTGTAGGGATTGCAGGTGATCCTCATATTACAAAGGCTGTTATTGACCAAGAAAAATGTGTAAAATGTGGCAAATGTAAGGTTTTGTGCCCTCATGACGCTATTATTGAATTAGATAAATATAAGGTTAAAAAAGAACGGTGTATAGGCTGTTCTAAATGTGCGGATAATTGTCCGAAAAATGCTATAGATATGGTAAGTGAGATAAAAAATTATGATGAAATTTTACCGGAGATAATAGCAAAGGGGATTGATTGTATAGAATTTCATGCTATTTCTACTGATGATTTTGATGTAATGGATAAATGGAAACAGATTAATGATCTTTTTGACGGGATGTTATGTATTTCACTTGACAGATCAGTGCTGGGAGATAAAAAATTAAAAGAGCGAGTATGGAAGATGCTTGAGTGTAGAAAGCCATATACGACGATTGTACAAGCTGATGGTATTGCGATGAGTGGAAATAATGATGAATACGGAACTACGCTTCAAGCTGTTGCTACAGCCCAATTGTTTCAAAATGCGAATATGCCGGTTTATATAATGATGTCAGGAGGAACTAATAAAAAATCTATGGAGTTGGCAGCATTGTGTGATGTTTATCCGCATTGTTTAGCTGTTGGTTCATTTGCAAGAAAAATTGTAAAAGATTATTTGATTGCGGCTGATTTGTTTGAAAATCCTCAAAAAATGGCTGAAGCTGTTGATATTGCAAAATCTCTTGTTGAAATTGTTGTTAAGGATTAATTGTATGATTAGTTTGTGGTCTCAAGAGTGGCAGTTAGACAATGTTGATACGGTGTTTTTTGACAAAGACGGTACATTTATAGATTTGCATTATTTTTGGGGAAAAATGTCAGAGCTGCGAGTTAATGAAATTATAAAGCGGTATAATCTTTCAACAGAAGTTTTTTCTAAATTATGTTTGAAGTTGGGGTATGACATATCAAGTGGTATTATGCTTCCTAAGGGTATTACGGCATTATATTCCAGACCAATTATTATTCAAATTTTTTGTCGTGATTTAAAGTCTTTTGGTATAAATATAAGAGAAGATGAGTTAGAAGCTATATTTGATTATGTGAATAATATTTTTTACAAAGAAATGTTTAAATATACAAAGCCGATTGATGGCGCAATTAGCTTTATAAGAAAGTTGAAAGCCAAGAAGATAAAAACTGGAGTAATAACTTCAGATTCGAAAGAATCAACTATGTTAACGTTAAATTATTTTGGTTGGGAAAATCTTTTTGATGTTGTTATAGGTCGTGAATCAACCAAAGAGACTAAAGAGAGCGGCATACCTGTAAAAATGGCTTTGGAACTAATTTGTTCAAATCCTTTAAATACAGTAATGATAGGCGATGCGCCTATGGATTATATTGCTGCTAATAATGCTGAAGTCCAAAGGACAATACTTGTTGCGACAGGACAGTTGAGCAGAAAAAAATTGGCAGAAACATCTCCTTATACAGTGAACTCGTTGGAAGAAATAAAAATTTTATAATAAATTAGGGTATTATTAGTTGTGGGATTGATTTAGAGAATTTGTTTTTAATTCTTTATTCCAAGTCTGCAAGAAATATAAGCCTAAGATTAAATATATACACCACATTATTATAGTGGCAGCGCAGTTGGAGCCTTTTATATAGGCTATTATCCACATAATAGCGGAAAGTGTGTTTACTATTGTCCATATGTACCATTGCTCTATGCAACGTTTAACTGTTAGAATAAGCCCTAATATAGAAAAAGTAGTAGTTATTGCATCAATGTATGGAGTTGAATCTGTTGTATTTTTTAAAATTATTGCTGTTAAACTTGCAGCAATTAGAGTAGTAATATAGTATAAAAATTGTTCTTTTGGGGGTAATTTTGTTTTTATTATTTCATGAGACTCTTTTTTCAAATGTTTTTTCCAATGAATAATTCCTAAAATTTGCATTGGAAAGTAATATAATAAATTAAGGGCTAAATTGCCATAAAAGGTATTTTTATATGCAATCCAAGAGTAACAAATAGTGCTTATTAGACCGAAAATATAACAAGAAATTTTGCCTTTCCCTGCAAGGATTGTATATGTAATCCCACAAATTGCGGATAGAAGCGCAATTCTATTGTCATTTAAAAGTAGAGAAATGTAGGTTATAAGAAATATGCAAAGAGGGAAAAGAAACCGCTCGTATTTTCCCCATCCTTTTAATTCTGTGTAAATAAAATCTAATATTTTCATTGAGTTTAATTATAATTTAAAATTTATAAAAATTAAACTTTGTAGCAGAAAGTTTTACTTTTTTGTATGTGTGTTGTCTACTATAAAGAGGTGGGCTAATGAATATACAGAAAACTACAAATAATATATTTAAAAATCGACACGTTTTGAAAAGTCTCGAATTTATTTCAGCTCATGGGGTTTCCGTTGCTGCCGGAACGTCACTTTTTATGTCCACTGTGGTGCGGCCGATTGCTATTTTAGCTACTCCAGATGTAGAAAAAGAGAACAAACAGTATGCCTGTGCTAATTCTATAGGATCTGGATTGATAAAATTTGGAATTGTAGCTGCAGTTTCACTTCCTATAGAGAATGCAATAAAAAAAATAGATATAGATGCAGCAAAATATTATAAAAAACAAGCAGTTAATTCATTGAGTGAATTGACTAATAATGTTTTTGATAAAAAAGGATATGCATTTGCGACGCAAATTATAAAGCTTAGTACAGGATTGATTACAGCTGTTCCTAAATCTATGCTGACTATAGCTCTTATTCCTGTTTTGATGGATAAACTTTTTAATGTGAGAAAAAAATCTCAGGTAAAAAAGGATAATGCAATAAATTTTAAAGGCGGGTCATCTGGTTTTATTAGCAGAGTTTTAAGTGGAATTTTGCAAAATGAGTCTTTTCAAAAGTTTGTTAATAAATATAAATCTAATGATAAAAATATTGCTAAACATATGAGTGCAGCGACTGATATATTGTTGAGTTCATCGTTTGCTATTCAAACTAACAAAAGTAAAAAAATAAAAGAAAATCGGAAAAAAGCACTTATTTATAACAATGTCATATCAACTGCAATAACTCTTTTGGGTGGATATGGCGTAGATAGAATAATTAAAGCAAAGACAGATAAGTTTATAGAAAAGTTTTCAAAAATTAATGCTGATGATGCTAAATTGGGTAAATATATTGAAGGTATTAATATTTTGCGACCGGCTATTATATTTGCAGCAATTTATTATGGAGTTTTGCCTATGTTTTCAACTTATATTGCAGAAAAAATTGATAAGTATATAAATAAAAATTATTAATGCACAAGCTTGTATAAATATTTTAAAGAATGGTTATTAAAATATTAAGTTGAAAAGTATTTTTAGTCCATTTAAACAATAACAGCAAAATTCAGTTGGAGATTTAGCTTTAATAAGTTGTTCAGTGTATAGTTTAATGTTTTGCTTGTATATTGGTAAATTATGTAATATTAAGTCAAAATAAAATCCGTTTTCAATTATTTGTGCAAAAGCTTTATTAATTTGATATTTTTTAAGTAAATCATCTGTGATTTGTAGTTTTTTATAAGCGTGTTTAAATTTATAAAAGGTTTTTTTTGATATAAAGATTTTGTATAGTTCGAGTTCTTTAATTGAAAGAAGAAAGCTTTTTGTTTCAAATGAAACTTTATCTAAAGTTTGAAGGTCTATTTGGTCTACAGGTTTGAATTTACTTTTGGCAATTAAGGAGGCGAAGTCAAAATTCTTTAAGGAGTAGTTATTGGTTTTGTAGTAATAATAGTTGAGCCCGTAGACCGGACAACCAAATATGTCTGATGCAAGAAACATTGCCGTTGAAAAAACAGATACAATTGCTTTGGGTTTGAATTTTGAGATATAAATTTCTATGGGGATAGAATTTTGTGGAAGTTTATTAAATCTGTTATCATTAAATAAGCCTTTTAATTTGGGGAAGAATGGAAATTTTGTTCGTGGATGTTCCTTTAGGAAGACATTATAATTTTTCTCTAACATTAAAGCAATACAATCAGAATACATTTTAAGTTCTTCTTCATATGTAATTATATTTGTTGTAAAGAGGTCTTGTGTGCATAAAATAATACTGTTTTGATTGTAGATTGGGGGTATTTCAGTGTTGAGAGTGGAGTATATTTTTTTTAGTGAGTTATGTGAGATAGGAATATTTTTAATATTGTTGTATCTGCATTCATGCGGTAAAAAGTTTTCTAAATAGTTATAAGAATATATAGCAAAAGGTTTTTTATGAAACAAAAGAGTGGAGGGTTGTTTTATGTATGAGCTAAGTCCATCTTCTATGAGAAATATAGTTGCTTTTTTATATTTGCGAGTTATAACACGAAAATCTGCACCATTAAACTGCAGATATATTTCATCAAAAGATTTAATATCAATAATTTTTTCAATTTGTTTAGTTTCTATATTAAAAGTAGCGGAATTTGAAGCCAGATTGTAGGTTTTTTCAATACACTTAGAATGATTAAGAATATTTTTAGTTTCATCAAAAAGATTTTTTTGACCTAAAAATGCATAGTAATTTTTGTAGTTATATTGAGGTAAACTATCCAAAACAGCAAGAACATTTATTGCATTTGATGGGCTAAATCCGGCAAAAAGACGTTTTTTCAATATAACCTCCAGTGTTTATATTATAACATTAAAAGATTGCCAGGATAAATTTTTTGTTAAATAGTTTGCGCCAAATTAATTTTGTGTATAAAATTTTTGTTATGAAAGCGATAACACGTAAATTTTACAATCAACCAACATTAATAGTAGCTCAAAAACTTTTAGGAAAAATTTTGTGTCGTAAAGTAGGGAATAAAGTTTTAAAAGGCAAAATTGTTGAAACAGAAGCATATACCCAAGAAGATCCGTCTTGCCACGCATATAGAGGCGTTACTGAGCGTTCAAAAACGTTGTATGAAGCGCCCGGAACTGTGTATGTGTATTTTACCTATGGAATGCACTATTGTATGAATATTGTTACAGAAAAAAAAGGACGAGGGTGCGCAGTTTTAATTAGGGCAGTTGAGCCTTTACAAGAAACGGAATTTGGCACAAACGGGCCCGCAAAACTTTGTAAGGCTTTTAGTATTACTAAGGAACAAAATGGTATAGATTGTACTAGCGATGAGTCTGAGATATGGGTAGAGGATAATGGTGATATAGAAAAAGCAAATATTGTGCAGACAGTAAGAGTTGGAATTAAGCTCGCTGCTGATTATCCTTGGCGTTTTTATATAAAAGATAACAAATGGGTTTCTAAAAAATAAACCGTCTTAAACTTAAAAAGTAAAAGACGGTTTATTTATTTTTTGTGTTATTTATGATTTGATTCTCATTCCGTAGAAAGAACGATATACAAAGAATAAAGCTATAAAGAAGAATATAGTTCCAACGTATGGGGCAAAATCTTTAAAGCTTTCAGAAATAGCAATTTCCATAGCCAGAAGACCAAATAAAGTTGTAAATTTAATGATTGGATTCATAGCTACAGAGGAAGTGTCTTTAAAAGGATCTCCAACGGTGTCGCCAACAACAGTTGCTTCATGAAGCGGTGTTCCTTTTTCAGCAAGGTCTACTTCAACAATTTTTTTACCGTTATCCCAACAACCGCCTGCGTTAGCCATAAATACAGCTTGGAATAAGCCGAATACAGCAATTGCAATTAAGTAACTTACAAAAAATGCAACTGGTTCATGCGACCCTACAGGTGCAGAGAAGAATGCAAAGGATAAAGCAAAAGAGAATAAAGCTATAAAGATGTTTAACATGCCTGATTGAGCATATTGAGTACATATTTTTACAACTTCTTTAGAGTGTTCTGTTGCAGCCATTGCAGATTTGTTATCATCGAGGTTAATGTGTTCTTTAATGTATTTAACAGCTCTATAAGCACCTGTTGTAACAGCTTGCATTGAGCTGCCTGTAAACCAGTAGATTATTGCACCGCCTAAAATAAAACCAAGAATAGTATATGGATTAAGCAGATTTAGTATAGTCTCTGGTTTTATGCCTAAAGTATCTCGAATTACAAGAATAAGAGAAAAAATCATTGTAGTCGCACCAACAACCGCAGTACCTATTAAAACAGGTTTGGAAGTTGCTTTAAAGGTGTTTCCTGCTCCATCATTTGCTTCAAGTAGTTTTTTTGCTTTGTCAAATTGTGGTTCAAATCCAAAATCATCTTTGATTTGATTTTCAATATTATCTATGCTTTCTATCAAAGATAGTTCATAAACGGATTGAGCATTGTCTGTAACAGGTCCGTAGCTGTCAACTGCAATTGTTATAGGTCCCATTCCAAGAAAGCCGAAAGCAACTAAACCAAAAGCAAATACTGATGCATAATTCATTATATTTTGTGGAATATAAAGACTTGCAAAATATGCTGCCGCCATTAGTGCAGCTATAGTTAATCCAATCCAAAATGCAGAGAAGTTCCCCGCAACAAGACCAGAAAGAATAGTTAATGAGGCGCCGCCTTCTCTTGAGGCTGTTACAACTTCTTCGGTGTGACGAGCTTTTGTACTCGTAAATACTTTTGTGAACTCTGGGATTAGAGCAGCGCCAAGAGTTCCGCAAGAAATGATGGTTGATAATACAAACCATATGTTATTTCCTAATGCTCCAAGTTGCCAGTAGCTTACGCCAAAGGTCATTAATATTGAAAGAATTGATGTTATCCAAATTAACGAAGTCAATGGAGCTTCAAAATCCATTTCTTTGGCATTTCTATATTGAAGCTTTGCGATTATATCATTTGTTTTGTATGCAATGACAGATGTTACTATCATTAAGAAACGCATTGTAAAAATCCAAGTTAATAGAGGAATTCTGTATTCTTCAGAAACTCCAAGCAGAATAAAGCTTACCAGTGCTACACCGGTTACGCCGTAGGTTTCAAATCCGTCTGCTGTTGGTCCGATTGAATCACCGGCATTGTCACCTGTACAGTCGGCAATTACTCCGGGATTTCTTGGGTCATCTTCTTTTATGTTAAATTGAACTTTCATTAAGTCAGAACCAATGTCCGCAATTTTGGTAAAAATTCCTCCTGCAACACGAAGAGCTGATGCACCTAGCGATTCACCTATTGCAAATCCGATAAAGCAAGCTCCTGCTAGATGTCCAGGAACAAATAAAAGAATTGTTAGCATTAATATAAGCTCAACACTCACAAGGATTACGCCAATACTCATTCCTACTTGAAGAGGAATTCCTAATATTTCATAAGGTTTTCCTTTTAGTGCTACAAACGCTGTTCTTGAATTTGCAAGAGTGTTCATCCTTATTCCATACCAAGCAACTCCGTATGAACCAAGAATCCCAATTACAGACCAGCCTAGGATTAGCAATACACCTTTGGCATCAAGGTTCTGTAGTACTCCAAAATAAAAACCTATACATATTGCAATTAATACTTCTAAAAGTACTAAAAATTTTCCTTGTTGAATAAGATATGTTTTGCAGGTTTCAAAAATTAAATTACCCACCGCAAGCATTGATTGGTGAGCTTTTATACGTTTTACGTTAAAATATTGAATAATTCCAATAATAATTCCTATTGCACTAATTATAATTCCGGCTACAAGCAGATTGTAGCTGTTTGGGTGTGTTGCAAATGATGGTACAACAAGATCAGCTTCGCTGGCTAGCGTTGGAACTGCTGAAAACATAAGTGCACCTAAAATTGAACATACCGCTATTGCGAGTTTGTTTAAATGTTTCATATGTTTCTCCTATAAAGTTAACAAAACTAACTTTAATTATACTATATAAGTTCGAATAAGGTCTGTTTTAAGAAAAATTTACATTAAATATATGAGCTTATTTGTGTATAAGTTTTATTGTTCTCAGATTTTTTGTTGTAGGTGGTTGGTTTGAAATGTTAAATGATTTATTAAGTATTTTCTCATCAATGTATGCTGATTTATCAATTAAAAGATATAGTTCTTTTAAGTATGTAGGAAGAACAACTATTTCGTAATTTATAAAATACAACTGGTTATCGTTCATAATCGGGACAAGCGAAAGTATATCAATACTGTTTCTTGCTGTTATAAAAACAGGAACATTAGGATCTTGAGGGAAGGTGTATATTAATTTTTGTGAAATAAAAAGATTTTCGATTCTTGCGCTATATGGGAATAGCTTTGCTACTTTAGGGTATTCTGTGTCATAGCTTTCAATTGGCTGAGGGAATAGCGCAAAAATTAAGATAAACATGGAGAAAATTGCTATAAAGTTTTTTTGAAGAGTTTCTTTAAAACCACTTAAAAGCATAGGGTAAACAAGAGCTAAAATAGGGAATACCGGAGTGATGTATCTAACTACTCTGTAGGGGGATATTGCGAGTATGATTATTGACCATAAAAATGCACAAGCTACTAAATAACCGGTTATTAGATGAAAATGAGGTTTGGTTTTATTTGTAAATCTTTTTATTTGTATAAATCCGGCTATTATTATGCAAGGAATATAGTAAATAAAATATATAAAGCAATTTGTTATAGCTTTAAGTGTTTCTTTAAAATTCCCCATATGCTCAGTGCCGGAAATTCTATAAAACACATGTTGGGCTCTTGTGCTTGTAAATCCTATAAAATAACCGTTGTAAAATGTGTATGCAAGTGCAACAGAGGTTATTAAGCTAAAGAAAAGAAAAATAATATTTTTGTATTGATTTTCTTTTATCGACTTAACAATTAGCACTATTCCGAGCAGACCTATATACATTGGGGCAAAATATCCTGATAATAGTGCAAATGCAAGCGAGAATGATGCAATAATAAAGTTTTTTATGCTAATAAGCTTTTTCTGTTCAATATCAAACCAAAAATTTATTACGCAGTAAGTTAGTAAAAGAAAAATTGTTTCCTGCAGTTGATAAGGTCTCATAAATATTGTTTCGGAAATACTTCCGGTATTAGCGAATGCGCATAGTAGACCAAAAGGAATTAAAGAACTATTTTTAAACAATTTCCTAAGAATTTTGAATAGTATCAAAAAGGAAAACGAGAAAAAAACCAGATTTAGAGATAATCCTCTCCATAAAATTTTATGTAAATTGGTGGATTCAAATCCATTACACCAAAGCCTAAGTGCACTATAATATAAGTTTGTATGTGGGGGATCATTTACTTTTACATGCATTTGTTTTATATCGCTTAAGGTATCTTTTAATGATGTATCATTAAACAGTGATAAGTTTTTTAATTCTTTTCCGGTATAAAATCTGTTTTCCGGATAGTACAACATCCAACCGTATGTGTTGCGATTAGATATGCTTATAGAGAAAACTTCATCTCCGTGTATGCCTTGTTTTTGGGATATAAAATGTAATCTAAGCAAAAGTGTTATTATAAAAACAATTATACAACTGATAATTAACCATTTATTTTTTTTTGTTTCTGACATTAGTTTTCTTCTCTTATTATGTACAAGGGTCTTTTTTGGGTTTCTGTATGGATTTTGGCGAGATATAGCCCTAGAAAACCTATAAATAAAAAGTTAAATCCAAACATAAAGGTTATAAAAAACAGGTAAAATGGAGTTGAGATAGATTTTAGGTATAATAGACAATATATGAAGCCTACTGTGCCAACTAAAAGTAACAGCGCACCAAAAATCAATGGAATATATAAAGGTAATGTGGAAAATGATATTATTCCATTTGCAGCGTATTTAAATAAACTCCAAAATGACCATTTTGAAATTCCGTTTATTCTTTTTGTGTTTGGATAGGTTATACATATTGTTTTAAAGCCAACCCAACTGAAAAGACCTTTTGAAAACCTATTGGATTCTTGAATAGAAATTACAGCATCTAAAACATTTTGTTTCATAAGTCTAAAATCTCTTATGCCATCTGTAATGTGAACATTTGATATAGCGTTCATTATTTTGCAAAAGGCTTTAGCAAAAAAAGAGCGAATAGCTGGTTCTCCAATTCTTGATTCTCGTCTTGTTTCTACGCAATCAATTTCAGGATTTTTAATAGCTTCTAACATTTGTGGTAAAAGTTCAGGCGGATCTTGTAAGTCTACGTCCATAACCGCACAATAATTGCCTTGAACTTTTTTCAAGCCTGCAAGTATTGCTGCATCTTTTCCAAAATTTCTTGATAAGCTTGCATATCTTATATTGTGATTTTTTTGTGTTAATTCTTTGATTTTTGACAAAGTATAATCAGTTGAGCCGTCGTCTACAAATATGATTTCAAATTCAATATTATTCTGGGTGCAAATACTTGAAATTTTTTCCCAAAATACCATTATTGATGATTCTTCGTTATAGCAAGGTACAACTATTGATACTTCCATTTATTATCCTTTATTTTATATATTTTCAATTATACCTAAAATAAGATTTTTAAAGTGATTTTTTATTTTATCAGCTGTATAGACAACTTCTTCATGTGATAGAGGGGTAGTTTGTATACCTGCGGCAAGGTTTGTTATACAGCTTATGCCAAGCACTTTTATTCCGGCATGTGCTGCAGCTATTGCTTCTGGAACAGTTGACATTCCACAAGCATCAGCACCAAAGAGTCGATACATTTTGACTTCGGCAGGTGTTTCATAGCTTGGTCCGGTTGCTGCAAGGTAAACACCTTGTTTTAATTCTATATTTAGTTTTTTGGCAGTGTTTAAGGCTATTTCTCGTAATTTTTTGTTATATATTTCACTCATATCAGGAAATCTAGGTCCAATTGTTTCATCGTTCATTCCTATAAGAGGGTTTGTTCCCATAAAGTTAATATGATCACTAATGAGCATTAAATCTCCGCTTTTAAAATCCGGATTTATACCGCCTGCTGCGTTTGTTAAAATTATGGTTTTGACTCCGATTTTTTTCATTAATCTAATTGGAAAAATTATTTTTTGAAGTGTATGTCCTTCATAAAAATGATATCTACCCTGCATAAACATACATTTTTTACCATTGACTCTTGCAAAAACAAGGCTGCCTTTATGCCCTTGAACAGTAGAGTTCGCAAATCCTGGAATTTCACAGTATGGAATTCTTATTCCATCTAGTCCATCTGCCAAGCTACCTAATCCGGAGCCTAAGATTAAACCTATTTGTGGCTTAAAGTCTTTTATTATATTGGTTATGAAATTAATAGTTTCAATCATCTTGTTTGTCTTCGTCGTCTTCTTCTAAGCTGCTTATGTATTCTGCCACAATATTAAATTCTTCGTCGTTTTCTATTGTTTCAAACGTGAACTCATCACCATTACGAATTAATCTCATTAATACAGCTTCTGTTTCAAGTTCATCGTTATTGTTATCATCTTGATTTGTTTCTCTTAAAATTGCGTATTCTACCCCTTCGACGTCAACTATGTCTAGAAGTTCAAGTTCTACTGTTTTTCCTTCTTCGTCAATGGTTTCGATAATTTGTGCTTTAAACTCTTGATTTTCGTTAATTTCTGCCATTTTAACTCACTTTCTATTTATAAACTGTTTTAAAATTATACATGCACTTTCAATATCTATCAATTCTTTATTTTTTCTTAAATTTACTCCCTTTTCTTTAAGATGTTCTTCTGCTTCAAAGCTTGAATATCTTTCATCTTCAAAAAAAATTTTGTATTCCGGCTCAAGGAGTTTTGCAAAATTTTGGCAATCTTTTGCTTGCTCTCCGAAGTCGCCGTTTGCGTGATAGGGAAGCCCTATTACTATTTTTTTTATATTATATTCAGTGCATATGTTTTTAATTTTAGCTACAGCTAAGTTTTCTGGTTTTCTTGAAATTGCTTCTTTTCCGGAAATGACAATACCCATATCATCGCCTATGGCTACTCCAATACGTTTTGTCCCAACATCAAGCCCCATAAGTCTTTCCATTATATACTCCAATTTTGTTCAAGTTCTTTTATTAAAAAATCAAGGGTTTGTTTGCTAATTAGTGCTTTGTTTGCTTTATTTCTTTTAGAGAAGATATTTGTAGAGATAGTTGTGTTTTGATATTTGTATTTTTCTCTAAGCAAAAACTCATAAATACTTTGCCTAAGCATATTTAAGAGGAGCAGGTTTTTTATTGGTTTATCATAAATTATTGAGAACAAAATATTGGCGTAGCTTTTTAGACCATTTAGGTTTAGCAAATAAGCACTTAAAAGTAGTCTAAATTCAATATGGTTTATTGTTTCATCATCCCAAATTTTATTAAAATTTTGTTCTATAAGATTATTTATTAATAATAAAGATGGCGATGAGTCAGTGGGTTGAAAGTTTTGAACCATTTCAGTTATCATTTCATCAAAGGCTTGGTTATTAGAGTTGTATAAAAACCATTTATCAAAAATAGATGTTGAGTATAATTTTCTTAGGTTATCTTGAGTAAGCTCTACTTTTTCTAACTTTGCAGACAAAACTTCTTCTATACTTTGATTAGTTTTAGGTGTACCGTTTAGAATATTTTTCCAGCATACATATTCATATGAAACTTTTCCGGTTTTTTTCAGTGCTAGTTTTTCTGCATTGTCTAACAACAATTTTGCAACAGATGCGCACAAACCAATTTTTTCTTGGTTAGAATAAAATCGGTTTACTATACGATTGAACTCAATTGTTGTTATATCGTTAAACCCAAAGCAGTCTATTATACCGAAGGTATCATTGAAAACAACTGCAAACATTTGTAGAGAATCTTTATTATTTCTTTTTCTGCTAACAAGTATACCGACATTACCATGTCCATCGGGCATGCTTATTAAAATATCGTCAACTTTTGAGTCTGCATATATTTTTTCGTAGAATTCTTCTGTGTTGTCAATCCGAGCTCCTGCAAGTTTCAATGCTGAGAGGCTTTTTTTTGCAGCAGTGAGAATTTCATCATTATGAGAATGTTCCAAAATGAAATTTAGAGGTCTTATTGCAAGAGTTGATTTTGAGTCGCCTAATCTTTGAATTGCATATAGACATAAGTTTGAGTTTGGGTTTGCATAAATAACCGGTATAAATAAGTTTGCAAGTTCATCACCGTTATAATCTTGGCACAATGAGTCTATTAGCATGCTTTTATCTGTTTCCGGAAGTGCTTCAATAAAATCCAAAAAATCAATAAGTGCTTCGGGATTGTAAATTGCACTTTTGAGCATTTTTTCCGTATCTGCATCAATAATTGAGTCAGGGTTTTCAAAGTATTCTGTATATTTTTCGTAATTAATTTGATTGCCAAGATCTTTAAGAATATTTATTATGTTTGCTTTTGCCGCATCATTTATATGAGGTAATTCTAAAAGTTTCCATAGTTCATTTTCTAAAAGTTCTTTTGGAATAATATTTTCGATAAGAAATGATAGTATAAAAAATCGCTCATTATTGTTAGAAGAAATTATTTCTTTTATTAGGATATCAAGAATTGTTTTTTTATCTTCAATTTCTAAAAGAGGAGATAAAACTTCTTCTAAAAATGTTTGAGTATGTTTTTGTCCGCTTTCAAGCATTTTTACGGCATTAAGAAGTTCAGCTCGTATTTGAAGCTTGTTTAAAGATTTAGTCATATTTTATATTTTGCTCCAAAATAAATCAAGAATTTTTTGTGCTTCGCCGGATGGCATTCTATCATCGAGTATAAGATATTGAACTGCAATCATAGTACATTCTGAGCAAATATTAACGCCTGGACCTTGAACCATTTTAACTACTTGGGTATTTGGCCGTCCGCAAAAACTGCAATATATTGGCTCAAAACCTTGAGAGGCAGATTGCTCACTTTGTTTTTTGTCCTTGTGTTTAGCGCCAGATAGGCTTACAACTTTATTTTCTTCTTCTTGCATAATTTTTACCTTTTTTCTTTTTTTATATTAGCTTATAATTTAATATTCTACAAGTTTTTACAAAATGTTTGAAATTTTTAAAAAACAAGATTATAATATTACTTGCTAAGCGGAGTAATAAATTGAATCAAAATCCATATTTAAAACAATACCAAAAATCCCAGTTGGAAACAGCTCCTCCTGAAAAAATACTTATTATGCTTTATAATGCAGCAATTAATTTTATAAAAAAGGCTAAAATTGCATATGAAGCTGCTGATAAAGTTGAGGCGCATAATAATATTGTAGCTGCAGAAAAAATTATTTTGGAGTTTATGACCACTCTTGATATGGATTTGGGTGGTGAAATGGCAAAAAACCTATATGCACTTTACGATTATTTGTATAATAGGTTAGTCGAATCAAATATAAAAAATAAACCTGAGATTTTAGATGAAGTTTTGGAACATTTGGTGAAATTGCGTGAAACTTGGTCTCAGGCCATAGAGATATCGAATAAAGAAAAAGCTGAATTGGAGACTAATGATGCATAAATCGCAGTTGGAGTTGTTGCTTAATCAAATATATGATTGTTCTATTGCAATAAATAATGCGATAAATACAGAGGATGAAGCTGAACTTAGTGACCTTGTTGCAAGAAAAGCAAAAAAGATTAAGTTGTTGGAAAAAAATAAAAAATTTCTTGAAGACTCACAGATGACTCTTTTTGATGTTATGTTAAGAAAGATTCAAGAGCAAGAATTGGAAAATATAAACTTATTAAAAGCAAAACGTAATATTTTTTATAAAAAGTATATACAGTCGGTAAAAAAATCAAAAATTTTAAATAAGTATTCACCTATAATAGAAAGTGGTGTTATTGTTGATACAGTAGAATAGGACATTATGAGCAGGTTAACAAAAAAAGCGGCATCCCTTTCTGTTATTTCAAATACGTTATTAGTAGTATTGAAATTATTTGCAGGTACTGTTTCAGGATCAATAAGTATTATTTCAGAGGCGATTCATTCGGCAAGTGATTTGCTTGCGTCTTTTTTAGCGCTTTTTTCTGTTAGCAGATCTTCACAGCCGGCAGATAGTGAGCATCCATTCGGGCATGGAAAATATGAAGATTTTTCCGGTTTGATAGAGGGTGGTTTGATTATATTTGCAGCTGTTTATATAATTGGAGAAGCTGTTGAAAAGTTGATGCATTATAATTCAGTAAAACCGATTGATACAGCTATTGGTATTACGGTTATGTTTGTGGCTGTTATATGTAATAGCTTTTTAAGCTTTTATTTATCAAAGGTAGCTCAAAAAACGGATTCAATGGCTTTATATGCTGATGCAGAGCATATAAAAACTGATGTTTGGTCATCTTTGGCGGTATTGGGCGGATTAATTGCGATAAAGATTACTTCATTAAATTTTATTGATTCAGTTATGGCTTTTATAGTTGCTGTAATTATTGCCCATGCCGGTATGGTTGTTTGTAAAAAATCATTAAATAATTTGCTTGATGGTTCTTTGCCTAAAGAAGATTTAGAATTAATAAATAAGGTGTTAAGTTTGCATTCTGGTAATGATATTGTGCGTTGTATTTCTTTGCAAACAAGAAAATCAGGACCTTTGCGTACTATAAACTTAAAGCTCTCTGTTAATGAAAGTATTACTATAAAAGAGGGACATAAGATTTGTGATAAAATTGAAAATGAAATAAAAGCAGTTTTTTCTAATGTTGATGTTGTTATACATTTGGAACCGGAAAATTCTGATGTAAGTAATAAGCTTGCATAAAAAGCATGAATTGTTGTATCATTTGGGAATGAAGAATTTTAAAATTAATTTAAATACTCAAAATAAAATGATATTAGTAGGGTTAGTTTTTAGTACGTTGCTAATATTTATTATTGCGGTATTTTTAACTAATAAAGTACAAGAGAAACTATCGCAGAGTTATAATGAGTTGGCGCAGCTTTTAACCAAAACAGTTGCGATTGAGAGCGTAGAGCTTATTAAAGATATTGAAGACACTAAAAAATATGATACACTTGCATATCACACAAATTTGATACTAAATACAAATGATAGTATTTCTTACATTGAGTTTAAGAATGATAAAGGTCAAGTAATTTATTCCAGTAAAGATGTAGAAAAAAACCGAGCTAAGGAAACAAAATCAAGTGTTTCGGCTCCGATGAGTATAAAAACTGATTTGGGAGTTAAGAATATTGGTGTAGTTACGGTAGGTTTTTCAGGCAAGATGATTAAGTCTGTTATATTAACTACCAAAAATTCGATGTTTTTTGTTTTTGCGCTTGCTTGGTTGGTCTTAAGTGCTGTTGCGGTGATAAATACATGGTTGATTACTCGTGAGTTGCACAGTTTACATCATGGAGTAAAGAAAATATCCGGAGGTCAGTTTGGTTATACATTAAAAGATGAAGATGCCAGCGGAGATATTAAAGAGTTGATAGACGCTTTTAATGATATGTCTAAAAGACTTCATGCCTATGAGGAAAAAAATATTGACCAACTTACCTTGGAAAGAAATAAATTTGAAACTGTTTTAATGTCTATTATTAATGGGGTCGTTGTTTGCGATAATTTTGATAATGTTGTATTGATAAATAATTCTGCTAAAAAAATTCTTGATGTTGAAGAAAGTGATATTTTGAATACAAAAATTCAAATGTATTGTGATACGGATGGCGAACTTTGTTTTAGAGAGAAAATAGAGCAGTTTAAAGATACTCCGCTGGATATTATTGAAACAAAACCATTGGAGTTTAATATTTCTGTAGGGAAGCGTATTATAAAGTCAGTAATTTCTCCGATGTTTTCAAAAAATCAAGATTACGTTGGTTATATTATAGTGCTGATTGATGTTACAAGAGAGGTTGAGGTAGATAAGCTTAAGAGTCAATTTATTTCAAATGTAAGTCATGAGCTTAGGACTCCGGTGACAATATTGCGGACTTATGTTGATACCCTTTATTCTCACCCGAATGATTTTGATGAAGCAACAAGAAAAGAATTTATAGAGGTTATTAATAACGAAACTACAAGACTTCAAAAAATGGTTAATGATGTATTAGATTTTTCACGTCTGGAATCACCGGAAGCTAATTTTGTAAAAGAGGATTGTGATATAGGAAATCTTGTTGATGAAAGTGTTGCTTCAATGAAAATTTTAGCAGATGAGAAAAACATAGTTATTTCTGTAATAAAAGAGCCGGAGCTTCCTATTATAAAAGTAAATCGTGAGGGTATTCAAAGAGCGTTAAATAATTTAATATCTAATGCGATAAAATATTCTCCAGAGAATTCACGAGTCAAAGTAAGAGCTGAGTTAGCAGCAGACAGTAATTATCTTGAGGTGTCAGTAGAAGACAACGGTATAGGTATTCCACCTGAGCATTTAGATAAAATCTTTGACCGGTTTTATAGAGTTGAAAATGATACTCATACAGTAAAAGGAACTGGATTAGGGCTGCATTTGGTTAAAATAACTATAGAAAAACATCATCAAGGTAAAGTGTTTGTTAATTCTAAACCAAATCAAGGATCAACGTTTGGCTTTAGGCTTCCTGTTAAAGTAATTGAGCAAGAAGAAGATTTAGTGTAAATCGTAAAGTTTTTTTAAATTATACACTTTTGTTCAAAATTTTGTAATACAATTGTATTGTACGCTAATTAGAGGGCTTAAATACTGTGAAAATTGCAATTTATCCGGGAAGTTTTGACCCAATAACAAAAGGACATTTAGATGTGCTTATAAAAGCGTCGGAAATGTTTGAAAAAGTTATTATTGCTGTATTAAAAAATAATGCTAAAAAAGGTTTTTTGCCAATTGAAGATAGAGTTGCATTAATAAAAGAAGCCTCTAAGGATTTAAAAAATGTTGAGGTCGACAGTTTTGATGGTTTAACAATAGAGTATGCAAGAGCAAAAAACGCAAATATACTGATTAGAGGATTGCGCGCTGTTTCGGATTTTGAATATGAGATGCAGATGTCACAGATGAATAATGCACTTGCACCAGAAATTACAACGGTTTTTCTGATTACAAGACCAAAGTATAGTTTTATTTCTTCTAGTACGGTTAAAGAAATTGCATTTGCCGGAGGAAATGTTGAGAAATTTGTACCAGAATGTGTGGTAAAATATTTTTGTGATAATATAGAAAATAAATAAAAGGTAGGAATAATTTTATGAGTCAGCTTCGTATTAATGAATTGTTAGAAAGAGCAAATATACTTCTTGACAAAGGCTTCCATATTATGCCCGGATTTGTTACAATTAAAAGTTCTGCTATGGAAGGGTTGCTTGATCGAATAAATGCATCAGTGCCAGAGGATATTAAAGAGGCTGAAATGATTTTGAAACGTCGCGATGAAATTATAATTGAGGCGCAAAATCGTGCTGATAGAATTATTGCAGATGCGCAAAATGAAGCAGCAAGAATCTTATCTGAGAATGAAATTATGAGAGCTGTTCATCAAGAAGGACAAAAAATTAGAGAGCAGGTTATTCAAGACTGTGAAAATATTAAGCGTAAAGCTTTTGAAGAAGCCGATAATGTTAGAGTTCAAGCAGCTGATGAAGCTATGAAAATTAGACAAGGTGCAGAAAATTATGCAGAGCAAGTTTTGAATAATATTGATACTGATTTGACACAGTTGCAGCAAATTGTTCGAAACGGACAGGTCTATCTTGAAAAAATGAAAGCAGAAGCCTATCAAGGGATGACTAATCAGCGTGCTGTTTCAGAATCTTCTCAAACAATGTATGATGAAGATTATATTGAAAATTAAGAATTAAAAGCTGGTTATTTCTGTAAACAGTTTTATTGCAAAGTTGTCAGTTGCCCCTGAAATAAAGTCTATACAAGAATTTCGATAATCGTCTATGGAGTTTAGATCGTATAAGATTTTGTTTTTGTAGTAAGGGTTTCTTGGTGTTATATTAGTATATTTTTCAAGCCATTCTTTGTAGTTATGTGTTAAAATAGGGTAATGTTGAGCATCTTTCATTAGTCTGTCGATTGTCCCCATACCGTCATAATAACTGAGTAAAACCTCGTAAATAGTTTCCAATACAAGTTTAGCGTAACGTTTAAAGTAGTAAAGACGTTTGTGAGAACATATGTTCCAGAAGTTAAAGCTTTTTATTTCATTCATTATTTCAAAGTACTCTTGAGAAAAACCAATCCCTCTTTGTGGACTGGAGTGTTTACAAAGATCTACTGTAAATTTGTGTGCAAGTGCGGTGTGGTTTAATCTTGAGAGTTTTGCATCTTTAAATAATCTTTGAATCATTTTTTCGAGTTCTTTTTGTTGTGATTCATCTAAAATATTAAAAATAAGAGCATCTTCAATATCTCGACCAAGATAGGAAATTTTGTCGGCAATTTTTATTACACAACCTTCAAAAGTATAAGGATTAATTTCGCTTGCATTGTTTATAGTTCTTAAATCCAAAAATTGTTCTCTGGGATATATCCAGTTGTCATCAACTTCTCCGCAGTGACAAATCATTCCGTCACGAACAGCGTAAGTAAGATTAAGGTTTTGTTCGTATCCTTCATAGTCAATAAGGGTTTCGATGTCATCTGCGAAGCGTAAGCTATTGCCTTCGTGCCAAAATTTATTGTGGATGTCATAACTTTTAACAATATCATTTATGACGGTTTCTCCATGATGCCCAAATGGAGAGTGTCCAATATCATGACCTATTGCAATAGCTGAAACTAGATCTTCATTAAGTCCTAAAGACCTAGCAATTGTGCTTCCAATAGAGGCAACAAGTTGTACATGTTCAATACGTGTACATATATGATCGTTGCTTGTAGCAAAAATAACTTGTGTTTTTCTTTTTAATCGTCTATAGGCATTGCAATGTAGAATCCGGTCATAATCTCGTTCAAAGTCGGTTCTAATATCATCAGGTCGCTTGTACATAGGGTAAACACGAGATATTGCGTTTTTCCATTTTTCATTATTAGGTGTTGTAGCAACTTGTGAAAATCTGTATTTTATAAGTTTTTGATTTTGTTCTAAAGTCATACTTACATTATACTATATTTTCTTTTCTAGTAATCATATTGATGATTTATTATTGGAATTTAAATTGTAATGTTTTGTAAATAAATTGATTTTTATGCGCAAATAATTTATTTTACATTTATTAAATGTATGCGTATTAATAGGTGCAAAATGAAGATTAATCCATATGTAAGTATGAATATTTCAAAACCTAAAAGAGTCAAATATAAAAAATTGACTGAAATTATAGATGTTATTAGAACAGAGGCTTATAGACGACTTAATATTGATTATTTTTCAAAAAATATTAGAGTTTTAGACCCAAAGTTGAATGCTCAAACAAAATATGCTAATAATGCAATGATAATTAATCAAGATATTATTGAGCAGTTAATGGAACTTAGTAATCGTTTTAATTATCTTCGAAGAAATAAAATTTTGGCTGAACTAAAAATATTAGGGAAAGCGCTAAAAGAGAATTTAAAATTGTTAAATGTTAATAAGGATATAATACAATCAAGCCTTAAAAACCTTGGTCATATTATCGCAGTAAAGTACAGCAAATTGGGTCATTAGTTATTGTAAAGTATTGTAACAAAATAAAATAAAGTGACAATAAAGAAAATTTACAAGGTTTATTATCACTAAAAAATAGGAGGAAAAAAAATGACCCTTATGAAAATTAGCATGCAACCGATAAAACCTGAGAAGCAAACCGGCTTAACTCGTTTGGCTAAAAAAATTGCAGAAAGAAAACACGAAGCTTACGGCCAAATTTTTACCCCTAATCGTGCATCAAGTTTAGTTAAAGATTCTGTAGGATACCAAAAAAAGTCAATGATGAAATTAACATTAAGTGAACAGATGATTATTGAAGCAAGAAACATAATGTCTAAGATGAATAAAATGTCTGCAGAAGCAAAAGAACACGCAATGAGAACTTTGAAAATGATTGAAGCAGAATTAAAAGCAAATTTGTTAAAATCCGGTTTAAGTGAACAAGAAATTAAAAAAGGCTTGAGTGAAATTACTAGAAAGCTTGCAAAAGTTAAATAGGTAATAGCAGATAGTTGTATTTTATGAATTTAGAAAAAGCCAAAAACTTATACTAAAACATAGTATTTGTTTTTGGCTTTTTTATAAAATCAGAATTTAATAAGAAGACAAAATATCTTTTAAGTCATTTTCTGGTGTAGAAATTTGTTTGATTTTAAATTTTTCAACTAAAAGTTTCCAGATATTAGGAGAGACAAATGCAGGCAGAGTTGGGCCAAGTCGGATATTTTCAATACCAAGATATAGTAAAGATAATAAAATGCAAACGGCTTTTTGTTCATACCATGAGAGTATAATTGATAAAGGTAGATTGTTTACGGAGCAATTTAAGCTTTTAGCGAGTTCAACAGCAATTTTTATTGCTGAATATGCATCGTTGCATTGTCCCAAATCAAGTAATCTTGGGATTCCGTTTATATCTTTTAAATCCAAGTCATTGAATCTATATTTACCGCAGGCTAAAGTGAGAACGATTGAGTTGTCTGGAGTTTGTTTTACGAAATTGGTATAGTAATTTCTTCCTGTTTTTGCACCATCGCAACCACCAACAAGGAAGATGTGTTTTATGCTGTTTGAGTTTATTGCTTCAAGGATTTTATCTTTTATAGATAAAACAGTGTTATGAGCAAATCCTGAGGTTAAGATATTTCCTCCGTTTATACCGGTAAAATTTTGGGTTTCATTATAGCCCCCAAGCTCCAAAGCTTTTTCTATAACTGGTTCAAAATTTTTATCTTCTCCAATATGAGTTATATTAGGATAGTGAACGATAGAGGTTGTAAAAACCCTGTCTGCGTAACTGTTTTTTACAGGCATAATGCAGTTAGTCGTAAAAAGTATCGCACCGGGAATATTGTCAAATTCTTTTTGTTGATTTTGCCAAGCTGTTCCAAAGTTTCCTTTAAGATGTGGGTATTTGTTTAACTTCGGATAAGAATGACAAGGGAGCATTTCACCATGAGTATAGATGTTTATTCCTTTATTTTTTGTTTGTTCTAGTAATAACTCGAGGTCTCTTAAATCATGTCCGCTTATAACAATAAATGGACCCGGTAAAATATTTGTTGTTATTTTTGTTGGAACCGGTTGTCCGTAAGTCTCAGTATTTGCTTTGTCTAAGAGTTCCATGCATTTAAGATTAACTTCCCCTACTTTTAATGCTAAGTTAAAAAGTTCATCTGTACTTAATTCTTTTGATATATCTCTAAGTGCTTTATAGAAAAAGGAATTAATTGTTTTATCTTCATAACCTAAAATTTTTGCGTGGTATGCATATGCAGCCATACCTTTTAGCCCAAATAAAATTAAAGCCTTTAAACTTTTAGTATCATCATTGTTATTCCAGATATTTTTTATGTTGAAGTTGTTTTGGCAATTAATTTGATTTTTTATTGCTGTAATAAGTTCTTTTATTGATTTTTCGTCAAAATTGACATTAGTTATGGTAGTAAAAAGTCCTCGGATGATTAAGTCAGTTATTATTTCAGATTCTTTGCCACAGTTTACAAGTTCAATTATTGAATTTATTAAATCATCTTGCAGGTTTGAGACATTAGAATTTTTACCGCAGACTCCCACTGAGGTACAAGCTTCTCCTTTTGCTGTTTGTTCGCATTGAAAACAGAACATATCCATAGTTGTAATTCTCCTATTTTATTAGATTACAAATTAAAGTTGGTATTATTGATGATGTTAATATTTGTTTGGATTAAATAGTAATTTAAAATTTTTAATGAAATTTAGTAATTAAAAGTTTAAATTGTTAATACAGAGATTAAATCCATCATCAAGGTAGTAATCTTCAAAATAAAAAATCTTATTCAGTGGTTAATAAGAATGTAAGCTAAAGTGATAAAAAATAAAAAAATTGCGCTTGGCGCGATTCGAACGCGCGACCTATCCCTTAAAAGGGGAGTGCTCTACCTGCTGAGCTACAAGCGCAAGATTTTTATCTATGCTAATTTATTCTGTTTTCAATTTCCACTTTATAAAAGAGTTAAACTCTTTGTTCGGCTTGTTACTATAAAATAGCAAGCACAAAGTTTGTAGTCAAGTATTTTTTTACATTACTTTGTAATTGCGCCCTGGCTGGCACTTTGTACGGTTTTTATATATTTACTTAGATAACCTTTAAGTGGTTTTTGAATTGGTTTTACAAAATTATTTTTTCTTTCTAACAAAACTTCATCTGGAACATCAAGTGTAACGGTTCTGTTAGGGATATCAATTTTTATTGTGTCACCGTTTTGAACAAGAGCAATTAAGCCAGCATCAGGAGCTTCAGGGCAAACATGTCCAATACATAAACCACGAGTACCGCCTGAAAATCTACCGTCTGTAATTAGTGCACATTTTTTTCCGAGGCCTTTTCCAACCAAAAGGGAAGTGGGTGCAAGCATTTCTCTCATACCCGGACCGCCTTTAGGACCTTCGTAGCGAATAACTACAACATCACCTGCGATTACTTTGTTTTTTTCAATGCCTTCCATTGCTTCTTCTTCTGAATTAAATACTTTGGCTTTGCCTTCAAAAGTCCAGCATTCTTTTTCAACACCGGAAATTTTTACAACAGCGCCGTCAGGAGCAAGATTACCTTTGAGAACTGCTAAACCTGCTTCTGTAGAAATTGGGTTGTCCATAGTATGGATAATATTATTGTCTACCCAGGCGTGTTTTGCGATTTCTTTAAGCTTTAGTCCAGATAGCGTTTTAAGATCTTTCAAGAAGCCATCTTTTTCCATAATTGTTTTTATGACACCTGGTATACCACCTGCATTGTGTAGGTCAGTCATTGTTGGTAGAGCAGATGGATCAAGTTTGATAATCTGTCTGACTTTACTTGAAAGTTCTGCAAAATCTTCCAATGTAATATCTATTTCGCCTGAATTAGCAATTGCTAATAGATGTAGAATTGAGTTTGTAGAACCACCAAGTGCAAGATCAACAGTGATGGCGTTTCTAATTGCATCACGAGTAATTATATCTGAAGGTTTTATATTTTTTTCTACTAGTTCAACTATTTTTAAGCCGCTATCAAAAGCAATTTGTCGTTTTTGTGAGGAAACGGCAGCAGCAGTGGAGCAGAAAGGTAAACTCATGCCCATAACTTCTGTTAGGCAAGCCATTGTGTTTGCCGTATATAATCCTTGGCAAGCGCCAGCAGATGGACAGCATGTTTCTTCCATTTCACATAATTTTGCTTCAGAAATTTCACCATTTCTATATTTTCCTATTGCTTCAAAAGTTCCTCTTATCATTGTGAGTGTTTCATTTTTGCATTTGCCGTCGAGCATAGGACCTGCAGTTACTACTATGCAGGGAATATCCATTCTTAATGCGGCAATTAACATCCCGGGAGTAATCTTGTCGCAGTTGGTTAATAGGACTAATCCGTCAAGCTGATGTGCGCTTGCGACGCTTTCTACGCAATCTGCAATTAGGTCCCTTGAAGGTAATGAATAATGCATTCCTGAATGCCCCATTGCTATTCCATCACATATAGCAGGAACACCAAAAATGAATGATTGTCCGCCTCCGGAGTGAATCCCTTTTTCAATTTGTCGTTCTAAATCTCTCATTCCGATATGACCCGGAACCAAATCAGAAAATGAGCTTGCTATTCCTATAAAAGGCTTTTTCATATTATTTTTGCTTACACCGGTTGCGTATAATAAAGAACGGTGTGGGGCTTTGTTTATTCCTTTTTTTACATTATCACTCTTCATTGTAACTCCTTTAATTCATTGTGCAATATTGATTATACTACTTAATTTTACAGAATGTAAACAATAATAAAAAAATGTTATTTTTTATTTTAAAATGGGTATATTATAATATGTAATGTTTTTTGCGGAGGTCTTATGAAATTAAAAGCTCAAAATACAATAGAACTAGTGGCTTTGATAATAATTGTTTTAATTGTAGTGGTTTCTGTTTTTATGTTTTTTGGAAACAAAAATTATAACATGTTGAGTATGACAAAAATTAATAATATAAATGCGGAAGGTTTTAATGAAAGTTCCGGAAATTCGTCTAATGTAACCGATAATAATATGCCACAGATTGTAGATATTGAAACAGCAGGGAGTTTATCAAATAAAATTGCTAATATAAGTGAGGCTGAACTTGCTGATGCTATAGAAAAAAAGACTGTATCTGAGTTGTATGGTGTTAAGTCAGCCAACGATGAAGACGTTTTTTCTCTTGCAAATAAATTGATAGATGAGTTAAATTTAGGACTTGAGCCCATAGATACATCTAATTTAACTAAAAATTCTCAAAAGGCTCTTGTTGAAGTTGCAATTAAATCAAAAAACAAACTTGGTGACTCAAGTAATGCAACTTATACCATGTATAGTGCTATTTTGGCTAAAATTATATATAAAGAATAAACAGTTATAAAATCATTTTTGGTGTAAAATATAGCTGTAGTTTATGCAGAAAGGAGTTTTTTATGTGGGAAAAAGACATTAATATTCAAGAAGTAAGAGAAATTAGAGTGCGCCCGAATGTATATTTTGGAGTTGGGGCAATAAAAAAAATTGATGATATTTTGAAAGCATTAAAATCAGAAAAAAATGTAGATAAAGTAATTGTTGTTTCCGGTCGAGGTGCTTATAAAGCAACAGGTGCTTGGGATTATGTAGAAGCAGCATTAAAGTCTAACGGCATTGGTTATATTAATTTTGACAAAGTTACACCTAATCCAACCACACATCACGTAGATGAAGCTGTAAAAATGGCATTGGATTTTGGTGCAAAAGCTGTAATTGCTATTGGTGGAGGTTCTCCTGTTGATGCAGGGAAAAGTACGGCAATTTTGATGGAATATCCTGATAAAACTTGTAATGATCTTTATGAGTTTAAATTTGCACCGCAAAAAGCAGCTCCTATTGTAGCAATTAATCTTACTCATGGAACAGGGTCTGAAACTAATCGTTTTGCGGTTGTAACTATTCCAGAAAAAGATTTTAAACCTGCTATTGCATATGATTGTATTTATCCGTATGCGTCAATAGATGACCCACAGTTGATGGTAAAATTATCCCCATCTCAAACACTTTATGTTTCAGTAGATGCAGTAAATCACGTTGTAGAAGCTGCAACATCTAAGGTCGCTTCTCCTTATTCTATAACTTTGGCTAAAGAAACAATTAGATTGGTTGCAAAATATTTACCTAAGGCTATTTCCAATCCGGAAGATTTAGAGGCGAGATATTTCTTATCGTATGCGTCTTTGCTGGGTGGGGTAAGTTTTGATAATGGTTTGTTGCATTATACACATGCTTTAGAGCATCCTTTAAGTGCAGTTAAGCATGAATTATCTCATGGGCTTGGTTTGGCTATGTTGCTTCCGGCTGTAATTAAGTATATTTATGCTGAAAAAGCAAATGTTTTAGCAGATATATTAAGTCCGATTGTAGCAGGATTAAAGGGCGAGGCATCTGAAGCCCAATATGTTGCTGACGCTGTAGAAAAATGGTTGTTTGAATTAGGTATTACTCAAAAGCTTTCAGATGAAGGTTTTTGTGAAAATGACGTAAAGAAACTTACTCATTTAGCTTTTAATACACCATCTTTAGATGGACTTTTAAGTATAGCACCAAATAATGCTACTGAGGAAATTGTTTCGGCTATTTATTCTGAGTCATTGACTCCTTATTGTAAGTAGTTTGATTTTATTAAAAGAATGTGCATCGTATGGTGCACATTCTTTTTGGTAATTATGAGCAATTTTTTTGTACAAAATTACTTTATATAAATATAAGGATAATTTTGAGGGGAAATATGACTGTTTATACAGTTCAGCAAGGCGATACATTATGGGGAATTTCAAAAAGATATGATGTCTCAATTAATGCACTAAAAGCGTACAATACAATGGGCAATAAAGAGACTATTTATCCCGGGCAAGGTATAGTAATTCCTAGGGAAAAACCTAAAAATATAAACAGTACTAAAGACTCAGTAAGTTATATAATAAAACCGGGTGATTCGATGTGGGAAATAGCAAGGGAATATGGGGTTACTGTTAATGAAATTTTGGCGAAAAACCCCGAGTTAAAGAGAAATCCGGATTGTTTAAGAGTTGGGAGTGTTTTAGAACTTCCGCAACTTAAGCAAGGTGTGCCAAAAGTTATGCCAAATCAAAAAAGCATTAATGCTCATGAGTCAGGTCATTCTTATCAAAAATTTAAAGAAAAATTGTCTTTTGTCGAAGCTTCGGGTTTTTATAATCAAGAAAATCAATTTGGTTATCTTGGTAAATATCAAATGGGTAAAGAAGCATTAGAAGCCGTAGGTGTTTATAAAAGATCGGCGGAAGAAGCAGCTGAAAGAAGGCAAAATAATAACTATAGAGGTAAATTTACTGGGAAATATGGCATATACTCGAAAGATGATTTTTTAAAGAATCCGGCTGCTCAAGAATTAATTAGTGATGAGTATAAAAAAGTACAGTGGAAAGAGATAAAGAATAAAGGACTTAAAAAATATATAGGGAAAACAATAGAATACATTGACGAAAATGGACAAAAACAAAATATAAAGCTGTCTGAATCCGGGTTATTAGGTGGTGCACACTTGTGTGGTACCGGGTCCTTAAGGGTATTTTTAAGATCTGGCGGAAAAAAAATTCCTAAAGATGGAAACGGTGTACCAATTACCAGATACATTAAGATGTTTAATGATTATGATGTTAGCTGTATAACAGAAGATACCTCTCAAAAAATGGACTTTGTTTTTTAACTTTGTTTAGATAAAGATTATACTAAAACAGATTTATGCTCTACCATAAATATCTTCTAGTCGTTCAATATCATTTTCATCAAGAATATCACCGCGTTGAACTTCTAAAATTTTAACAGGTTCATCATATGGGTTTTGTAATGAGTGAATTTCTTCAATAGCTAAATCAATGTGTTCACCCGGGAGTAATTCGTGTTTTTCTTCGCCTTTTATTACTAAGGCTTTTCCTTCAAGCACTACCCAATGTTCGGAGCGATGATGGTGTAATTGCAGACTAAGTTTGCCTTTTGGGTTAACCATAATGCATTTTGTTAAAAATCCTTGTCCTTCTTGTATTACTGTATAATATCCCCAAGGGCGGAATACAGTTTTATGAACTTTGTGAGAATCATCGTTTCGTTCTTTAAGTTCATTATATATTTTTTTAACGTCTTGTGTTTGTGATTTATCGCACACAAGAACAGCGTCTTCTGTTTCTATTACTACAGTATTTTTTAGTCCTACTGTGGTGACAAGTTTAGAAGTTGAATATATCATTGAATTTTGAGAATTAATATCAATTACATTACCTGTTATACAGTTTCCATTATGATCTTTTTCAGAGATGTCATATATTGCCTCCCAAGACCCAAGATCGTTCCAACCACAATCAAGTGGGACAAGTGCAATTTTTTTTGATTTTTCCATTACGGCATAATCTATTGATATATCAGGAAATTCTTTAAATTTTTGGTATTCCACAGTAGGTTGACCCAGCTGAAGTTCAATTGAGGCTAATAAAGAATGTATTTCTTTGGCATATTTTTTCATTTCTGCTTCCATTATGGAAGCTTTGAACATAAACATTCCACTATTCCAAAAATATTTACCTGAATCAATATATTCTTGCGCAGTAGTATAGTCAGGTTTTTCTTTAAATTCTGCAGCTTTTAATGCTTCTGAAAATATTTCTGAAATTTTTTTATTTTTCTGGGTTTTTATATAGCCAAATCCTGTATCAATTTTAGTCGGTTTAATTCCAAAAGTTACTATAAAACCCTCTTGAGCTAGTTTAATTCCGGCTTCTACTGAACGAGAAAAATTTTTGTTATTTGTAATCAAATGATCTGAAGGAACCACCATTATTATTGGATCAATTTTTCTACCAGCTATGTTTTTTATGTATTTTAAAGAAATGGCAATTGCAGGGGCTGTATTTCTTCCGATTGGTTCTGTAATTATTTTATAGTCTTCAGTACGGCAAAATTTTTCTTGCAGCTCCTTTAATTGAACTTTTACTCCTGGTTCATGCTTGATATTTGTTATACTTATAATGTTTTTATCGTCAAAATTTTCAATTAGACGTAAAAATGTTGATTGAAAAAGTGTATTTTCTTGATTAAGTTTGAGTAGTTGTTTAGGGTACAGCTCACGACTCATTGGCCAGAGTCTTGATCCGCTTCCTCCAGCAAGTATTAGTGCGTATAAATCTTTTGACATTACTTTCTCCCAAACTTATTATTTTTTTAAATTATACTCCAATCAGTGGTTTCTATGCAAGGGTGGATTAATGTCCTTTAAAAATATTGTCAGAATGTGTATCTAAACCGCCACATGAGCTTAGCCCATTTTTTTTGGCTAAATTTTTTATTGTCTCTAAATGTCCTTGATTTTCAGCAAGTTTTGGAGGGTATTTATAATATATTTCTGTAAAGAATGCTTTTCTTGGACTTTTCTTCTTAAAATTATGAAAAAGGTTGTCTAGTGCATCTACCCATTTTTCTGGTTGTTCCAAACATTGCTCAATATTTAGAAGACCCGGATGTGCAATGCCAAGTGTTACATATTTTTGATCATTTAGAATTTTTTGAGCTGTATTTATTTCAAGATATTCCGGTTGCAAGTTGAGTTTTGGCAGCGTCGACATTATAATGTTATTGGTAGTTTTTAAGTAATCAATTAATACTTGTGGAATTTTTATGTATTTTTGCGCTGCAGCTTCTGTTATTTGGAGCTTTTCTGCTAGGTATTTAGCTAATGATGTTTCATATTTTTCCCAATAATTTGTTTCAAAGTTATCATTAATTTGGCTAAAATATTTTTTAAGAGAGTTAAAGTTTAATGCTTTTGCGTCAACATTGTGTTGGGATAATTTTTTTATTAACTCCTTATTATTTTGAATACACGCAGAAAAAATTGTTTGAATGTGAATTGCGCTTATAAGGTCTAAATTATTATGATTTAATCCTTTTTTGAGCATTGGGTAAAGATATGTCAGATTGTTGAAAGAAAAGGATTTAGCAATAAACGCTAATTCTTTCGGAAGTGCTTTTTTGCATTCTTCAATTAATTGTTTGGTTTGGGTTATTTTTTTACTTTTTATTGATATTAGTAAGTCATTCAGTTTTTTATCAAATGGATTAATATTGTGAAGAAGCATGTGAACAGAAACAGGAGTTTTAAGATTTTGGGATAGTTGTGTTGCTTCGACATTAAGCTCACAACCTAAGACTAATCTAAGATTTTTATATTTTTGAGGATTTTGTGCGATTAATTTTACTGCTTCCTGACAACCATCTACTGTATTGTGGTCAGTAATAGCTATTGTAAAAGGTGCGTGGCTAGCTATTTTGGGTTTTGAGGCGGCAACTTTATTTGCGTAATCTGATGCATAGTCAAGAAGTTTTTTTACAGAAAGTTTTCCGTCAGAATTGATTGTATGCATATGAAGATTTGCGCGATAAGATAAATTTTTAACCCCTGTTAAGTCAATATTAGAAGAGCCTTTAGCTGCAAATAGTTTTCCGGGTGTGTAAAAAATTGAATTATTTTCAAAAGCTTTAATTATAGAAAAGTATTCTTCAGAGCCTAATATTGGACGGAGTTTATAAAACTGTTCTTTAGGCAGACCAATTGAATATGCAAGAGCTTTTTTGTACCCTATATCGTTTTTAAATTTTTCAATTTGTTTAATAAAAACAGATTTTAGGGAGTTTGTATGGGATTTATAAATTAAAACTCCACCAATAGCCGCCGCAGCAAGAATTCCCAAAGATTTAAAAAGCAGGGATGAATCTTCTTTAGGTGGAATGTAGCCGTTTTTTCCCGTAGGGGTTACAGCGTGGTTAGCAATAGAAACCGAGCTTGTTTTTGGGAATGTTGTTGATGGTGTAGATGGCAAAAACTTTATCATGATATATTTATTATAGTATAAATTTCTATTTATTATAATGAAGATAGTAAAAGTTTAAACAAAACTTTAAATAGTTGAATAATAAAAACTTGATAAGAAAATAAGTTTTGTGTTATGATAAAATGCAGTTGACAAAGTAATCATGGAAAAGTGGCCGAGTGGCTGAAGGCGGCACCCTGCTAAGGTGTTATGTGGAGTAATCTGCATCGAGGGTTCGAATCCCTCCTTTTCCGATTTTGTTTATTGAGTTTTATGTGATGCTTGTACTTTAACGGGACATTTTATCTGTACGGATAAAACAACTATCTCTCATTTTAAGTAAATAGGATTAGATTAATTACCCATTTTTAATGGTTTTTATGTACAATTCTTGAATCAAAACATATACTGTTGTTGCTATTGCAGGAGCAAATACAACTCCAACTATACCCATATATTTTGCTGTAATAAATAAAAATAAATATATTAAAATAGGATGAATATCTAGGAGTTTCCCAAAAACATATGGTCTTACTAGACTATTTTCTACTAATTGCGCAATAGCAAAAACTATAGCTACTGATACTAATACAATGGCTCCATATTTATAGGCTGCAAGCAGACAAATAATTAATGCTATGGTGGGACCAGCTACAGGAATAATATCTAAAATAGCAGCAATTAACCCTAATAGGACTGCATAATCAACTTTTAAAATAATAAGTCCTATGCTCATTATAATTCCTACGCTTGTCATTGCTGCGACTTGTCCTACAATATAACCTCCGACTTTTTGTGAGATTATATCTAATACCTCATTCGCTTTTTGCCGCATTTGTGTTGGAAATAGGCAGCTATATGCGTTTTTTATCATAGCTTTATCTGCCATAAAATAATAAGTAATCATAATAGACGCAATTAAATAAACAAGACCCGAACTTATATTTTTACTAAAATTTATAATTTGATGAACAAGATTAGTTGTAAAATTTGTAACTGCAGATATTAAACCATCAAAATGTGGTGTTGTAATATCAGATTGCATTGGAAATTGTTGCTTGTTTATAAATTCTTGGATGTTATCAATATATGATGGAAACATAATTAATAGTTGTTTTGTTTCATGCCCAACTAAAATAATTAGTGGGATAAAAAATAATGCTAAAATAACAATTGTACAAGTTAAAACAATTATGCTGGCAATATTTCTTGGATATTTTTTTGTCAATTTATCAACCAAAGGATTTAATGAGCAGGCAATTACATATGAGGCAAAAAACATTATTGCTATATCTTGCATTTGCATAACTAATATTGTCACTGCAATAACTGCAAATGCAAATATTAAATTTTTTCTTGTTATGTGTTTTTCAAATAAAGAGTCAAACATTTATTTCCTTTCCTTTTTATTTAAAATTTGGATAATAATTTATTGTAATAATTTGATTTTGACTAATTTTTGCATGTCCTCCTTTTATAAAATTTGTTAAAGAACCTGTTGGAGGAAAAGGGGTAAGTAGCCATTTTATTGGATATACCAGAAGACTTAAATCAAGCCAAAATTTTTCATATTCCTTTTGTAGTTTGTTTGAATCTATTTCAGGTATTTTGAAATTACCTAATATAATACTTGCAGGAATACCATTCATTCCGTTTTTAATTATGGTTTCAACCCTTGCTGTACAAATTGTACCTTTCTTGATGAGTATTTTTTTATTTTCAAATACATTTTCTACGACTTTGAATTTTATAATCTGTCCTTCATAAACATTCTGCTCTGATGTAATGGAATCTATAATTGAATTTTTTATCGGAATATAATATGTACTTTGGTAGTTATAATTGCTATTTGGAATGATTTGTTCAATGTCTTTATTTGATAAAAACTCATCTACTATAAAATCGTTTTCATAACAATAGACAGGTAGTGTAAAATATATAAATATAAATAGTATTATTAAAAATTTATTCATATTTTAAATTTTCCTTTGAATTGTTTTTTATTTTTTCTGCAAGCATTTTTCTGTTATTTTGTGAGGTTAAGAGAAAGTTTTGATAGCTTTCAGTATAAAAATATGGATTTTCTTTTAAATAATAAGGGTATTTTTTATAAATATATTCATAAATTATAGCAAGTCTTTTAGAGGTTAAATTGTGAGTCGAAAAAGTGCCTTGTCTTTGTTGTGAATTGGTTTTTTGAATAAAAGTTATTAACCCGATCGGGTTATAACCGGAAACAACCATAAAATCAACGGCACGCTTATCTGCAACTATTTCAAATTTTTTGGGAGCAGCTTTTATTTGTAAACTTCTTAAAAAACCGTTTGCAATACCATCATAACTTCTTGCTGCTATTACTATTTCTCTTGCTAAAAAAGCAGCTAATTCATCTTGGTTTTCTATATTTTTGTAGGTATTTCCAAATACGACTATTTCTCTATTAGCTAGAGTTTTATCATTTTTTAAAACGGATTTTTTTTCACTATTGTTATAAACAAATATAATTCTATTTTGAATTTGATTACTATTAAGAATTTTATACCCGCAGTCATTAATTTTTGATTGAATTGTCTGTTCTTTTATCAATTCCTGCTCATTTGCAAAAGCATAATTCGAAGAAAGTGTTAATAATAATGCGAATATAATGTTAATAATTTTCATTTGTTTATCCTTTTGTTACTAAGTTAACTTTTTATCTTTGTTTGTTTTCATTAAGAAAATTAAAAGTATAATAGCAAGCCCCCAAACAGCATAAATTCTAAAAGAGTCTATATACGCCCATAATCTTGCTTGTTTAAGTAATTGATTATATAAAATATTTTGCCCCATAAAATTAGCAGTATTTAAATCTGTACTTTGTGCAAAAGCAGAGGCATATGCAGATAATCTTTCAAGATAGATACTATTTGTGTCAGTTAAATTTTTAACCAACATAGATTGATGTATTTGAGAAAATCTTGAAATGAAAGTTGCAACGAGTGAGGTTCCTATTGCTCCGCCAATAGTTTTTATAAAATTTTGTAATCCGCTGGCATTAGACATTTCTTTTGGCGGAACAGTTAAACAAGAAAAAGAAACCAGAGGAATCATTGCAATAGTCATACCTATACCAAATAAAATATTAGGTATAAATATAGATGATTGAGATATTTCTAAGTTAATGTCACCTAATAACCAACTTCCTATCGATAATAAAAGAATTCCTACGGAAGCAAAAAATCTTACATCTACTTTCATTTGTAAATACTTATTTAGGATTAAACCAATCATACAGCCAATACCTCGTGGCATCATAGATAGTCCGCTGGTATATGCATCATATCCCATCATAGTTTGCATGAATTGGGGAATCATTGCTAAGGAGCCTAGCAATATTGCATTCATTACGGTTATACATATAGTTCCCATTGTAAAATTCCAATTGGTTAAAACATTAAGTCTTACAAGAGTTTCTTTTCCTTTTATTTGCGAAATAATAAAGCCGATTAAACCGATTATCCATATAACTGTTAATCTGCAAATAAAAACTGAGTTAAACCAATCTTCATCATTTCCCTTGTCCATCATTATTTCAAATGCGACAGCAAACATAATTAAAAAGATTAGTCCCCACCAATCAGTTTTAACATTTTTTTGTTTTTGAGCATATGGAGGATCAACAATTAAGGTTTTTGCCATAGTGACTATAAATGCTCCAATCGGAATATTCATGAAAAATATCCAATGCCAAGAATAGTTTTCAGTTATCCACCCGCCTAAAACCGGCCCAATAATTGGTGCAACAATAACTACAAGCCCAAAGATTGTTATTGCTGTTGTTAAATCTTTACCTTTAAAATTTTCCATTACTATTGCTTGTGCAATAGGCAGCAAAATACCGCCGCCAAAACCTTGGAAAAATCGTCCTATAAGCATAAGCGGCATAGAAGTGGAAATTCCGCAGACAAAAGAAGATACTGTAAATATTGAAACCATTAAAATAAATATATTTTTTCTTCCTACTAATCTGCATAACCAGTCTAGCATTGGTACTGTTAAGCAGCTGGCAATTAAGTAACTTGTTAATATCCAAATAGATTCTTGACTGCTAACTGAAAAACTTCCTGCAATGTGAGGCAAAGCAATATTTGCGATTGTTTCATCAAGCGCAAACATAAATGCGGCAAACATTGTCGGTGCTAAAATTAGCCATTTGTTTGGTTCGTTTTGCTTTGTAGTAGCTTCGTTTACATCTACACCTATTGAATATTCAACACTTAATACTATATATTAAGAGTATTGAATTTTCAATAGGTATTTAAAATTTTATATTGTGAATTTTTTTTATTTTGTCAATTTGTTTAAAAAGTTTTAGGCTGATATCGTTTAACTCTTCAATATCTTGTTCTGTAAACATTTGTAGCGCTTCAGATAAAATAATGTCTCGTGATTCTTTGTAAATATCTTCACCATTTTTTGTTATGTAACTTTTAACTGCAATAATTTGTTTTGATTTTGTTTCTTGTTCTCTTGTTATATATCCGCTATTTTCCAGTGTAGAGAGCAGTTTGCTTACATAATTTCTCTGAATAGAAATTTTTCTTGCTAAATCACCTTGATTGATACCGGGATTTAGCAAAATTTGCTCTAATAATAAATATTCATTATGACTAATTTTAATTGAAAATTTCTTATGGGTAATTCGTATAAATTCTTTTATTACTTTAGCAAAGCATTCAGCTGCATAAATTACAGATTCATTATAGGTTACATATTGTTTAGCTTTTTTTGTATTCATTTGTTTTACATTAATTTTTATCCTAATGGAAATATATCTAAAATAAATATAAAATACAATTATTTTAATTTTATTAAATACATTTATTAGGGGATTATTGTTAAATTTGCAGCTAAGTTAAAGCTTTTTGTAAGGTTTGTTTTATTGAATTAGATTTTTAGTATTAACTTTAATAATCTTTAATATATTTTAAGTAATATTATAAGATGAATTTTATGTTTATGTTATTATTTAAATGCTTATGTAATTGTAAAATAATAAGTATTTTGAAAATCAATTAATAAGTGAGGGGAAATGTTTGTTACAGAAAAATTGGTTGAAAGTGTTAAAGCAAACAAATTAAAACTTGCCAGTAATAATTTAGAAGATAAGTTAATAGATAATTTTTTTAAAGAGTTTATGTATGATAAGGATAAACTGCTTTTGGAGTTAGCTTTTTCTAAAGAAACAACGCAAGAAGATATTGATAAATTTTTAGAGAAGTGGGATATAGAGGCAGTTGGTGGGCACAAAGCATTAATGCTCGCTTATTTTATGAAGTTGCATCCGGATTTGAAGTTTTCTGATTATGTAAAGCCGCGTTTAGAAGGGTTGTTAAAGTATTATAGGTTCCACAATTTAAAGGTGATTGCGCATTTTACTAAGATTGGAAGAGCTTTTAATGAGGCAGGGATTCCTGTTATGATAATAAAAGGTGGAGCTATAAAATATATTCGACAAGAACTGCCAAGAGTAATGGGTGATATAGATATTTTGGTTCCTTGGAATGATTTTAAGAGAACAATTCAAATAGCAAAAGACCTTGGTTATGATGTAAACATAGCAAATCATTCTATAGATTTGCATCCTCCAGGCACAGAAACAGGAACGGTTGATATTCACAGGTATGTGGATATGAGTACGGGATATGAATCTCAAATTAATGCGGATATTTTTAACAGAGCGCTTAAGGCTAAGGCTTTTGGTGTTGATGTTCTGGTGCCCAGTTATGAAGATATTGTGTTTCTTGCTTTGATTAATTTGGCAAAGAATTTAAGATACAACACAAGTACGCCGGGACTATTGTATAACTTGTTTGATTGTGATTATTTGGTTTCACATAAAAAAGATTTTGATTGGAATATTGTTATTAATAATGCAAAGAAAACTAAGACTCAAGTTCAGTTAAGTTTTGCTGTGACTTTTATAAACAAAATAGTTCCTGGTTTGCTTCCAGAGTTTTTAAAAAGTATTTTTGCTAAAGAGGTTCTTGAGTATAGCAGATTTATTATGTTTGAGAGATTTTTCTTTTTGGATATGCAAACGAAATGTAGACCTATTAAGTTAAAAGAGTCAATTAAATCTTTAGAAAAAATGAAAGAATATATGAGATTAAAACCCGGTTATTTTATCTTAAAACAACTAAAAAAGCATCCATTTTTTGTTAAAAAATTTTATGATATAATAATAAAAATCTATGGTTTTAAGGAAGAACGAGCTTAAAAGGGGTTAATATGCAGATAAAAAATACAACATCGCAGCAAATTAAATCATATTTTAATAATTTGGATGAGTATATAAAAACATTGGGTGAACCTGTTTGGATAAAGTATTTGGATTTAGGGGTAAAAGTTGTTCGTTTGATATCTTATAGTGAGGAATTTAAGCCACATGTTGAGAAACAATTAACATATGTGCTGAAAGATAGTGTAAACAATTTTGATGATACTTTAGTTATTTGGAAAGAAGAGGATATAGCTGCGTTAGAGCAAAAGGTTGATCCTACATTTAACCCAAAAATAAACCATAGGGTGAGATTAGAACAGGTTTTGACAAAAACTAAACAATTAGATTTGCAAATATATAACGATGAATATTCAAAGTGTAAAGCACAGCTTGATTTTAATCTCAATCAAAAAGTTTTTCTTGCATTTTGTCCAAATGAGCATAAGTATTATTATGGTGTAAATAATCTTGAACCTGAGGAGTTTATTAAACAGGGACATATATTTATACAATTGCTTAATGACATAGTAAAAACTCCGGTTTCCGGAATTGTGCATGGAGCAGTAATAGGCTGGAACAACATTGGCGCATTATTTTGTGCAAGAGGACAAAGAGGAAAGTCAACTTTGGCTGTTTTGTCTATGATTAGGGGATTTGAGTATGTTTCAGATGATTATTTGATATTGGAAAAAGAAAAAAGCGGTGTTTATTCTTATCCGATTTATTCTATAATTACTTTGTCGCCAAGGATGTACAATGAATTATATGATGAGCTTGATGGTACTCGTTTTGTTTCAAATAATGCAAGAAAAGATAAGTATGTTGTAAATATTTCGAATTTTCATGATAGATTTAAATACAAGTATCCGATTAAGTTTTGTCTTTTTCCGGAAATTGTTTCTGATAAGGATCCAAGTATTGAGCCTTGTGAAAAAGGTCGTGCTATTGTGCAGCTTATTCAATCAACACTTTCGCAAACAAGAGATTTGAATGATAGAGATACTATACAAAAACTTTATAATATGGTAAAAGATTTTGATTTTTATAAGTTAAATTTGTGTAGTGATATTGAACGAAATACAGTATTTTTAAGAGAATTTTTAGAAAATTTTGATAAAAGAGAAAGAAAAGAATTTGCTGAAGGTAAGATTTTAGTTGATGTAACTTATGATATTGCAAGTATAATAAATAGAGAAACTTATACCATATATGTTATGAATAAGTTTGCTACAAATGTATACGAAAATCTTAAAAGAGGAGTTGCCAAAAAATTAATAATAGAAGCATTAAAAGATATACCGAATGCAGAAAGAGATATAGAAATTTTTGATAGCGCATTAAAAGATACAGAAGTTTTAGATGCAAAAGAGGATTTAACGCAAAAGCCTAATATAAATTTTGAATTTATAGAAGAATGCAATGGTAAAATGTCTTTTATTGAATATAATCAAGAAAAAAATATAGAATTAATAAGTCCAAAAAAGGAGAATAAAAATGAATTATGTATTAAATGACGAAAAAATGTTTGCTGATGTTACAGATGGCATAGCAATTATTATTAATAGCGAGACAGGAATTTATTATGGTATGAATTTACTGGGTACAGCAGTATATGAAAATATAGTTAATGGTGCAAGTGTAGAAGATATTTTGGCAAAATTAAAAGTTATACCAGGTGCTCCTGCAGATATAGAAGAAAGATTAAATGCTTATATTAAATCAATGGTAGATAATGAACTTATAGTAGAAGCAGAAGCATCATCTGCAGAAGTCAATTTGGATGAAAATGTTGCTCAAGAAGATAACTTTGAGCTTTCTGTGAAAGAGTATAATGATGCACAGGAACTTCTCCTTGCTGATCCTATTCATGAGGTTAAAGAAGATATTGGCTGGACTCCTGAAAAAGATTCTATAGGGTATACAAAGGAAGAAACAAAAGAGCGTGAAGCTAAGGTAGAAGGGTAGTTAGAAAATCATAAGTTTAATAAAAAAGCAGGCTAACAAAGTCTGCTTTTTTATATTTTATAAATAAAAATTATGGAGTGGATTGTATAAGTCTTCTAAATATTTAATTTATAAAGTGAAGAAAAACCCATATAGACAGATAAATTGGAATTGTTCTGAAAGTATAGATTGTGGAGGAGTTTATCTCAACAATTATAAAGCTGAGGATGGTAGTTTAGTAGAATTTAAGCGTTTGAACTAAAGAAGTTAGTTAGGTGTAAACTATTTGTCACTTTTTTCTTTTTTAAATTTGTACTTAATAGAAGAAAGGAAGTTAATTATGGCAGTAGTTGAACCAATTAGAAAGTTTAATGATATTAAAAAAGTTGAAAGTATATTGTTTAAACAAAATATTAGAGATTTTATGTTTTTTGTTATAGGTATTAATTGTGGACTTAGAATTTCTGATATATTGGCACTTGATGTTAAAGATGTTAAGAATAAAAAATATATTCAGCTTAAGGAAAAGAAAACAGGAAAATTTAAAAAAATTCCTTTAAATTCCAAGTTAAAACCTTTAATAAATAAATATACAAAGCGATTAAATCTTAATGAACCATTATTTAAATCTTCTTCTGGGGAGAGAATGAATAGATTTGAAGCGTATAAAATTATTAACAAAGCATGTTGTTTAGCTGGGCTTAATGAGAATATAGGTACACATAGTTTAAGGAAGACTTTTGGCTATCATTATTATAAAAGGTTTAAGGATATTGTAATGCTTCAAAAAATATTTAATCATACATCGCCATGGGTTACCTTGAGATATATAGGAATAGAGCAAACTCAAATAGAAAAGAGTTATTTGCGTTTTATTTTGTAATATATTCAGCCTGCTCCCCTACCGGTAGACCGTATTGAATGTTTTCCATGTGACAATAGTGACAAAATGCGGAATATGGTTTTGCATAAAAGTCAATAAGGTCTTTTGTTAATTGTTTAGCAGATTTTGATGCTCTGATATTTATAATTTCTTTTTTTATGTCCTCTGTTAGCGGAAGATTTCTTGATATATAAACAGATAAAGCACATTGAGTTAGTATCCCATCACAGAGCATATTGCAATACTGGCCCCAGCATTTATCAAATATTTTTTTTAATTGATTAGGGTCTTGTTTGTCTTGATATAATTCAGGCATAGATTGAAAACACATTGCATCTCTATCTTCTTCCGGGTGTGAGAATAATATGTTATTTTCTTGTAATAATTGTTTCCATTCGTTATATTTTACGGTTATGTTTGTTTTAAATTCTACATTTCTATAATCTGATAATTGTACTGCAAATTTTTTATTTTTCATTGCCTTAAGAAGATTTTTGGAGGGTAAAATTGTACAATTTGTTGCTAAAAAAATGTGGTGTAGCTTTCTTTTGGAGCAGGCATACTTAATCATTTTGTCTAAGTCTTTTACTATTAAAGGTTCACCACCAACAAAACCAAAATAGTCAATGTAATCAACTGCTTTTAAAAGTGTATCCAAATCTTTTTTAAATTGCTCAAAAGATACAGCTTTAGAGTGTGTTTGAGGAGTAAAATAAGGAATGAATGTGTTACAGTGTTTACAATTCATAGTACATCTTGTAGTAAGAACGTATTCACATGTCGGCATTATGGCTTTTCTGGTTAAGAAAAATCTTAGTTTGTGTAATGTAAAATGAATTTTTTCAGGGGAAAAGTTTCGTTTTAAAAAGTTTATTAGTTTCAGCTTAAATGGTAAGGTATTGCACCAGCTTATCGTAGCATTTCTCCAAACTAATTTTAGATTGTTATTTTTATAGTTATCCCAGTTTTTTTTATTCATTTTTAATCCTTTGCCTTTAACAATTTTTAGAAAATGTAACAAGATTAAAAACAAATATTTATAAGGAATTTGACCTTGATATTATTTTACAAACTGATATATTTATAGTAGGATTTAAGAATGATAATTATTAGCACATTTTCTAAAAATTGTGCTTTGGGTTAAGGATATTTTATGAACAAATTAGAGTGGAAAAATTATAAGCAGTATAATCTGAAACATATATGGAGAACCTCTAATGAGTGTTGGATTTCTGAGTTATTTGATTTTCCATTGATTAAGTTTTTAAAAAAAATTAAAAGTGGACAAAAAATATTTTATAACTTTTTAAAGCTACGCTATTTGATAAAAAGAAAACCAATTATACCTGTTTGTCAATATGCAGTTACTACAAGGTGTACTTTAAATTGCAAAAATTGTAATTCGTTTATTCCTTATTTTACTACTCAGACGCATGCAAAACCGATTTCTTTTGAGCAATTTAAAAAAAATTTGGATAAGATGCTGGAAGCAGTTGACTATATTAATATTTTTGGTTTTGTTGGCGGAGAACCTTTGTTGGTAAATGACTTGTATAAAATGGTAGAATACGCATTAAGTAAAAGACAAATTCATTATGTTTTTATGTGCACAAATTGTACAATTTTACCATCAGATGAGTTGCTAAAGGTAATGAAAAATAAAAAATTTGCAGTGCAATTATCGGATTACAGACAGGTTAAAAATATAAAAAATAATGTTACTGTTAAATATAACACGATAAAGAAACTTTTAGTTGATAACAAAATTAAGATTAGTTATATACAAGAAAAATTAGATGCAAATAATTGGCAGACAATGCCTCAATTGTTTAAGGATGTTCAAGACAGCGAAAAATTGAAAAAAATATATTCCAGATGTTTTGGTTTGTATTGCAATATTATTTGTGAGGGAATTTTCTCCCAGTGTGTTTGTTCTATGTATATGCACAGAAATTTGGAGTTAACAGAAGGTATAAAAGACGAATTGATTAATTTAAGAGAGGAGATATCGTCAAAAGATTTAACTGAGAAGTTTATTAAATTTTATAGCAAGCAATATTCTGAGTTTTGCCACTATTGTCATTTTGATAGCATTCAATATGGTTTGCCTTGTGGAGAACAAGTAGAATAAGTTAAATAAATTATTGCAATAAGGAGAATTGTTTTGTTAATAAGTGAAGAAACAAATAGACAAATAAAAAACATAAAAATAAATATATTAGAAACAGCAGCAATTATGAATCCTGGACATATAACCTCTTCATTGTCTTCGGTGGAAATATTGTATGCTGTTTATAAGGATTCTAATATAAGTTTATCAAATTTGAATGATATTAATAGAGATAAAGTAATTATATCTAAGGAGCATTGTCGGTTAGCACAAATATGTGTTTTAGCAGAGTTGGGATTGCTTGATAAATCTTTATTGCAAACATTTTGTTGTGATGATGGTTTTTTGGGGCATGATATTTATAATTTGGTAGGTTCGGAAAAAATAATGGCAGTAGATGTGGCATCTGGTTCATTGGGGCATGGTGCCGGAGTTGGTGCAGGTCTTGCGTTAGGTAATAAGGATAGAAAAGTTTATTGCATATGCGGAGATGGCGAGCTGCAAGAGGGAGCCCTTTGGGAAGCATTTTTGTTTGTAGCGCAGCATAATTTATTGAATTTTACATTGATTATAGATAGAAATTATATGCAAATAGACAATTATACAAAAAATATTATAGACACAGCAACAGATTTAGAAAAGAAACTAAGTGCTTTTGGATTTGAAGCATACTTGTGCAATGGGCATGATGTATCTCAGTTAGCGGAATTGTTAAGCAAAAAAACGTCAAAACCAAAGTGTATTATAGCAGATACCGTTAAAGGGCATGGGTTGGAGTATTTGCAGAATGATAGGTCTTTTGCTATGTTCCATCATTCTAGTCTGACAAAGGAAGAGTTTAAAAAGGCATTGGAGACAATAAAAAATGAGTGATAAATTTGAATTAGTGTCTAAGTATTTGGTCAGAAAATTAAAAGAAGACAAAAACTTGTATGTATTGGTTGCGGATGTCTGGGAATGTTATTTTTTTGGAGAACATAAGCAATATTTAGATGAAGAAGTATTGTCAAGGCTTATAAACACAGGTATTTCCGAAGCAAATAGTATTAGTGTAGCTGCAGGGCTTGCTCAATCTGGTAAAACAGTTGTTGTTTTGGGATTGGCGGCGTTTTTAACTTGTCGTGCCTTTGAACAATTGAAGCTTGATGTTTGTTATAATAATTGTAATGTCAAGGTAATTGGAATACATGGTGGTGTTGTTGGACCTAAAATTGCCGGGTATTCTCATTGGGCAATAGAAGATATAGCACTGATGAACGCATTGCCAAATGTCTCTATTGTAGATATAGCGCCTACAGATTGTGAATTTTATAAGCTAATGGATGAAAGCTTTGAAATGTGCGGACCGGTTTATATAAGAATGGATTGTCCTTATATGAAGCATGTTAATTTGGATTATGATGTTAAATTTGGTAAAATTTCAAAAGTTAAATCTGGAGAAAAAATTGCTATTATTTCAAGTGGAGGAATGCTGAAAGAGGCTGTTGATTGTAGAAAAAAGTTGGTTAAGCTTTCTTTGAATCCAAGTATTTATTCTTGTCATACAATAAAACCTTTTGATAAATTATCAATAAATAGAATAATTGATAAAAATGAAGTTATTATTGTATTTGAAGAGCATGTTAATGGCGGATTGTCTTCTATAATCGCTCAATCAATTGTTAAGAGAGGAAAGGGTATTAAATTTTTCCCTATGTATATTCAAAATGAAAAATATAATTTTGTTGCTGCAACTAAAGAAAATGTCTTTAAGCATTTGTATAATTTTGATGAATTATATAAAGGTTTGGGAGAGATACAGTCTGCTAATAAGTTAACAGGTAAAAATTTTTCATACAAAGATGGGACTTTGATAATTAAATATAAATTATTTAATATTACTATCTTAAAGCTCGTTGAGAGACCTTTTTCTAAAAAGGGTAAGCTTTCTTACAAAGTATTTCTTTTTGGCGGAATAAGAATTCTCTAATTTAATTTAAGTTATTTTAATTTATTTCTTAAATTGGCAATAATGCTTGGGTTGATGGCATTTTTGTTAATTAGTGCTTTTTCTGTTAGAATCATAGATGTTTTCAATATTTTTAGGTTTTTGTCATTGGTTAGTTTAAAGCAATAGTATCCTGTTAATCTTTCCATAATAAACCCTATATCTCGCAAGTCATTATTAGGCAGTTTTATTTGGGTAGTTTGTAAGCAAGTTTGGAGTATAGGTAAAATCCAACTGCAGAAGTCGAAAAAAATTTCTTTTTTAAAAACATAAAGCTCCCAGAAAAAGCCTTTGGTTTTATTCAAATAGGTTTCAAAATCGTTGTATTCGTTAGGGTAAACTTTTTTAAAGCATTCAAGCATTCTTGTTAAAATTTCTTCTCCATGAAAAAGTGTAATTTGTTTTTTTATAGAGGAAATTTTGAAGTCCAATTCTCTTGGGATAATAGCATCATATTCAGTTATTTGATCTAAAAAGGATGGATCTAAGAGTCTTCTGTAGCCAAATGAGCCAAAATATTGAGGGTTGCCAAGTTTTTCATAATTTTTCCAAGCCCAATATGTACCTGTAAAAAAGCCAACTCTACGGTTAGCAGAAGAAATGTTTCCTTCAAAATCATCATCCCCAATACAATTTTCGTAAAGCCAACATAAGTCTTTGTCAGATATTACGCCATCTTTTGAATTTGATTTTGCTACGGCTCTTCCTAGGTGAATAGGAGTTAAAATATCAGATTTAAATAAAAAAGACGGCTTAATATAGCTAACAAGGATTTTTACTATTGGGTAAAGTGAATTTTTATTTATATTAGAATATGTTTTTAATAATTCAGTTTCCTGCATTTTGTTTTACCTTGTTTTTGAGCTTTAACATTATATTTTTTTGGTATAGTGATTTTTCTTCTAAAAAATAATATATAAGAAAATCTTCTAAGAATTTGCAATCAAGTAAAAATTTGTGCATTGACTTAGCTGCTACTATGTTATATTCATTAGAAGCTTTTCTGCTTTGACATAATGCTAGTAAAGACTTAAATAAAAAATTGCATATAATACAATAATCTTCTTTTTTAAGTGTAATTTTATTTATTTCGCTTAAGATATTTATAATACTTTGTGCATTTTCTTTTTGTTTATCAAGATTGTTATAAGAAGTTGCGGCTAGTGGGTGTCTTAAGTAAAAATATTGTGCGTCATTTTCAATGGCAATTTTATCTGCATATATAGCATTTTTTATTGAGAAATAAGGATCTTCAAAGTATTTTATATTTTTAGGAAAAATAATATTATTTTCTTTTATAAAAGATAATTTATATATAGCAGATGAAAATCCATATAAAAAATTGAATTTATTTTGTGCGATTTTATCGTTTTGATTATAAAATTCTGTAAGAGTAGGTTGTTGGGTTTTTTCGTCTATATCGTAAATATTTCCTTTTGCGCATACACAGTTTTCTTCTTTAGCTTTATTGTAGAGTTTTTCGTAAAAATTAATACTAATATAATCATCGCTGTCTACAAAACCTATAAATTCTCCTTTAGCTTCATTTATACCAACGTTTCTGGCGATTGATACGCCTTTGTTTTCTGTGAAATTTATAATTTTAATTCTGTTATCTCTTTGCGCATATTTTTTTAGAATTTTCAAAGAATTATCTGTAGAACAATCATTTACGCAAATAATTTCAATATCTTTTAATGATTGCAAGCAAATACTATCTAAACATTTTTCCAAGTATTTTTCTGTATTGTATATGGGTATTATTATAGTTATTTGGGGCAATTTTGTTTCCTCTTTAATAAATTTCTGGCAAGTGCTATTGCTTCCATTTTTCTATATTGAGTTTGAGTTTCTTTAGGAGAATTGTTTTTGGAGCCATTATTAAATTCTTCATATTTTAATTTTAATTGGTTATAAAATGGAGTCATTTTAGCAAACCTCCACCAGTCATCGAAATTTTTAATTTCATCACCTTCTATATTGTATTTAGAAAGCCAAGGTTTTCTTAAATGACAGAAATGTCTGTTTATAATGTCATTGTCATTACCAAGCAGACTGTTATATTTGCAGTCTAGAAGCTTAAATTTACCTAAAAATATTTTGTTAATTACATCTTGATCAGCGCAGGTTAAATTGTCCCTATATTTTTTTTCAATATCTAAACACTTTTGAGTAATTTTATCTTTTCTCCATTTTTCACAGTTCAGCAGCATAACGCCACAATTTGCATAATTACAGTCAACATCTACGTTCATGCATTCTTTAAATTTGTAATAGGCGTCAAAAGGTTTATCCAAAGCTGCTGCAAAATGATAATCTTCCAAATCTATTTCCCAAAGTTTAACAATATCTTGTAAAGAAATTATGTCGACATCCATTACTAAAGCTCGTGTTAATTCAGGGTATAAATCCGGCAATGACATTCTGATAAAGGTAGAAGATGTCATTCTTGATAATGATAAATAAGGTATATTAAAGGACTCAGTCGCATCAAAAACCTTGTAATCTATAGCAAAGTTTTTAAAGGTATTTTTCATTTTTTCTATTTGGGCTTTGTTGTTGTCTGAGGTGCCTTTACCTATGACGTGAAAATTAATTAGACTTTTTGTATTATAGCAAATACTTGCAATCATAGTTGCCATATAGGGGGTATAATTATCATCACATATTAAAAAAATTGGTATATTATTCACTAAATATCTCCTCAAAATTTCTTCTTTCAATACAATCTACTATACCTTTAGGAGAAGCGTTAATTAAGCTCACATTTTTTAATGTTAAAAACTCTCCACACTTTTTAATACCTTCAAGCATAAATTGTGCCATTTTTATAGAATGTTCTTGTTGTCTTATAGTTTCTTCTGCAGTTTCTTTGTATGCATGCCCTTTATTTTGGGCAAAATCCAGATCAACACCTATCAAATATATTTCTGTAAATCCCATATAGTAGGCAATTTGAATGCCAAAATGTATAACTGAATCATACATAATAAGTGGTGAGGTTAGGTTTTCACAGAATGTAATATACTCGTTTTTAAAATTTTTAGGGTTTATGTAATCAAAATAATAAGTTTCAAGATTTATTTCAGGTTTGTTCATGCCAGCATAGCAAAACAGTATATTACTAAAGTTTTGTAAGTTTTGGTAACAAGAATCTTTATCTTTAAAAGTTTCTTTGTCAGAAATTATATGATAAGTAGAGTGCATTAATCCTTTAGATTGGAGCATATAGCCGCGATTTACGGTAAAAGTGTATTCATTGTTCAAATGTGTTAAGTCAAGTAAGTTTAAGGAAGGAGCCGACCCTACAATAAAACATCTTTTTCCTTTATGTATATTTTTTAGTGCTAGCAATTTTTGTTTATTTTCATCAGTTAGATGTTTCTTTTTTAGGAGTCTTTCTTCAGGCGAGCACAACATAGCACCTATGCGTTCTATTATTTTGTAGTCATTAGTGTTCATTTGCAGCTCCTATTAGTTTGTGTTTTAAATTGGATAAATGTAATTGTCTTAAAATTTTATCTTGTTCTGCTTGAGGAAGCACCTTGCTGTATATTTCTTCATAGAAATCAGTTATTTTTGCATAATACCAAAAACTATTAATTTCTGGTATTAGAGTTGTTTTTCTGGTTGGGCTTATGTGCCAAGGTTTTATTTGACCGTTAAAATGTCGTATAATTATTTCTGGGGTTGTTTTATAGTAATTGTAATTTTGATTTATCCAGCAGTATTTTTGAGAAAGTATTTTGTAATTATCATTAAAGTAAATATTTAAGATGTCCTGATCTGGACAACTTAGTTCATTATCAATAGTTTTAAATATTTCAAGTAATTTTTTAAAACTGTTATCCTTGCGCCATTTTTTACAATCGATTAATAAAAAGCCGGAGCTAAAATATTTATGATTTAAAGATAAATTTAGTTGTCTTTTTCTTTCCATATTTATTGTACCTTCTGCGTATTCTTCCCAAACGGCACCTAAAGTATATCCTTCTAAATCCTCTTTGCATATTTCTGCAATATCACCTAAAAAAATAACATCAACATCAGAGTAAATGGCTTTATCAATTTCAGGTTTCAATTCTGGAATTAAAAACCTTGAGTACATTGATTTGGAAATATATTGAGTTTCTGGTAAGTCATTAAAGTGAGTATCTAAATCAATATTTAAAAATTCGATTGAAAAATTTGAAAACTTTTTTTTCAACTTGCAAATTTTTGATTTATTTTCTTCTAAAATTCCACCGTCTAAAATATAAAACTCGCAATATGATTTTGTATTGTCACATATGCTTGCAATTGTTGTAGCTACAAACGGGGCATAATTATCATCCGATGCTAAAAAAATAGGTATATGCGTTTGAGCAGTTTTTATATTGTTTTTCAACAAATCAAAAAGTTGTTTTTTTGCTAATTTTTTTTCAAAGTTATTCATTTCTGATTTAATGTTTGATAGGTCATTTTTTTCTATGTAAGAAATTATATTTTGGTAAAAATCAGTATAAAATTTATTTTGATATTTGTATGAATGAGCGAGTGTTGTAAATTGTAGGGACGGGTTTGTTTTAAACGTATCAAAATTTTTTATAAACAGTGACAATAAATCTTTGAAAAAAATGTTAAAAAGTCTATTGTATTCAGACTCTTTAATATTTGCATTATTTAAAAAAGTTAAAACTTGCTGTGTTGAATTGAATCCATCTAAAAATTTTGTATAGTTATAATTTGAGCAGGTCAATGAAGAGCTTCTTCTTATGTAGTGATAGAATGTGCTGTTGTCTATAGTAATTTTATTGGAAAAATAACAAGCTTTTATTGGAAAAAGTCTGTCTTCTCCCCAATTGCAATTTTCAATAAAATTTATGTGGTTATCAACAATTAGGCTGTGTTTATATATTGCGGAACCATATAAAGAGCAAAACAGAATTTTATCTTGAGACAGTACTGTTTGTGTTGTTATTTCAGTTCCATCGAGGGATAAGTGTTTACAGTTTGCTTTTGCAATTTCAGAATTTGTTTCAATTGCTTTAGTGTACAATTTTTCATAAAAATCTAAATCTACAAAATCATCTGAATCAACAAAACCTATATATTCGCCTGAACTTGCATTTATACCTGCATTTCTTGCCGCAGCTGCACCTTTATTTTCTGTAAAATTAATCAGTTTAACACGTTGATCTTTTTGTGCATAGGTATTTAAAATTTCCAATGACTTGTCAGTTGAGGCGTCATTTATACAAATAATTTCAATATCTTTAAGCGTTTGATTACAAAGGCTGTCTAAGCATTTTTTTAAATATTTTTCTGTATTATATACAGGAACTATAATAGAAACTTTGGTCATATGTTTTTTCAATTAATTTTTAATCATGATTCTTATTATGATTTTATCACAAAATATTTGGTTAAATAATAAGGTTTTTATTTAATTGTTTTTGTGTTTACATGAAAACAAATTGCAATGAGGGGCTGCGTATGCAAAATTTAATATCAATAACAATTCCTACATATAATGGAAGTAAATATATCAGAGAGTGCATTGAGAGTATTTATGCTCAAGGAATTAATACAGAAATAATCGTTATTGACGATATTTCAACGGATAATACTGTCGAAATTGCTAAACAAATGGGAGTTAAGGTTATTGTTAATGATGTGCACAAAGGACAAGTTGCGGGTAAAAATACAGGCATTCGAGAGTCGAGCGGTTGTTATTGGCTTACTATAGATCAGGATGATAAACTTGTAGAAGGAGCATTAGAATATTTGTTAAAAGAGTTTGATAAAGAGCCTGATACTAAAATAGTTATGGCGCAGTTTAAAGATTTTTGTTCGCCGGACACCCCGGATCAAAAAAGATTTTGTAACCCAAATCCACGCAGAGGAATTCTAACTGGTACAACTATGTTTAAAAAAGAAATTTTTGATATTGTTGGCTTTTTTAGAGAGGATTTAATTACAGGCGATGTTATTGATTTGACTACAAGATTGGCTCAACATAATATAGGCATAAAAAAAGTTGATATGGTTACTTGTGCAAGACGTATTCATGATTTGAACTATGGAAGAACTAATCAAGCAGATGAGTACAAAGATTATGCAAAACTCTTAAGGCAAAGACTGTCAAAAAATAACAAATAAGTTGCCGCTAAGAATGTTTTAGCAAATATAATCAGATGTTTTTAGTGCGAGGATTTTTTCAACTTCAGAATATTCCTTGGCTTTGCCAAATATTATTGCAAAAAGAGGGTGCTTTTTGTAATCAAGCTTTCTTAAATCATATATTTCTGAAAAGTTTTTACAAAATCCATTATAATCAAACGAAAATTTTTCCTCTTGGCGAGCAGAAGCAGGGACTTCAGCCATTGCAAAATAGCTAATTTTGTCGTCAGCTTGTGCCAAAATGGCATCCCAATCAGGTGTGGTTTGATTAAAATAATGCTCGTAAACATTTATGCCATATGCGCCAAAAGCCATATCAGTTGTACACCACCCTGCAAATCTCATTGGGTTAGCTTCAATTGGAATGACTTTTCCGTTTGGAGTTTTTCTTAATTCAATGTGCATTGGAAAATAATTAAGGTCAATAAGTTTACCTAATTGTTCAAGTAATGAGTTAAAAGCATTTAGATTATCTTTAATAATGTTTTTAGAGGTGATATAAATTCGGTCTGAAACGTCTTTTTCATTCAAAAATGGATGTTGAAAAATGTTTAATATTACCGGAGTGCTTTGCTTAGAAAAATAAACGTCTACAGCATATTCATCTCCTTCAATCATTTCTTCAATGATGAATTTAGATGAATCAACAACGACTTTTGGAAAAATATTTGCAACTTTTTTTATATCGTCTTTTATCGAATTTAGTGTCTCATCCCAATCTTTTTTGGAGCGGATTGTGTAAACCCCAAAGCTTAAAAAACCTACCGTCGGTTTTATTACAAAAGGTAAAGGCAACTCATCAAAATTAACCTCCCATAGGGCTTCAAAGTCTATTTCTCTGTAAAAGAAGTCCGGGTAAATTGAGGTTAATATTTTTCTAAATTTTGCTTTGTTTTTAAATATTTCAATATTTTTTGCCGCATTTGAAAATGGAAGATTTTTTGTAATCCACTCCAATGAATTTTCTGAATTAGAGTAAAGAAGATATTCTTTGCCATCTTTAAATAAGTTTATTGCAGATTCTTCATCAAGATATTTTAAGTTGTATTTTTTGTTATTAAGTTCTTTTGCAGAATTGTTACTTAATACAGAAACATCACAATTAGCAATAGTTTTGAGTAGCAATTCCGAAGCATAAGGTTTTTCTATAATAATCATTTTCCCTCTCAAATCAAACTAAAATCCAATAATAAGGATAGACTAAACTGTAAAAAAAGGCAAGATTATTGTTAGAAAAGGGTTTATAATTATATATTAAGAATTGTATAAAACAAATACTTCAAGTAGAGGATATTTTTCAAATCATGTTTACACACTCTAAATTTTGTACTAAAATTATTATATTAAAGAAAGGCGAAAGCATGGAAAAGCAGAGGTGCTTTTGATGATAAAGTGCCGTTCGGGAAAAGGTTTTGGGTTATGATATCCCGAAATTTGAACTAGATTGTAGCCGATACAGTCAAAGTCACATATTAAAGATACTAGAAATCAAAAAATGATTGAGGAGATTTGTTGTTATGCAAAATGCGGTCAATAAAAATAACAATGCAGAAAATGTAGTACAAATGAATTTGGCTAAAGTGACAGAAAAAATGAAAGCGGCATCTGAAAATGAAGCAAAATTTACGCCAAAAACTTTGCTAAACGGTGCTTTCAATCTTAATGGGCTGTCGATAATAAAAAAAGACGGTACAAAAGAAGAATTTAACATAAAAAAAGTTCAAAGCGCTGTTTCAAAATCTGCGGCTAGAATGATTGTTACATTTAGCGAAGAAGAAATGAATAGCATTTGCAATTTTGTTATTAAAGAAGTTTTGACTTTAGGTAAAAAAGATATTGATATTCTGGAAATTCATAATATTGTAGAAAGCGCTTTGGAAAGTGTAAATCCGAAGGTTGCAGAAAGCTACAGGAATTATAGAAATTATAAAACAGACTTTGTAAGAATGCTTGATAAGGTGTTTCAAGAAAGTCAAAAAATAATGTATATAGGAGACAAGGAGAACTCAAATGCTGATTCAGCATTGGTTTCAACAAAGCGTTCTTTGATCTTTAATCAATTGAACAAAGAATTGTACAAGAAATTCTTTTTAAATGTTGATGAGTTGCAAGCGATTAGAGATGGGTATATTTATATTCATGACATGTCTGCAAGAAGAGATACAATGAATTGTTGCTTGTTTGATGTTCAATCGGTCTTGAAAGACGGATTTGAAATGGGCAACATATGGTATAATGAGCCCAAATCGTTGGATGTAGCGTTTGATGTTGTCGGAGATATTGTAATGGCAGCTGCTAGTCAGCAGTATGGTGGTTTTACTGTTCCGGAAGCGGATAAGCTTCTCGCACCTTATGCTAAAAAAACTTACGAAAGACAATATAACAAATATGTTTGCTTAGGGCTTTCTTTTGAAAAGGCAAAAGAAGAAGCACTGAAAGATGTTCAACATGATTTTGAACAAGGTTTCCAAGGTTGGGAGTATAAATTCAATACAGTAGCATCAAGTCGTGGAGATTATCCTTTTATTACTGTTACAATTGGTTTGGGAACAGGTGAATTTGAAAGAATGGCCTCAATTACAATGTTAAAAGTCAGAGAAAAAGGTCAAGGTAAAAAAGAAAATAAAAAACCTGTTTTATTCCCAAAGATTGTTTTCTTGTATGATAAGGATCTTCATGGTGTTGGAAAAGAGCTTGAAGATGTTTACAGAGCAGGAGTTGAATGCTCTAAAAAAGCAATGTATCCGGACTGGTTATCTTTAACCGGTGAAGGTTATGTTGCAAGTATGTACAAAAAATACAAGAAAGTCATTTCTCCTATGGGATGCAGAGCATTTTTATCCCCTTGGTACGAAAGAGGAGGAATGTCTCCGGCTGATGAAAATGATTCTCCGGTATTTGTCGGTAGATTTAATATTGGTGCGATTAGTCTTCACTTACCTATGATTTATGCAAAGGCTCAAAAGGAATCAAAAGACTTTTATTCAGTACTTGATTACTATATGGAATTGATTAGGAAAATACACATCAAAACATATGAGTATCTTGGAGAGATGAGAGCATCAGTTAATCCTTTGGCATACTGTGAAGGTGGCTTTTATGGTGGACATTTAAAACCGTCTGACAAAATTAAACCGCTGCTTAAAACAGCAACCGCATCATTTGGAGTTACGGCTCTTAATGAGCTTCAAGAACTTTATAACGGAAAATCGCTGGTCGAAGACGGTCAGTTTGCGTTGGAAGTAATGGAGTATATAAATAATAAAATTACAGAATATAAAGAGCAAGACGGAAATCTTTATGCTATATATGGAACTCCGGCAGAAAACCTTTGCGGATTGCAAATTAAACAATTTAGAAAAAAATATGGAATTAAAGAGAAGGTTTCTGATAGAGGGTATGTTTCTAATAGTTTCCATTGCCATGTATCTGAGGATATAACTCCGATTGAAAAGCAAGATTTGGAAAACCGTTTTTGGAATTTGTTTAATGGCGGAAAAATTCAATATGTAAAATATCCAATTTCATATAATACTGAAGCAATTGAAACTTTAATTCATAGAGCAATGGATTTAGGCTTTTATGAAGGAGTTAATCTTTCATTAGCGTATTGTGATGATTGTGGACACCAAGAGTTGGCGATGGATGTTTGTCCAAAGTGCGGCAGTCATAATTTGACCAAAATTGATCGTATGAATGGATATCTTTCATATTCCAGAGTTAATGGAGATACTCGTTTGAACGAAGCAAAAATGGAAGAAATTAAAGACAGAGTGAGCATGTAATAATGAATTATCACAATATAACTAAAGATGATATGCTCAATGGTGATGGGTTGAGAGTTGTTTTGTGGGTAGCAGGATGCTCTCACCATTGTGATGGATGTCAAAACCCGATTACTTGGGATTTTGCAGGTGGGTTGCCGTTTGACGAAAAAGCAGAAGCCGAGTTGTTTGAGGCGTTGGATAAGCCGCATATTTCCGGTATAACTTTTAGCGGTGGTGATCCTTTGCACCCATTTAATCAACCTGAAGTTTTTCGTTTAATGAAAAAGTGTAAGGAGCTTTTTCCGCAAAAAACGGTTTGGGTTTATACAGGTTTTTTATGGGAAGATTTTAAGGACAAGCTTGATGAATTAAAATACGTTGATGTATTTATTGATGGTAGATTCGTTAAGGAATTAAATGATAATAATCTTCATTGGATTGGCAGTTCTAACCAAAGAATAATTGATGTTCCTAAAACATTGGAATGTGGGGAAATAGTTCTTTATAAATGTTAATTTAAAGCCGGATATAATTCTTTGAATTTGTTATATGGGGGCATTAGTACTTTGCTGGGGTTTTCCGGCATTTTAGTTGCATTTTGTGCTAAAAAGATTTTTTCGTTATTTTGAGAGTTAAAAGGAAGTCCGATTTTTTTTGCAGCAGTTTTGCATTTTGCGATAATTGTGTTTGATATAAAGATTAATTCTTTTTGTTTGTCAGGTGGTAATTTTTTGTAGCAAGCATAGTGGAATATTGGGTCGAGTAAAATTGTAATCATATCCATTGTGCCATTGTATGGTTTATTGAGATAAGGATATTGCTTTTCAATTTGATCAATATCAATAAGCGTAAAGATTTTTTTTGCATCATCAACTAGTAGGTTATTTGGATTAATAGCATCTGCTCGAATGGATGCTTGGTTTAAAAGTTGGAGTTCTTCAGCAAGCTTTTCAAAAGCTTTTTGAGGAAATTCTGATATTTTCTTTAATTGATTTACAAAGATTTCTGCATTTTCAATATCAACATTCATGTTATTTTTAAACAATCTACTAAATTTAGTAATCCAATCTGGAAAAGAGTGAGCAATTCCATTTACTTTTTTTAGTATATAAACTCCGCCTCCGTTATCTCCTACTGCTTGTCCAAAATTGTGTTCCGGAAATTTATCTACTGCTGGTTTCATAGTCCTGTGTATAATCATATATTGAAACCGGTCTTGATTTTTAGGATAAGTTACAACGTAGTCATTAACTTTTGGAATTTTGTAAACACTTTTTTCGCATCCTGCACCAAGCAGATGTTCTTTTACGCCAATAATGGAGTATAAAACATTTTCAAGTTTTTGTGAGTATGCTGTTTTAAATTTTTGCAGGAAATCGTCATAATCAAGCTTTTGTAAAGGATTTCCTTTAAAGGAGAGATTGTTATTTACGAAAAAGCTTTTTGACCTTGGGGAAGGTTTGTTCTTGTTTGAGTATGGATTTATTGATAATAAAGGTGGTATAATCAAAACATTACTCCTTTAATTCTATTTTAATATAAAGAGGTAAATTTTAATAATTGCTCATTTTTTGTAATAAATTTACAAAAGTAAATTGAAAAACAATTAAGTTTCTTGAGTGGTGTATTTGCTCATGTTAGTATCAAAATATGGTAGAAATAATTTTTAATCCTGTAATAGTTTCAGTAGTGGCACTTTGTATAATGTGTTTGTGCAAGGTGAATGTTTTGTTATCGATAATAATAGCAGCAATAGTTGCAGGTATAGTTTCAGGGATGCCTATTTCAGAAATAATGCATACTTTTATAGAAGGAATGGGTGCAAATTCTGAAACAGCGCTTAGTTATATATTGTTAGGAGCATTCGCAGCAGCTATGACGCACACAGGGTTAGCTGCGATTTTGTCTAAAAAAATAGCTAGTATTATAAAAAATAATGCAATGTTGTTGATAGTGATTATTACAGTAATAGCTATGATGTCCCAGAATTTAATTCCTGTGCATATAGCTTTTATTCCTATAGTTATACCGCCGCTTTTGGGCGTTATGAATAAGTTAAAGATGGATAGACGTGCGGTTGCTTGTGCCTTAGCTTTTGGATTAAAAATGCCATATATTGCAATTCCAGCAGGATTTGGGCTTATTTTCCAAGGATTAATAGCAGAGAATTTGACGCTTAACGGAGTAAAAATTACTACAAGTGAAATATGGCATTACACTTGGTTTTTAGGTGTTGCAATGTTGGTTGGGTTTGTTTTTGCGGTACTGGTAAGTTATCGCAAACAAAGAGAATATAGAGATTTATCTATAGTTAATTGTGATAGTAGTCTTGAATTTGAAAAGCAGTCTTTGAAGTTTAATAAAACGCATTATGTAACGTTAATTGGGGCATTAGCTACGCTGGTTGTTCAACTATTAACAAGTTCTTTACCTTTAGGTGCTCTGGTGGGATTAGGAATAATTTTTGGAGGTGGAGCGGTTTCTCATCAAAAAATGGATAAGCTTATTAATGAGGGAATTGGTTTGATGGGATATGTTGCTTTTGTTATGCTTGTTGCGGCAGGTTTTGCACTTGTATTAAAAGAAACTGGCGGAATAGAGTCGTTAGTTCATGAGATATTGCCTATAATCGGAGCTAATAAAATTTTTGCTGCGTGTTTTATGTTGCTGGTTGGTCTTTTTGTAACAATTGGAATTGGTACGTCATTTGGAACAATACCAATTTTAGCAGTTTTGTTTGTTCCGGTTTGTGTGAAGTTAGGTTTTAGTGTTCCTGCAACGGTGATAATAGTTGCGGCAGCCGCAGCTTTAGGTGATGCAGGCTCTCCTGCATCTGATACTACTCTTGGACCTACTGCAGGACTCAATGCGGATGGTCAGCATAATCATATTATAGATACTTGCATTCCTACGTTTTTACATTACAACATTGCTTTAATTATTTTTGCATTGATTGCTGTTTTGATTTTTTAGTTTGATACTTAACAGAAATCATATTTTTTTCTTCATATTTTTTCTTTAGTTCATAACGTTCTTTTTTTGAAGTTATTAAGAAATTTTGATAGTAAATGTTTGTTAAATAATCGTTTTTGGACAAATATTGGGGATAATTGTTGTAGATATATTCATAAATACTAATCATTCTTTTTGAGCCTTTACTGCCCCCAAAGAAATCAAACCAATTCGGTTCAGATAGAATTTTGTTCATAACAGAGATTAGGGCTATCGGATTATATCCGGCATTTACCATTAAATCTACAGCAGTATTGTCTGCTTTTTTTGTATATAATTGAGGTCTGATGGCTCTTGCACTTCGTCGCATGATCCCTTTGTGATTGTCTAATTCTCGAGCAATTTGGTGACTTATTATTGCTGCTATTTCATTTCTATCATCTATGAAAGGAGTTATTCCGCTGTAAATAAGGATTCTTTTTGTTCTGGATAATGCTCTGGTTTTTATCGCGTCGTCTTGTTTGTAGAAAAAAGTTATTCGTTTATCTATTTTATTTGCATTTAGTATTCTAAATCCTGTTTCCATAATTTCTTGTTGATATGTAGTATCAACATTTGGTGTGTGGGCTAATACTTGCAAATTTGTTGACATAATAGTGCTAATACTTAGTAAAAGTAATGTTTTTTTGAATTTCATATTAATTCTCCTGATAATAAACTATGTATTTTTTTTTAGGCGAGATTACAGCTTGGCCGCCTGGTAACACTCTAAGTATAGGAACAGCAATTCCGATAAGAAAAGGGGTAGTTGCAAGTTCTGCAATTGCGACCCATATAGCTAGGGAAAAACCATCTTCGCTAATATTACCGGTAAGCGGAATTATTGTTCCGTCTTTTTTTATTGCTTCAAAATTTTCAATAATAATTTCTGCCGGTGCCCCTCCCATTGCTTTAGGCGAGACGTTTCCTACTTTGGCGTGAACAATTGTATTTTTAGGAATAACAATTTGACCTTTAGTGTTGATTACATCTTTGACAACTTTAAATTCTATAGTCTTGTTTAGTCTGGGAAGAACAACTTTATGGTGTTTATATTTTTTGCCTTTTTTAATTTTTACGTAGGAATTTTTTGTTTTTACTTTTTTTACAGGTTTGAGTACAACCTCAATACCGTCTTCAAATGGCGTCTGAGTTTTATATTTTTTTTTGTGTGGTAGGGAGGCAGAAGTTTGTGATATTGTTTTTTCGTCTTCTAAGTAAATTGGGGTGTAGGTTATTTTTTTAGGTAGTTTTGATGCATCTAGGGTTTCCGCCAATTCATCTTTCTCTAACTCAAAAGAGTAGTTTGTCTCAATTTTTTGATTTAAATTATTTTCATGGCAAAATGCGATAGGTTGTACTATTTGTGTTAATAATATAGTTGTTAAAATTATTGTATATAGTTTTTTCTTCATATTAATTTGTTTCATCTTTAATTTTTAATTTTAACTTGGTTGATTCATAAATTTCTTTGCGTTCTGATATTGAGTTACGTAGAAAGTTTTGATAATATGGGTTTTTTAAATAATTATTTTGAGCTATAAAGGACGGGTATTTTTCATAAATATATTCATAAGTATAAAGTTGTCTTTTTAGACCATTATGAGATATAAAATATTGTTCAAACCATTTTGGTTCGCCAGTTCGTTTGTTTAAAAAAATTATTAAAGATATTGGGTTGTATCCTGCGTTTACCATATAATCAACAGCTCTTCTATCAGCTTTTTTTTCGTATTTTAAAGGAGAGTAGCTCATGGATGTTCGTCTCAACAAGCCGTTAGAAGCATTATTAATGTATGAAATTTCTCTGCAAAGTAATGCAGCAAGTTCATTTTCATCTTCAACCAGTTCAAATGCTCCTTTATAAACGTAGATATTTTTTTTCATTAAGGATGTTGAGATTTTGAGTTTAGGGCTATCTTTGTAACGAAAATTCATGCGGTTTGTTATATTATTAGCATTTAAAATTTTAAACCCTGTTTCGTTGAGCTGTTTTTGATAAAAGATATTATCATTTTGATTGTTGGAGTGTGCAATGCAGTAGTTGCAGGAGTACAAAAGCAATGTAAGTATTATTAAGAATGTTCTCATTAACAAACTCCAAGATTAAACTTATTTAATTATACATATTATTATTTTTGTATGTCAATTAGAATATACATAAATTTATACATAAAAAAATTACTCCGATGTATTTTACCGGAGTAATTTTATAATTTAAATTTAAATTATTTATTTTAATGGTTTGCTATCTTTTGTAAAGTCAGTGATAGTTTTTGTAGCAGTTTTAGCGTTATTAACGCAGCAATTACCGCCTACGCAACCGCCTTCGCAACACATAACTTCAATAAGATTACCCATTTCACATTCACCTTTTTTAGCATAATTACGAAGTTCTCTTATGGTTTGTTTATTTAAGCCATTAATTATATAAGGTTTTATTTCAGATTGTCCTTGGTCTGCAACTTCCACAGATTTTGCAACGCCTCCTAGAATACCAAAATTGCGACCTTCTCTTGATGCTTCAGTTTTAAATGGAGTTGGTTCAAGTGTTGAAACTTCTATTTTTTTAGCTATAAATAACGCACCCATTTCTTCATAACTTAGAAGATAATCTATATTGGGGTTATCTAAGCATTCTCTTCTTTTTGCAACACAAGGGCTTACAAAAACTGTTATTGCATCAGGATTTTCTTTTCTACATAATTCTGCAGTGTAATAAAGAGGTGTTTTTGTGTCTGAAGCAAATGGTTTGATTTCAGGTAAATGTTGGGCAATAAGATTGTTATATCCTGCACAACAAGAAGTTGTCATAAATTTATCACCGTTTTGCATTCGTTCTTTAAACTCTTCTGCTTCGTTTAATGCTGTAATATCTGCACCTTGGGCAACTTCAACTACTTCATTAAATCCGCATTGTAAAAGTGCGGTATTAAGTTGATATATTGAACAAGGTAATTGACCTGCTACAGAAGGGGCGATCATCGCTATAACTTTTTTACCTTCTTTTATGCGATTTAATATATCTATAATTTGTGATTTTTCGTGTATTGCTCCAAAAGGACACGCCGCAACACATTTACCACAAGTTATGCATTTATCAAAATCAATTGTTGCATGACCGCTTTGGTCTTTAGCAATTGCACCAACAGGGCAGGCGTCTTCACAAGGTACTACTATTTTTACAATAGCGTGGTAGGGGCATACTTGCATACATTTTGTACAATTTTTGCATTTTGAGCCGTCTATAACAGATCTTCCATTTTGAATAGATATTGCGCCAAATTTACAACTTTCAACGCAAGGTCTTGCAACACAGCCTTGACACAAATCTGTAACAAACATTCTGCTCGGAACGCATGCCTGACAAGCTGTTTCTAGTACGGTAAGAACGTCTTTTTCCAGTTCTGTTCTCTCTTTAGCTTTTCTTGCATAGTCCGAAAGAAGTTTTCTTTCGTCAATTTCTTCCATAGAAAGTCCAAGGTTTGCTATAATACGGTGTTGAATTACATCTCTTTCTTTGTGAATACAGCATCTATATGGCACTTCGCATCCCTGAGGGCGCATGTCATATGCAATTAATCTTGTATTTTCTTCAAAATTGTCAGAAAAAAATGCTTCAATAGTTCTGACTAAAATTTCTCTTTTTAAATGTTGTGCTTGGTTATTCTTGTCCATTTTTCAATATTCTCTCTATTTGCTTAAGTACTTTTTCTGTAGTTGCTTCCGCTACAACTTCGTCATTAACTTTAACATATGGTGCACCGGAATATTTTTTTGTTTCTGAGCATAAACCAAGACAAGGTACACCGCAAACTTCTACCGAATCAGAGTATTTTTCTGGGATAAGTTCTATAAGTTCTTGAAGATTTGATGCTCCCATAACAAAACATGTTGTGCCCATACAAATTTTTACTTGGATTTTGCTCATTTTTGCTCCTTATATATATCTTACTATAACTTTTTTGATATATTTATCTTCTAAAATTTTTGCCATTTTTTTTATAATATTTTTTCTTATTTCAATTTCAACAGGCAAGTTTGGATCATAGTGTGCTTGATTTAGCTTAGCACCAACCATAAACTCAATGCAATCACTAGTTAAAAGAAAATTTACAAGTTCATAGGCTGCATTTTTTTCTTTTTCTTTAAATCCGTTTTCAAGATAATCAACTGCACGTGTTAGTGTTAAAATACCTTCAGTAACGAGATCAATGCCCTCCATTTTGGAAACAGCAGGAAGCTTTCCTACACTGCCGGTGATATCACATTTAACAGGAATATTTAATTCTCTGGAAATAAGATTTGCTGTTGTTCCTCCGCATATAGCTTTTTTACTTTCAGAATTCCAAAATTCAAGTGCATAATCGCGATCTTTTTCCATATGATAAGGTGGACCTGTAAAAATTAGGGCTTTTCTGGGTTCTCTGTAATGAATTACACAGCAAGAAATGTCATCTTTTGCTTTTCTGTCAACTTCGGTATTTTTGGCAAGCTTTACAACATAGTTGGAAAGCTCGTTGCTGGGGACATTCGGATCTTGGTTAATTCTTTCCAAAAGGCATTTTATAAGTCCACTGCGTCTTAATCCAAGTTTTAGTTCCGGATTACCTAGTCCTGCTTGAGTTACGCCATCAGAGCAGAATATAAGCCGATCATTTAGTTTTAAATTTAATTTATATATATGCATATGTCTGTTTTTAAAGGTTTCAGAATCAATTACTGTAAATTCCGGTTCTATAACCCTGCCATCACTAATATATATAAATTGTGGATTACCTTCTTCAACAATTTTAACTGCGCCATCCTCACTGCAAACGGCAACTGAAAAAGTTGAGTAACTTATTTTTCGCACTTGACAGACAGGAAGTGCGTTCATAACCACTTCGCAAGTTCTTTTAATACTTCTTCCGGCTTCAACAAATTTTAAAAGCATTGTTGCGGTCATTGATGCAAGGATATTGGCTTTAATCCCACTACCTAGTCCATCAGAAAGAACAGCAATAAGTTCACCTTTTACCGGGTCACGTTTTGACATAAAACAATCCCCATAAGCATTTTGACCGTATTTTTTTTCTTGTGCGCAGTCTATATCAATAAACATTATTGTTGTTTTTCCTCGGAGTAGTCGTAATCTTGGGCAATTGTACTTAAAAGAAGTTCAGTTTCAACCATATGTTCTCCTAAAAGCCCTGCGATTTCTTGAACAATTGCAATATTTTTTGAAATAACTTCTTGTGCTCTGTGAGCTATTTGTTCACGACCTAATTCTGTTTTTGTAACGTCGGTAATTACAGCACCAACAAGTTCATTTTTTTCAATAGAAAAAGCTGTTATATCATAAAGTTTATCATATACAGGATATCGTTCGCGGTGAATATCACGAGAAGTTTTTAATGTTTCTTTAAAAATATCACTAAAATCTACTATTCTATCTATGCAAGCACCATTAACGCCTTCAGGTCGTTCTGCAAAAACATCATACATTTCACCGCAAAACATTTTCATAAAGGCGTCGTTAGATTCTACAATTTTTAAATTACTATCGACCATAACGATAGCAGATGGCATGCAACGGAGCATTGCTGCTGCTTTTCTCATTGCGATTTTTCTCATATAAGAGACACACATTGATGGTTCTGCTTCTCCGGAAATCATTGCAGCCGCAAGTTCTCGGCAAGTGTTATAGCCGCAGCCACCGCAGTTTAGCTCGTCTTCTTCAGTATGTTTACCGATTTTTTTTAGGGCATTTATTATTTGTTCTGAACTGTAGGTGTGATGCTCAATTTTTTTAGGTTTATATTCTTCTTCCACAACAGTTTTTGGCTCTGTTGGAATAGTTTCTCTTTCTTGGATTTTTGAAAGGACATCAGAAATACGTAAGAGTTCTGATTTTTTTGTAGAATTACAAGGTCCAGCGAGACAACCACCATTGCAGGCAAGTGCTTCTATAAAAATTTTTTTGTTAATATTTTGAGGTTCTAAACCTATAAGTGCTTTTTCAAGATTTTCAATTGAGCTTATGTTTAGAAGTTGGACGTCAGTTGTGTTGCCACCTTTTTTTAAAGTTTCATTCATACCGCCTTCTACTGCATAAAGCGAACCCTCAAAGGCTGCTTCTGGAACAAATCGCTCAGCACTGTTAAAATTAATTCCTTGAGTAGATCCAAGGTCTTCTGTTATCCAGAGTTTAAGTTCTTCAAAAGTTAAAGCTACATCAATGAGATCCTGATGTCTGTCAGATTCATTTTTTTTAGCTATACAAGGACCTATAAAAACTACTGCAATTTGGTTTCCATATATTTCTTTAAGAAGTTTTGCGTGTGTTAGTGCAGGTGAGGCAATTGGTACAATGTTGTTAATAAATTTTGGATTGTAAAGTCTTATGTAATCAACGACAACAGGGCAGGCACTTGAGATAAACAAGCCTTTTTCTTGTTGTGACATTATCTTGCTGGTTTCAATTGAAACTTCTTGAGCGCCAAGAGCAGTTTCACTAACGTGAGAAAATCCTAATTTTTTTAGAATAGAAATCATTTTAGCAGGACTATGCTCAAATATTCCAGCCCAGCTCGGAGCAAGAGATACAAAAACTTCTTTTTGAGCTCTAAATAAATTTTTAACTTTTTCAATATCGTTTCTTACCCGTTTTGCGTTGCTTGGGCAGGTTTTTACACAATTTCCGCAAGCAATACATTTTTCCGGCAAAACTGAGGCATGTCCGTTTTGGATACTTATGGCTTTAATATGACATTCACGAATGCACTTGTAGCAGTCGTGACACTCGTTTTTTAAGGTATAGACGGGATATAGTTTGTCCATATTAACCTCTTAATTTATCTAAAATTTCCTTTAATTTGACAGAAGTCATATTATTGTATACAGTTCCGTTTATGATTATATTTGGACCGTCTGCACATAGCCCCTCACAGCGTGAACCTGTAATTTCTATTTTGGCATCCAGATTGTGTGCTTTTACATAATCCTCTATGTAGTTTAAGTGATCTTCATTACCTCTTGCAAAACATGCACTTCCAAGACAGACTGTAATATTAATTTCTTTGCTCATTTTCACACCTATGTATAACTTATTACAGTATAATTCATGCATCTATTAAAATCAAGATTGTGAGGTATTTTAACATCAAATAAAATGCAATATAAATAGAATTATATAGCTGAGTTAATAATTCATCGCATCTTCTTCCAATACTCTTCCTGTGCAGTATTCTGCAAAATGAGATCCTATGTTAACATTTTCAGTCGTGCAGTAGTTGTTATTTCTCCAGTAGTATTCTGGGAAATTGTTTATATCAGCATGCAATTTTGAACCCTTAGGAACAACAGTACCTTGAGGGATGCCATAGCGATTTTCTGTATCTTGACCTGTTATATCAAATGCAAACTGATCTCTACCCCATTTGTTTGGACCTTTAAGGCCATTTATGTCTATTAAATCATAGTCACCACCATAAGAAAGCCATATCATTCCATCATTAGTAATAAACAGCGAGGTATTTATATTAGGATAAAAGTGGTTTGTTGTTTTAACACATTCTGGATCAGTTGAGTCATCGTAACACAATTTATTAATTTTAAACTGTTTAGAAAGAAGATATGCCTGTTTGTTGTATCGATTTCCATCAAACTCCTGCCCCTCAATGTTTGTTACAGGAGTATAAACCCAGTCCCCATTGCTATCATAGTATCTATAATTCCACCCAACACAGTCAAAATCCCCAGCAGGACAACCTTGGGTGATAGGAATCATCTTCATAGCATTTTGAAGTTGAGAGTAGGCTTTTTTAAGCCCAACAACATAGGTATGTTTTTGATAGCTAGAGATTAAATTAGGAATGGTTAAAGCAGCAACAACACCAATAATAGTGAGAGTAATTAATGTTTCAGCTAAAGTAAAAGCGGCTTTTTCTAGATAAAACTTATCAAAAATAGATTTTTTAGT
>CASDWY010000009.1 GCA_949284985.1 uncultured bacterium | reverse complement strand
TAAATCTAAAAAAATTATACTGTAATTTTAAAGCAGGAAGATATTAAAATAGGAAGTTATAAAATATCTTCGGAGATGTTTAATCTTCTTATGGAAAAAATAAAACCATTCAGATCATTGCAAGAACAATCTAAAAAAGTCAGATGTGTTGAAACGGGAGCAGTTTTTAAAAATGCAAGAGCAGTAGCTAAATAGGTGGCATTTGTTCTAGAAACAAATTATTGCGATATGGATTTAATAATGCTGGGCTGTTGTGGCAAACAAAAAACCTCCTATGGCTATCACTGGAAGTTTGTTGAAAATACAATAGAAGTTATTAAATAAATTCAATTGCATATTAAAATTTCAAATTATTATTTTTATCAAATCTTAAATCTTTGCATATTGTGAATAGCATAATTTATGTTTTTAAATTCCATTTATACCTATATTCAGTAGCGATTCATTGTTTTTTTATCACCATTCATTAACCAGATTTTATCATTTTTAAATTTTGAATAGTGACTTTTATAATGCTTGTTGTCGTTGTTTTAAAATATTTATGGTTTTAAAACGCAAATTTATTTTATAAAAGGAGGATTTAAATGAACATAGTAGAGCCAATTAGAAAAAAGCAAGATATAGTATCTCTTGAAAATTTTCTTAAAAAGCGGGGTTTACGAGATTTATTGCTTTTTGTTTTGGGTACAAACAGCGGATTAAGGATATCTGATATTTTGGCACTGAATGTCGGAGATGTTAAGAATAAAACTCACATTACGATACGGGAAAAGAAAACAGGAAAATTTAAAAAATTTCCGATTAATACAAAGCTAAAATCAATAATAGATGAATATACCAAAAATAGAACAAATGACGAACCGTTATTCAAGACAAAGTTTAATAACAGACTGGAGCGGGTTGGCGCATATATGATATTAAAAAAAGTTTCGCAAAAAGCAGGAATTGAGGAAAATATTGGAACTCATACTTTAAGAAAAACCTTTGGATACCACCATTATAAACAATTTAAAGACATAGCGATTTTGCAAAAAATATTTAATCACTCTAATCCTGAAGTTACATTAAGATACATTGGAATTGAACAGTCCCAAATTGAAGAAAGTTATTCAAATTTTATTCTTTAGTATTTAACTTAACATAAATTATTTATAACAAAATTATTATTTTGTTAAGAAAAACGAATTTTAACTCATATTACCATGAATTACAAAATAAATCACTATTAATTTATTATGTAAAGAATTTGTTACAAAGCTTCAAAAATACTGTCATTGCTTAATTATAGTTGCGTATGTAATTTTTAAAACATATTTATCTTTTAATAAAAAATCATGCTAATTATGTATATAAAAAAAATAAGTTAAGAAAAATTTTTACTACAAATTTTTATAATCTGAATTGGCAATAAAATCAGGGGTTCTTCCTTTTCTTAACTAAATAATAATTTTGTTATGAAAAACAAAGAAGTGATGAAGAAATAACTTAAGAAAGCGTGATGAAAAAGAGTTTATATTCGGATATAAAACGAATGAAATTTTAAAACACCTCTGTGCAACTTTGTTGTAGAGGTGTTTTTTGCTTTTGTGGAGTTATAAAAAAGATAAAACATGAGGAATAAAGAATGGATTTGAAAAGGTTACCAAAAAAATTATCAGCAATAGCAACTGTAATATCAATGTTGTTGTTGAATATGCCTTTAATTGCACTTGCAACTCCGCATATGGGGATTGAAGGAAATAAAGAAGTTTCTGGGGATTATTCTGGATATAACGGTTCTGAACTAAAGTATGAAGGAAGCGATGAGTATGTACCCAGAGAAGGCGGCGTGTTTGTGATCAGAGAAGGTGCTCACCTAACCGTAACCGGCGGTACGTATGCATATAATACGACAAAATCTCTTTATGGTGATGATGGCTCGACATATGGCGGCAAAGGTGGCGGTGCAATTGCTACCGAAACGTCATATAATGGTAAGGTTACGGGGCATCTTACCATAAAAGGTGCGGTTGATAATTATGTATATTTTAAAAATAATACTGCGGCTACAACTGGAGGCGGTGCAATATACGCCGGTTCAGTCGATCTTATTGATTATGCTTGGTTTTTCGCCAATGATGGTACAATAATTCCCTATTCAATGTCTTATCCCAGCTCTATTGGCGGCGGTGCGATATATTTAGATCTGGAGAATGGAGCAACAAATACAGTAATAAGTAATTCAGTTTTTCAAAATAATGTTACTTCTTTACTCGCAGCTCGCGCTAATAAAGGCGGTGCTATATATGTTTCAGGCTCTAGTGTAAATAATTATCATATTGATTTTATAAATGATTCTTTTTCAAATAATATTACGGGACAAGGAAGCCAAACTGTTGACACGGATATTAATAACTACAATTACGGAGAAGGCGGTGCAATTCATTTTTCCGGTATGGGAGATGATTCAGCAACAATAGCCGGTTCGGAGTTTATACAAAATAAAGCTGCAGAAGGGGGTGCTATTTATGGTTATACAGCTCCTACCTTAACTATTCAGGCAGGCACAAACCTAGATGGTTCTCAAAAAAGAACAACTTTTTCAGAAAACTTAGCAACAAAACGTGGTGGGGCAATTTTTCACAGCGGAAATGACTTACATATTTCAGACACTGATTTTACAGGTAATAGTGTAATTGGTAAAAACGATTCAGCGTCAAGTGTTGATGGCGGCGGGGCGATATATTATGTTGGTTCTTCAGCTTCAAGGCCACAATATGCAACTATAGAAAATTCAATATTTGATAATAATGTTGTTGAAAATTGGGTTACGGATGAAAACAAAATAAAAACCGCAACCGCTCTAGGTGGCGCTCTTCATTTTAGAGGCAGTTCTTATGGCGTTACCTCAATTACGGATACTACTTTTACAAATAATTCAGCTAGTGTTGTTAATCGACCTTTTGAAGATTCATCTTCAACTTATATGTCAAGTGGCGGTGCAGCTTATTTGTTGACCAAAAGTTTTAATGGCGATAATTTAACTTTTATAGGAAATTCAGCGGATATTGCCGGTGGTATGTATCTGGGCGGCAGTGTTTATTCCGTTATTGATCACAGCACGTTTCAGTCGAATACCGCAAAATATCGAGGCGGTGCAGCTTTTTTATCTGTTCCCGGTTATGATTATTTAGTGATAAGAAATTCAACTATCGGCGGTGATAAGGCTGAACTTGGTAACTCAGCTCAATATGGCGGCGGCTTATATCTTAATACCGGTGCGAATATTGAAAATTCAACCATAATGAATAATACGGCAAGTAAGACCGGCGGCGGTATTTATTCAGGCACAGCCGTTAAAATTAAAGATTCAACAATAGCGTATAATAATGCCCCCATAGGGTCAGCAATATATAATTATAATTCAGGTTTTGATACATCAAAAATATCTTTAGATAATGTTAAAATTTATAACAATACAGGCGGTTCAGCGATAGAAGGCCGCACGATGTATTTTGTAAATTCTGATATTTATAATAATAACGCTGGCAGTGGCTCTAATGTCATTGATGCTATAAATGGTATTCTGATTGATACCAATGTTGTGAATAATACCGGTAAATATTCTATTAATGCTGACGTAAATTTTCAAGATATATACATACAAGCGATTAATCGTGATGTTTTGATTGATAATCCCGATACACAAGGTCTTAATATTCTGATACCTATACATCTTTTTGCTGCCGATAATCACACAATTACCATAAAAGATGATTCTCGCAATGGAATACTGCATCAATATGACGGTGTTGTTAATTATGACGGAAGTATTATCAATGACCCTAGGTATACAGATGATGGATTAGAATTGTATAACGGTGTTGCTAATATTAATGCAAAAATAGATGCTTCTATTAATCAAAGAGGCGGTGTTTTAAACTTAAATAACAATCTTGTTGATAATCGCGGGTTGACAATAGAGGGTGATGCCGTTGTTAATATGTCATCTAAAAATGAGGGGCTTAGTTTTCTTCTTTTGAAATCAGAGGATGGTGCTCTTGTTAATATAGATGGAGATAAAAATATAGGTACTTTAGCTTCGGTTTATCCAACTTATAATGCTATAGATACAACGCTGGATAATGCGATTACTTCTGTTAATATAGGTGCTTATACTAATTTTATGGGGTTATCTGAAAAAGATGAGCTTCATTTAAACCTTGACGCTGATTTTTCAACCGCAGCAATTGATAAATATACAATTGACCTTTTGAAAATAGATACTACTGAAAAGAATAAATACGCTGATATTGTTTTTTCGGTTGATAGAGTAAATAATCTTTCATCAACCGATTTAAGAGATGGAGAGTCTAAAAAGTTCAAATTTCTTCAGATTAATGAAATGCAGAATGATTCCGGACGTCCGATTTCTGATGAATATGTAAGAGTTGGTCTTGGAAGAATAAATGATACAGAAATGACCGAATATTATACTGATAAGTCTTACAATTATTTGGTGGATGATTCAGACTTAGGTACTATTAAAATAACAAAAGGTAGTGGGCTCAGCCTTGATAGTGCCATTAAAAACGAAGTAAACAGTAAAATGTACACCCTTAAAGAAGATTATAAATCCACTGCTTCTTTAGGTTCAATCAATGGAGGATATTTAGGAATCAATGGCGAAGGCTACGGCATGGATGGTCGTGATTCATCAAATAATTACGCCGAGGGTATAACCGTAAATGAAGGACAGCTTTTAGTTCTTAATGATGTCGGCTCATTAGATGCGGACGGAACGGCAAAACAGAAACTTGTCGGTTTTAAAAATGCGGGAACCAATAAAGATGGCGGATTTATTGCCAATGAACAAGGTAGCGTTGAAATAAACAACAGCGTTATTGCCGATAATGATTCTATGAATTCAGTTGTATCAGCAACAAGTGAAGCAGTTTCAGCGGATGACTCTGAAAGCTCTGAAACAGTTACCAAAATTAAAAATTCTGCATTTTTAAATAATAAAAAGATTTCTTCAGGTTTGGTTGTAAATAAAGGTGATTTAGCAGCTCTAACCGTTAAAGATACCACATTTAAAAATAATGACGGCTATGCAATTATAAATTCAGGCAGTGCAACCGTAAATGATACATTATTTGATTCCAATAGTTCTGCAATTGACAATAGCGGAACAATTAGCGTTTTGGATGCTGATTTTATTAATAATATTGGAACAGATAAGATTGCAACAATTGTAAACAGCGGCACAATGAAGCTTACTCAAGTAAATATAAAAGGCAATCAAGGGCAATATGGTGCAATCTATAATGCCGCTGATAGCAATGGTTCTACGGAGTTAACCATAAGTTCGCCTTATGGTAATCGTCTTGTAATTAGCGGAAATAAAGATAAAGATGGTAATTCTACTGCTATACATAATTCCGCTTATATAGGCAGCGATGGTACAATTAATAGAGCCGAAGTAGTTTTTACAAATTATGACTACGATGCGGCTACTTATTCCGGTGATTTTAAGGGTATATCCGGTTTTGTGATAGATGATAAAATTACAGGTCATGATGGTGATGATTATATTGCAAATCAAATACTGGCATTTGCTGATACCGGATTGTATGAGGTTAATAATATTATTGAAAATAACACTCTTAGCATTTCAGGCTCAGCAACTCTAACATTGGGTAATGGCGGCGAAATTGCAGATTCTGTTATTTTTGACTCAGTAAATGGTGCGACATTAAATATTAATGAAGGAGCAAAAGCAACTTTTTCGGGAGCTGATAATATTCGCTATACAAATATTAATTTACAAGGCGGAGAATTAGTAATCGGTGTTGATAACAGCGGAAACCAATTAACTAAAAGTACAAGATTAAATGTTAATGGCGGTATTTTAGATATTGCAAACGGTGCCACAGGTAGTATTAATGTTGGGGATAGTGGCTATGGCACGACAACAGAACTAAAATTAGATGTTGATTTAGCAAATGGTAAAACCGATTATCTGTCTTCAACTTTTTCAGGTTTATCTCCGGTTGTAATTTCAACCATTAATTTCATATCTGATGCAACGACAGAAACATCCGTTACTATAATAAGTACAGGTGCAGGTACAGGTGCTTATGCTATATCTGTTGCGGATGATGTTGTGTTTACAAATACAAATTCAGATTATCAGGTTAGCTATGATCCATCTAGGGGTAAATTAACTTTTGTACCTTTAGATTTATATGATAATATTTATGCTGCAGTTACAAATACAGAAAAAGCTATTCGCACATATTCTTTAAAAGATAACGGTTCAGGTGCTGAAATAGTTACACAGGCTTTAGGAACTCTTGTAGGTACAAGTCTTACCGTCAACGGTAAAAATTTAGCCCTTGACGGTAATTCAACAGAAGGTATTCAAATTACAGACGGTCAGACTTTTGCTTTAAACAATGTAAAAGAAGTCAGAAATTTCTCGAACGCTGCTGTTAAAAACGCTAGTGGCGGTACTGTAGAGGTTGCTTCAACTGCATTTACCAACAACGGAACAACGGATATTATTAATAATGGAACACTGAATTTAACCTCAGACAACGTTAAATTTCAAAAAGGTGTTACAGGTGCAGGTACAACAAATGTAACCGGTGCAAAAGTTACTCTTGAAGACGGTGCATCAATTGCTCAGGCTTTAAATATTGAAAGCGGAAGTCTGACATCTTCAGCAAAC
>CASDWY010000008.1 GCA_949284985.1 uncultured bacterium | reverse complement strand
TATTATCGGTGTTATTGCTGCTTTAACCATTCCTAATTTAATCTCTAGCTACCAAAAACATACCTATGTTGTTGGGCTTAAAAAAGCCTACTCTCAACTTCAAAATGCTGTTAAAATGATTCCTATTACTCAAGGTTGTCCTGCTGGGGATTTTGACTGTGTTGGGTGGAATGATGAATGGGATAAAGCCACAAACATTGAGGGGCAGGAGTTCAGTGGATATATCGCTAATAAACGTTTATATCTTCTTTCTAAACAGTTTAAAATTAATAAATTGTGTTACTACGATGGCTCCAATGATGAATTATGCAGAAAAATTAACCACAGCGAACATTTTCATTATAACGTAACACAAAGTTTTATGACAAATACTGGGGTAATCTGGGGTTTTCATAATACTGCAATATACTCTTACGTAGATATTAATGGTCTTGCAGGTCCTAATAAATACGGTAGAGATCAATTTGCTTTTGAAATAACAGGCCAATACGAAGAAAGTCGCTATAACATCCCTCAAGGAACTGTTGTGCCTTTGGGCTCAAAATTACATGCTAACTCAGATCCTAATAGAGACACATACTGGCGAAGCAACCCTACATGGTGTACTACAGAAAATGTTAACAAAGGAGAATGGTCTGCCATGTACTGCACAGGACGGGTGTTAGAAGAAGATAAGATGAATTACTAGCTGTTAGCTTACATGTCTATAAAAACAAGCCCCTTTGGGGGCTTGTTTTTATTTTACTACTATATTAACCAATTTCGCTGGAACAACTATAATTTTTGCAATTTCTTTTCCCTCTATCGCAGCTTTTACTTTTTCACTTTCAAGAGCTAATTTTTCTAACTCTGCTTTAGACATATCCGCATCAGCTTCAATTTTATCCTTAATTTTTCCATTAACTTGTGCTATAAGCAAAATATTAGAATTCTTAGCAAGATTTTCGTCATAAGTTGGCCAATCCATTAAGTGAACCGACTTATCTGCGCCCAAATCACTCATAAATTGTTCAGACATATGAACAGTAACCGGTGCCATAGCTCTTATTAGTGTAGTTACTGCAAAACTAAAGACATTTTTATCTTCTTCGCTAAATACCGAACGCTTTGCAACATAATCATAAAGCGTATTTACAAACTCACGATATTTAGAAATAACTGTATTAAATTGAAATTCATGAGAAATATCCTGTGTTACCCCTTTTACAAATATATGAGTAGCTCGAACAAGATCATTGTTATATTTTTGTAATGAAGCTATTTGGGGCAATGAATAATCTAAAGAAATATTTGCTTGGTTCGATGCAACAAGCCTCCAAACACGATTAAGAAACTTATAACAGCCCTCAACGCCCGCATCAGACCAATCAAAATCTCTAGCCGGAGGAGAATCTGATAAAATAAACAATCTGGCAGTATCTGCACCGTAACTCTCAAATATCTCATCAGGATCTACTGTATTTCCCTTAGACTTGGACATTTTAGAACCATCTTTTAATACCATCCCTTGAGTTAAGAGATTTTTAAACGGTTCATCAAAACTCAAAAGTCCCATATCTTTAAGTGCCTTTGTAAAAAATCTTGAATACAGCAAATGCAAAATAGCATGCTCTATTCCGCCCACATACTGATCAACAGGCAACCACTTATCTACAAGCTCCTTACTAAACGGCATTTTATCATTATGTGCATCCGCATAACGCATATAATACCAACTTGAACAAATAAATGTATCCATCGTATCAGTTTCACGAACTGCTTTTCCTCCACAACAAGGACAAGTTGTTTCCAAGAATGTTTTTGATGTTAAAATCGGAGATTTTCCTACTACTGAAAAATCAACATCTTCTGGTAACAAAACAGGAAGTTGTTCTTCGGGAACAGCTTGCACTCCACATTTTTCACAATATACTATAGGAATAGGTGCTCCCCAATATCTTTGTCTAGAAATAAGCCAATCTCTAAGTTTATACTGGGTTTTAAACTCACCGAATCCATTATCCTGCGCATATTGAGTAATTGCCTTAATTGCTTCACGATTATTCATTCCATTAAATTGATTTGAATTTACGAGAACACCATCTTCAACAAAAGCCTCATCTATACAGTCTGACGGGTTTTGAGGATTTTGTATAACAACTTTTATGGGCAAATTATAAACTTTTGCAAAAGCATGATCTCTTTCATCATGAGCAGGAACTGCCATAACTGCGCCCGTACCATATTCTACAAGAGCATAATCAGCTGTCCAAAGCGGAAATTCATCACCCGTAAATGGATTTATGGCGTGCGTACCAAGAGGTACACCTGTTTTTTTCCGTTCTGTAGACAACCTTTCAATTTCAGACATAGTTCTTGCTTTTGCTCTGTATTTTTCTACTTGCTCTTTATTATCTTGGGTTGTAAGTTTTTCTATATCTTTATACTCAGGAGCAACAACAAGATACGTAATACCATGCACAGTATCAGGACGTGTAGTATAAACAGGAATTTCTAATCCCTCTATCTCTTTAACCTTAAATTTAAGAATTGCTCCTGTTGATTTCCCTATCCAGTTTCTCTGCATAGTTTTTACATTGTCACCCCAACCATCAAGCTTATCCAGATCCTGCAAAAGCGCTTCTGCATAATCGGTAATTTTTAAAAACCATTGCGATAAATACTTTTTCTCAACAACTTCGTCACAACGCCAGCATTTACCATCTATAACCTGTTCATTTGCAAGTACTGTTGCACACTTGTTACACCAATTTACTGCAGCTTCCTTTTTATATGCTAAACCTCTTTTATAAAACTGCAAAAACAACCACTGCGTCCATTTATAATAATCAGGCTTACAGGTTGCAACTTCCCTGTCCCAATCATAAGTCAAACCAAGGCGTTTAAGCTGCTTTTTCATATATGCAATATTTTCATCCGTCCATGCTGCAGGTTCTGCACCTTTCTGCATAGCTGCATTTTCAGCTGGCAAGCCAAAACTATCCCAACCCATTGGATGCAAAACGTTATATCCGTTCATACGTTTAAATCGAGCTATGACATCAGTAATGGTATAATTCCTAACATGCCCCATATGAAGCTTTCCTGATGGATACGGTAGCATTGACAGGGCGTAAAACTTAGGTTTATCTGACTCATCATATGTCTTATCAATTTTGTTCTCTTCCCAGATTTTTTGCCATTTCGTTTCTATTTCCTGCGGAAAATATTGCTCTTTAATCACTTTACACTCCTTGTTTTCCTCATAAAATTATACTAATACACACATACCCTTAAATCAACAAAAGACGTAATTTTACTTAACTTTTTAGGCAACTTGACTTTTTTCCTGTAAAATAAAACTATGATTATTTTGGGGAGCGTTAATTCTAATAAAAGAGAACTTTTGATTAAAGAATATATCCGGCTCATAAACTCCGGATTAAGTCCTCAAAGTATTTTATTCCTTACTTTAAATGCTTATAAAAAAAATCTAATAAAAAATCAAATTAAAGCTTTTTTGCCGGATATTTATCCAAATGTTCAAACTTTTTTAGGACTATGCTACAATTCTATCCTCGAAAACTGGGATACAATTCAAAAAAATATCACTATTGGCGAAAACAAACCCCAACCCCTACTTTGCGGTCTTGAAGTTTCTCAAAATATATTACTTGATGTTGTTAAGAAAATCGGATTCAAAGATTACAATTCAAAAATAAACCTTGTTCATCAGCTTCTTCGCCGCCATGCTCTTATTGTTGGAAACAACCTTTCTCAAAAAGAAGTTGACGAAAAAAGTATAATTTTAAATGAATCCTTTGCTGAAGAAGCCAAACAAGCTTTAGAGCTTTTTAAAGCAAAAACTCTTGAACTTAGAGCTTTTGATTATCTCAGACAACAATCTCTTTTTAATTATTTGTACTCTTCAACAAATACTTTTAATTATATAAAATATATTTTTATTGACGATTACGATGAACAAACTCCCGCATGTACAGACTTTTTTAAAACTCTAAAACCTACACTGCAAGGTTACGCCCTTTGCCTCGACAAGGAAGGCTCTACAAGATGCGGCTATCTCTGCGCTGATAAAAACTGTATCTCTATTCTATCTGACGAAAAAAATATTATTCACGCTCAAACAAAACAAAACCACCCTACTTTTTCTCTCAAAAACTACTCAAAAAGACTTGAACTGCTTCAAGCTGTATCACAACAAATACTCTCCCTTATAAAAACAGGCACATCACCCAATGAAATAAGTATTATAACACCATTATTTGATAATCAATTAAAATTTACACTTCAAAATGAATTTGAAAATTTTCAAATACCAACACAATTTATTTCCGGTAGTCAAAAGTTAATTGAAAACAGCCTAATTAAAAGTATACTAAGTCTTTTAAAACTCATAAATAATCTTCACCCGACAACAGACGACATCAACAATATTATGCAAACACTTTTAAAAATTCCTTCTTCTCATTCCTGTGAAATTATCAAGTATTTTGACGAAAAAAAAGGATTTAAGAAACACGAGTTCTTTAATAAAGTGTTCAATGAAAACTACAACAAATTCCTTAACCTTGCTAACGAAATTCCTGCTAAAGATCCATTATACATTCAACTTGAAAAAATCTACAATAAATTTATTGCCGGCGAAAGCTTTACAGATGAAGAAATTGCTGATTTTGAATTTTTAAAAAAACAAATACACGACCTTGAAGCCATAACAATAAATAATGAAAAACTACGCATAATAAAACAAATAGAAAATTCTATTATTTCAGAAAACGATTCAGACTCTTTTAAATTAGACAACAAATCCATAATAATCAGCACACCGCAAAAAATCGTCGACTTTGAAATAAAAACAAAAATTCAGTTTTGGCTGGATGCCACTAACGATGAATGGATAAAACAAGATACAGGAACTATCTACAATGCTTGGGTCTTTGCTAAAAATTGGCACAAAAAAACATATACATATGATGATTCAATCAACTGCATAAAAGACAAAACATCAAGACTACTTAAAAAATTAAAAAGTCTTGCATATGAAAAAATATTTGTACTCTCCTCTTCCTATAACTCCCTTGGACAAGAAAATTTAACAGGAATAAGCACATTTTTTAAAAACCCGTCTCACGAAACCAATAAAAATTCCTTAAAAGATAATTACCAAACTTTCACGCCACGCTGCGATCAAAAACCAATTCTAAATTATAAACAAGGGAAAATGGCGATAGCTGCCGTTCCTGGTGCCGGAAAAACTACCGTACTGCAAGCTCTTGTCTCAAAACTCCTAACAGACGGGGTTCAAGCAGAAAATATTTTTGTGCTTACATATATGGAATCAGCTGCAAAAAATATCCGAGAAAGAATTACCTCTGCTTACCCAGATTTAAATACTTATCCTAATATTTCAACCATTCATGGACTAGCACTTAGGATAATTAAAGAAAACGGCAACTATTCTTACTTAAATTTAAATGAAAACTTTGATATTTGCGATGACTTGCAAAGGCAAAAGCTTATTCGTGAAACAATTGGCGAACTTGGATTAAAATACGATGAATACGAAAAGTTTGAAAAAGGTATTTCTATTGCAAAATTTTCCGATATCGACAAAACCCCAAATACAAAAGAATTAAAAGAATTTACCTCTTTTTATCAAGCTTACAAAACAAAACTTGCTCAAAATAATCTGATCGACTATGATGATATGCTGCTAATGGCTGTCAAACTTTTAGAAGAACACCCCCAAATACTCTCTCACTATCAAAAACTTTGTAAATTTATTATAGAAGACGAAGCACAAGATTCCTCTGCAATCCAACAAAAACTTATAACATTACTTGCCGGAGAAAACGGAAATATCGTAAGATGCGGTGACCTTAATCAAGCTATTACTTCAACATTCACAAATGCCGACACAAAAGGCTTTAAACTTTTTATACAAAACAACAAATCTATTGAAATGAACTACTCTCAACGCTGCTGTAAAGATATTTTTGAACTCGCAAATAAACTTATTGATATCAGTGAAAATTCCAAAGAAACAAAAAACGCCTTTTATAAAATTAAAATGCAAGAAGTTGAAAACAAAAATCCAAAATCAAAAAAACCTATACTTGCAAAAATATTTGAAACAGAAAATGATGAAAAAACAGCAATTATTCAACACATTAAAAACATTTTTTCAACAACTCCAAATGCCTCTACAGCAATACTTTTACGCAATAATTTTCAAGTAAATGAATACAGTGCACTTCTTAAAGAAAACGGAATATCAACAATTTCAAGAACAGATTGTCTTGAACAAAACACTGTTTTTAATATTATTTTAAGCCTGCTAAAATTCTGCACAATGCCTTGGAATAATTTTCTAACCCAAGAAGTTTACCAAAAAATTTTTAATATAAAAGACGAAAACTCGTTCCTCACAAATTTAGAAATTCCATTTATATCAATTGATCCTGCACAGCTTGATGACGAAAATCTTATCTCCTTACACTGGGAATTAAACTACTGGCTATCATTGAGCACAAAACCCTTTGAGTTCCTAGCATTAAAAATAGGAGAATACTACTCAAAAAACAACATAGATAACTCAAATCTCTTTATTATAGCAGAAATAATCAGACGACTTTCAGAAACTACACAAAACCGAGCAGATTTGCTTACTAAACTTGAACAAATCTCAAAACGTCCTACAATTGCAGGGCTAAAACTTTTTAGTGAAAGCGATACAACTATTTCAACTCTTCTGGGAGGAAAAGTTCAAATTATGACAATGCACAAAGCTAAAGGTGACGAGTTTGATTATGTTTTTGTACCTGAATTAACAGAAAAAGCTCTAGGTTCTTCAATAAAATCTATAAAGACCGGTAATTTTATAAGCTTTTATGAAGAAATAAAAGCCCTTAATTCTAACTATACACGCAAAAATGCTCTTCAAATAAAACAAGAAATATTAGAAGAAAACCTTAGACTTTTATATGTTGTAATAACAAGAGCAAAAAAACAAATATTTTTTAGTGCAGCAAAAAATTACAAAAAATTTGGAAAAACTCGCCCCACAGAAGTTTCCACACAATTTAAATCCCTCCTTTTTGATTACACCTCTTAAAATAAATTACTTTAAATAAATGGTTTACTTTTTTAAAAATCTTATTAAACTAATTATAGGTAAAATAGGAGGTAAACTATGACTATTAACGGAAGCGGAATTTTTGCAAGTGCAATGGCCGGATTAAATAACACCTTTGTACAACTGGCAAAAGGTAGTACCACTGGCGGACTTACTCTCGAACAAATTACAAATCCTGACACAGAAAAGGTTAATATTTATAATCTTAACTCGGGTTTTTTACAATACCTCACAACAAACTTTAGCTCTATAGATAAAGATGGCGACGGAGAAATAAATTCCTCAGATTTGTCTAAACTTATGCAAAATATTTCAAGATCAGGATTAAGCTATGATGAAATTGTACAACTTGGCTCTACAGGGGCAATCCCAACTGAAATGCTAAACACAGTTTTAACATATTTTAACGAGATAGACCAAGATCACGATGGAAAAATTACTAGCGCAGAAATTTCTGCCTATCAAATGGAAGCAGATAGACATGAAATGGAAAACAAATATAAATCTTTCCAAGCAAGTTCAATAAGCACTTTCTATGCTGATGAAAACGCGACAAAAGATTATTCTAGTGTTCTAGATTACAAATACCCAACAAACAACACTTCAACATAAATTATGTAAAATAATTTAGACTATTAACTAAAAAAGACCGAATTTCTCGGTCTTTTTTTATTAATATAACTGTGATATTGATTTTTTAATAAAAATTTTGTAAAATAGGAAAGTAATACTTAAACAGGAGAGTTTTGATGCACCTTAGTTTTAATACGATTAATAAGTTAAAGCACACTCCTGTTGCACATTTAACTTGCCCCCCCCCCCCGAATACTAAGTCGTAGCAAGGGTTTTAAGGATTTAGCAAGTTACTTTTCAAGCCACATAATGAGGCTTGATTTTCTGTGTGAATTTTTATTCTCTTTTTTAGTTAAATATTTTTATTTGAATATGGAGGTATCATATGAAGTTTGACAGTTATATCACTAGCAACACTAAAATAGCTTTAACAGTTAAAAACTATACTGAATTTGTTAATAAAACAGATTTTAATAAAAAAAGATTTAACCTGAAAAAAGCTGCTTTTACTTTAGCTGAAACTTTGATTACTCTCACTATTATCGGCGTTATTGCTGCTTTAACTGT
>CASDWY010000007.1 GCA_949284985.1 uncultured bacterium | reverse complement strand
GACTCATTTCTTTGCTCGCTTTCGCTTCGCGTTTTTCCGTTCATTTCTTTATCAACAGGTATTTCTTCGTCGTTTTCAGCTATTCTTTTGTCAATGTGCTATCCCTAATGCCTCAGCCTCTAGCTTTAGCTTCGCTTAACGATTTCCTTTCAGTTAACTCATGGTTAAAACTTTTAAAATTGCATAATCACCTATATGTTAGCAAATATGTTATTAATGTGTTTCAATGTTCTTTGCTTTATGCAATTTGCGTTTTCCACTTATATTAATATACAACAACAATTTTTAAATGCAAGCACTTTTTTAAGAAATTTTAAATCCCTTATTATCAAACGTTTTGAGGCATTTTTATTAACCTCCATGCCTGCTTAAACAAAAGACGCATGCCATAATATATTGTTCCCAAATAATAAATTTTAGTAACAATATGGCTGATATGCAGGTGGCGGAGAAACTTGAACAACTTGTTTTACTTTTCCAGTACCAATTTCTTTTTGTATGTAATTCATGCCTCCTACTAAAACAGGCGTCCTGCCTCCATAGTAACGACGACATCCGGAATAATACACTGGCGGCGGAGAAATTTGTACCACCTGCTCAATTTCTCCTGTACCTTTATTGCGGCTAATATAATTTACACCACTACTAAGTACAACTCTATTTCCCGAATAATATTTAGACGGCATGGGCGTTTTGGGTTTTGCCGGTGCTGCTTGCACATTAAGCATGCAACTTGGCATGCACATAGTTATTGCAAGCATAAATATTATTAAACCTTTTTTCATAATTTATTTCACTCCTATCGCACAATAAACATCAATTGTATTAAAACGTATTTATATTTTTTTTAAACCTTTTACGATAAAAGTTTTACAAATCGCAATAATGTTATCATTATAACTTTTTGCTGCAAAATTAGTTTTCGCTATTTCCTTATATGCATTTTAAATATAAAAAAAAACAGCCTGGTTTGTATAACAAATCAGACTGTTTTTATTTTTGGACGGAAGCTTACATCATTCCGCCCATTCCGCCCATTGCGCCCATATCAGGCATTGCTGGCGCAGATTTTGGTTCAGGAATTTCCACAACGGCAGCTTCTGTTGTCAATAACATTGATGCTACTGAAACTGCATTTTCAAGAGCTGAACGAGTTACTTTTGCAGGGTCAACAATACCTGCTTCAAGCATATCTACATATTTGTCATGCATTGCATCGTAACCCATTGCACCTTTGAGTTTTTTAACTTCTTCTACAACTACTTCACCTTTTACACCGCTGTTATTTGCGATTAGGTATAGCGGAATATGCAAAGATTCCATAAGTATTTTTACACCTATTCTTTCGTCATCAGACATGTCTTTGCATTCTGTACAAGTTTTTTGTTTTTCTTGCATTGATTGAAGAACTCTAATCAACGCAACTCCACCGCCAGGAACAATACCTTCTTCTTTTGCAGCTCTTGTAGCGTTGAGTGCGTCTTCAATTCTTAACTTTCTTTCTTTAAGTTCAACTTCTGACGCTGCACCTACTTCAATGACTGCAACACCACCCGAGAGTTTTGCAAGTCGTTCTTGTAATTTTTCTTTATCGTATTCAGAGTCAGACATTTCAATTTGTTTTTTAATTAACTTAACTCTTTCTTCTACAGCGGCTTTATTTTCGTCGCCAACGACAATAGTTGTTTCTTCTTTTGTAACTGTTACACGTTTTGCTTTACCCATCATTTGAACCGTTACATTTTCTAACTTGATACCAAGTTCTTCTGTAAACATTTGTCCGCCTGTAAGTACCGCAATATCTTCAAGCATAGCCTTTCTTCTGTCACCAAATCCGGGAGCTTTAACAGCAACTGCTCTAAGAACTTTTCTCATTGTGTTTACAACCAATGTTGCAAGAGCTTCGCCTTCAACGTCTTCTGCAATAAGTAACAAAGAACGACCGTCACGTGCAACTTGTTCCAATACAGGAACCAAATCCGCTATAAGATTAATTTTCTTGTTTACACAAAGAACATAAGCATCCTCCAAAACAGCTTCCATTCTTTCCGGATCCGTTACAAAATAAGGTGAAATGTAACCTTTGTCAAATTGCATACCTTCAACAACTTTTAGTGTTGTCCCTGTGGATTTAGATTCTTCTACTGTTATAACTCCGTCATGTCCAACTTTATCCATTGCATCTGCTATAAGTTCACCAATTTGAGCATCATTACCTGCTGAAATTGCTGCAACTTGCGCTAGTGCATCTTTTGAATTAACCGGCTTTGCCATTTTCTTGATTTCTTCAACTGCAACGCTTACGGCTTTATCCATACCACGTTTAATCCCAATCGGATTTGCTCCTGCTGTAAGATTTCTCAAACCTTCACGAACTAATGCTTGAGCTAAAACTGATGCTGTTGTTGTACCATCACCAGCTACATCATTAGTTTTTGAAGAAACTTCTTTTAACAATTGCGCTCCTGCATTTTCCAATCCATTTTCAAGTTCAATTTCTTTTGCTATTGTTACACCGTCGTTAACAATTTGTGGCGCTCCAAATTTCTTTTCCAATATAACATTACGACCTTTTGGTCCTATAGTAACCTTTACTGCATCAGCTACCGCATCTATACCTTTCATTAGGCTTTTACGGGCTTCTTCATTAAATACAATTTTTTTAGCCATTTTATTATCTCCTTTATTTTTTCTCTAATTATGCTTCAAGAACTCCTAAAACATCTTTTACAGATAAAATTTTCAACATTTCATTGTCCAATTTAATATCTGTTCCTGCATATTTTGCATAAAGCACAATATCTCCGACTTTAACTTCCATTTCTTCTTTTTTTCCGTCCTCTAAAGTTTTTCCAGGGCCTACAGCGATAACTTCACCTTTTTGAGGTTTTTCTTTTGCAGAATCAGGAATAAAAATTCCACCGGAAGTTTGCTCAGTATCGTCAATAACCTTAATAACCAATCTGTCAGAAAGTGGTCTAATTGCCATAGTTAATCTCCTTTTTATTCTGAATAAATCTTTACTCTTCTTTTATACAATGAATAATGCAAATTACATAGAAAATTAACGAAAAATTAATTATTGCCCAAAATCAAACACTATAGTACAAATTAGGTGTTAAACCATAAAATCTGTGCAGTACAGATAAAACCGAGGAGAATAAGCAAGCGGTTATAATAAGATAATTTAAGGCTTTTAATTTTTTTTCGCTGCTTAAATCAAGCTTATTTCTGACCAAAGAGCTTGTAAAAACTGCAAACACGGACATAATCGGCAAAAAATATTTCCCATTCAATCCCATAATTATCGAGGCACCAACCGCAGACCAGGACAAATACATAAAGGTAGCAACACAAAAGAAGCTTAAACTAAAAACACAGCTTAAAAGAATAATCTGCCATTTTTTTAATTCACAGCCCTCATCATTTGAACAAAAGATTGAACAAACAAAAAGTACCGGTATTATTGCATAGGTCACAAAGTCCAAGCGCGTGTCTTGCCAACCTAAAACACCAATCATTGTGATAATAATTCGTGGTAGTTTTATTAATAATGACTTAACAAAAATCCAAGCATAACTTACCGGATTTTGTAAAATTAAATTTAATTGTTCAAACTGATTTGCCACAGGATTAAGAGGAATAATTAACCCTTTAATCCTCAGGCCCCACCAAACGCTTAAGGTCAGCGCAAAAAGTATTACCCCGATAACCGTAAAATAATAACTTTTCTTGGACTCATATTTATTAGATGGAATAAGTGTAATCAAAAATATTAAAAAGAAATAATTTTTACAAATCGCCAAAATCCCCGCCAAAACAAATAGCCACAAAATATTAAATTTGGTAACTTTTTCCTTTTTGAAGGCGAAATCAAGCAGCATCGCCACCCAAAGAAAATTGCACATAATAACCATAACATCACTGGTAACAGCTGCCCCCAAAGACAAACTCATAGGCAATAAAAGAATAACAGAAACCGCCGATCTTGCTACAGGCATTTTCTTTATAACAAAATAGCCCAGCACTACATAGGCAACAAGATTTAAAAATCTCATCAAATAAAATTCAAACTGTACCGGCAGCCATTTATGTACAGCGCTTACTGCCAAACAAGGCAAATAAGATAAAGGAGCGTATAATGCTGTGTTTGAAAACACAGCAAAACCCGCTGAATTCTCATCGTACCGTTTTTTATACAAATTCAAATCAACTTTTTTATCAATATTTTTAATTAAATAATTATAATCTTCTACATAATCAATATACTTTTGTGCTAAATTAGCCCCCACAACCCCATTATTGTTTTGAACAACGGATTGTTCCAGCACTCCAAGCACACGATAATAATGCTGAGGTTCATCAACATTTTGAAATGGCGGAACTAACAATACGTACAACAACCCGACCAAAAAACTTGCCAGCACAAAAAACTTTTCTAATGCCAAGTTTTCAGCAAAATTGTATATTCTTTTTAGTAAAATTAAACTCACTTCTCCAACTACCTAATCTGAAATGCGCATTTTGTGCAGTGGGCTTTGGGGTGGAGCTGAAGCTGGTCTTCAAGATCATACATTTGCGCAAGCCTTGTTACAAGCCTAGATCCACAAACCGGACATATACAATCTTCTCCTTCGTTTGCTAATATTTTTATTTTAATATCTTCAATGTATTTAGCATCAGAAACAAGTGAAACATCTATATCCTTTTCATATTTCTTTAGCTCCGAAGGCTCTATCTTAAGCCCTTTAGCAAGTTTCTGTCTAACAGATGTTGCCAAAAAAAGTTCGTTACCACACTCTATATCCTCAATCATTTTTAAAGAAATATTGCACCTCTTAGATAACCCCTGCTGAGAAAGACCTATGTTTTCACGCCTTTCACTAACATATTGTGCCAAAGATTTTCCCTGCTCGACGCTCTCCACTTTAAACCCCTACAATATCCTGCTTCCGAAACTGCATTTCATACAAATGTTTATACTGACCATCTTCAATATTCATTAGCTCTTCATGCGTACCTAGCTCAACAAGTTCCCCATCATTAATAACTGCTATTCTATCTGCATTTTTTATTGTAGATAATCTATGTGCTATTACAAATACTGTTTTATTCTGCATCAAATTATCAAGTGCTTTTTGAACAATCTCTTCAGACTGATTATCCAATGCCGATGTTGCCTCATCCAAAACAACTATAGGAGAGCTCTTAATTAACGCTCTTGCTATCGCAACTCGCTGCCTTTGCCCTCCAGAAAGACTTGTACCTCTTTCCCCAATTTCTGTATTCAAACCATCCGGCAAACTATTTAAAAATTCTGTCAAATGCGCAAGCTCTACTGCTTTTAAAACTTCTTCTTCCGTCGCATTTTTGTTCCCTAACAATATATTTTCTTTTATTGTACCGGAAAACAAAAAATTATCTTGGAAAACAACTGCTATATTTGAGCGAAGAGATTCAAGCGTATACTTTCTTATATCTACACCATCAATCTCCACCGAACCGGATTTTACATCATAAAATCTTGGAATTAAATTCACAAGCGTTGTTTTTCCTCCGCCAGAATTTCCAACTATTGCAATAGTTTCATTCTTATTTACATTTAAATTAATATGCTTCAACACCGGTTGATCTTCAACATATTCAAAACATACATCCCTAAAGGTTATTCCGGATTTAACCCCCAAAAGCTCCTGCGCATCAACAGCATCTTTTATTTCAGGCTCTAAATCGAACAACTCAAATACACGTCCCATTGCAACAAATATCGTTTGCAACCCTGTAAGCGTATTCCCAAAGCTTTTTATCGGCTTATACAACAACAATAATGAAGTTACAAATGAAGTCAATGCACCCATTGTCATCATACCACTTGTAATTAAATTTGTTCCATACCAAAGAACAAATGCAATTCCGCAAGATGCTATTAAGTACATCAATGGAGACATCCAGCCTACTCTTTTTGTTAAAGACATTGAAAGATCAAATGATTCTTTTAATTTTTCATTAAAAAGAGTACTTTGCCTTTCCTGCAAAGAATATGCCGTCATAACCCTATTACCATGGTATGTTTCATTAAAATTAGTAGTAATATTACCACCAATCACCATTGTGTCATTAGAAACACGCTTAATTCGTTTTCTTATCATTAATACCGGTAAAAACGCTATGCAAAGAACTACTACCCCGACTATTGCCAATCTCCAAGAACTATATAGCATTACTCCTATAAGTGCTAATGCCCCAAATCCGTTTGTAAATAAATCTTTTATATTTTGTACAATACCATTTGAAGCAGCATCAGGATCACTTAAAAACCTTGTCAATACTATACCGGAAGAATTATCATCATAAAACTTTGTATCCATTTGAACAAGTCTTTTAAATAAATCTTTCTTCACTGCTATAGTAATTTTTTGGCTAACCCAGGTTGTTAAATATGCGTTCAAATATTTAAAAAGTCCTTGAATTCCGGCAAAAAGTATTATGGCAAAAGGAATAAACGGTCCTATGTCTATTGGACATGTCCAACCATGTATAACCAATGGTGCTTTATTAACAACATTATCAATATATGGTTTTAACGCTAATGCTACAACTCCATCAAGAAGACCAACAGGAATTGCTACCAAAATACCTAATATTGCCCGACCTAAATAAGGATGTATATATTTATAAATTCTTGACATAAGCCAGGAATATCTAAATGCATTTTGCGCTTGCGTATCTTTCAACTTCATAAAATATCCTCTTTAACCACTATACTCATTTTAACATAAACATATTTTACATATTAAAATTTGGTGCAAAATGCTTTGTTTACAAGCAAATTTCTATTTAACTATTTTCAAAATATACTGAAAATATTCGCTGCCTATATATTTTTCTGCATTTTGCTTTATGGTTTCTTTATCCAAAAAACCAAGCCTATAAGCAATTTCCTCCAAACAAGCAATCTTTATACCTTGATTTTCTTCAATAGTTTGAACATACTGCGACGCCTGCAATAAAGAATGATGCGTTCCTGTATCAAGCCAAGCAAATCCGCGACCAAAAAGTTCTACTTGCAAATTACCTTTTTTTAAATAAATATTATTTAAATCAGTTATTTCTAACTCTCCTCTTTTTGAGGGTTTTAGTGATTTAGCATACTCAACAACATTATTATCATAAAAATATAAACCTGTAACAGCATAGTTTGACTTAGGTTGTACTGGTTTTTCCTCGATAGACAATGCTTTCCCCGCTGCATCAAAATCTACTACACCATATCTGTGCGGATCTTTTACTTGATAACCAAAAACAGTCGCGCCACCATTGTTTGATACATCCTGCACAACTTTTTTCAACATTCCCGAAAATCCTTGTCCATAAAAAATATTATCGCCCAAAACCATTGCCACAGTTTCATTCCCAATAAATTTTTCAGCTAAAATAAAAGCTTGGGCAAGCCCCTCAGGTTTATGTTGCACCTTATAGCTAAATTTTAATCCAAACTGCTCACCGGTTCCCAATAACTTTTCAAAATTTGGAATATCCTTCGGTGTAGAAATAATAAGAATATCTCTAATTCCTGCAAGCATCAAAACAGAAATAGGATGATAAATCATAGGTTTATCATAAACCGGTAACAGTTGCTTAGAAACTGTCATTGTTGATGGATACAACCTTGTACCCGCGCCACCTGCAAGCACTATACCTTTCATAAAATCTCCTTACTAACACCTTAAAGTCAAATAATCTTTAAGCGCTACTTTCCAATCTCGACAAATTTTTTCATTATCCATTACGCTATATGCAGGACGCTTCGCCGGTCTTGGAAATTCTTCCGTAGTACAAGGTTTCAAATTAACCTTAATTCCAGATTGCTCAAATATTTCTTTTGCAAAACCATACCAAGACGTTTTACCACTTCCACAAACATGGTAAACTCCATAAGGTTTTTGCGCACCTATAAGTTTGAGTATACCATTTGCCAACTCTACAGTCCACGTCGGACAACCTACTTGGTCATCAACAACCTTAAGCTCCGGTTTATCTGACATTGCTAACATTGTTTCCACAAAATTTTTACCATGATGTCCGTATAACCAACTTGTCCTAGCTATATAATATTTTTCACAATATTTTTTTACCGCCTCTTCACCTTTTAACTTTGATAGTCCGTAATTGTTAATTGGCAGAACTGTATCATTTGGTAAATATGGCTCTTTTTTCGTTCCATCAAATACATAGTCAGTAGAAATATAAACCATAAGAACATCATTCTTAGCACATGCTTTAGCTACATTCGCTGTTCCCAGTTCATTTATCTTCAACGCTGTATCTATATCTTCTTCTGCTTTATCCACATTTGTATATGCTGCAGCATGAATAACTACATCCGGTTTTGTCGTTGCAATTGCAACAGAAACTTTCTCTTCATCGGTAATATCTAACGTATCAACATCTGTTTCATAAACAAAACATCCAACATCTTCCAATATAGGACACAAATCCTGCCCCAACATACCGTTTGCTCCAGTTACAAGTACTTTCATTACACTAAATCCCTTTTTGCTTCTATCGACTTAATCCAATCTTGATTAGTTAAATACCAATCAATTGTAAGCTTTATTCCTTCTTCAAATGTTAACGATGGACTCCAACCAAGTTCTGATTGAATTTTAGTATTATCAATTGCATATCTCTTATCATGTCCAAGCCTATCTTGAACATATTCGATATAACTTTCATCTTTACCCATAGCGTCAAGAATAATCTTAGTAATTTCTAAATTAGTTTTTTCATTATGACCACCAATATTATAAACCTCGCCTTCCTTACCGCGATGCAAAACTACATCAATCGCCTCACAGTGATCATAAACATACAACCAATCACGAACATTCATTCCATCACCATACACAGGAACTTTTTGATTTTTCAACAAACGTGAAATAAAAAATGGAATAAGTTTTTCAGGATATTGATACGGACCATAATTATTTGAACAGCGAGTATTTAATACAGGCATTTTATAGGTTTCAAAATAAGCCCTAACCAACATATCCGCACCTGCTTTTGAAGCAGAATATGGAGAATTTGGAGCTAGTGGGGTTGTTTCTGTAAAATATCCGATTTTTCCTAAAGTTCCATAAACTTCATCTGTTGAAACCTGCAAGAACCTTTGAATTTTACACTCTTTAGCTGCTTGAAGAAGATTCAATGTACCCTTTACATTCGTTTCAACAAATATTTCCGGACCCGTAATTGACCTATCAACGTGACTTTCTGCCGCAAAATTAACTATAACGTCTACTTGGGATGCTAATTCTTTTACAAGTTTTTTATCACAAATGTTCCCATGCACAAATGTATAATTCGAATTAAATTTTACATCATCTAAATTAGCTATATTACCGGCATAAGTCAAGCAGTCAAGATTTATAATCTTATAATCTTTATGCTTACCAAGCATATGACGAATAAAACAATTTCCTATAAATCCAGCACCGCCTGTTACTAATATATTCACAGAATTTCCTCCATATTTATGTCTTTTAACCTTGGTTGTTTAGCATCTTTTTCACTAAGAATCGGCTCAAAGTCAATCCCCCAATCAATGCCAATGTCAGGGTCATTCCAAAGTATACCCCTATCATGTTCTAAAGAAAATTCATCACCTGCTTTATAAATCAATTCTGCTTCATCAGACAAAACAGCAAACCCATGTGCAAATCCAGCAGGAATAAATAACATATGCTTATTTTCTTCACTCAAAATAGCACCGGCCCACTTTCCAAATGTGGCAGAATTAGGTCTTATATCTACACCTACATCAAATATTTTCCCTCTGGCACAACGCACAAGTTTAGCTTGCGCTTTTGGTGAGGCTTGGTAATGTAAGCCGCGCAAAACCCCCTTTGCGGATTTTGAATGATTATCTTGCACAAAATCCACCGTTATACCGTTTTTGACAAAATCTGATTTCTTATATGTTTCCATAAAAAAACCTCGATTGTCTCCAAAAACCTTTGGCTTAACTAATATAATATCATTTACAGACAATCTCTCAAATTCGAATGGCATAAAAACTCCTTTTTCTCCAATTATAACATAATAAATTATTATTCATAACGCAATGCATCAATTGGATTTAATAAAGAAGCTTTATGTGCAGGATAATAACCAAAAATCACTCCTATTAAGCAAGAAAAACCCATAGACAATAAAATAGAATACGAAGAAATTGCAATATTCATTTCTGTAAAAAACTTTATGCTGTAAGCTACCGCAACACCAATTAAAACGCCTATTATACCTCCCACAATCGAAAGCAAAAGCGATTCTATCAAAAACTGGATACGTATATCACTAGCCTTGGCTCCAATTGCCATTCTAATGCCTATTTCTTTTGTCCGCTCAGTTACGGAAACCAACATAATATTCATAATTCCAATACCTCCAACCAAGAGAGATACCGAGGCAATTGCGCCCAAAAGCAAGCCCATAGTTTTTGTCGCTTCTTTCGCAGACTCCATCATTTGAGTAAGATTTCGAACAGTAAAATCATCATCTTGATTTTTCCCAATATGATGTCTAACTCTCAAAAGTTCTATAATTTGTTCTTCTGCTAAATTTAACACTTCCGAATTTCTTGCCTGAACATTTATCCGCTTAATCATTCCTGGAAAATCCGTACCAAAAACTTTTTTTTGAGCTGTTGTAATAGGAATTAGGACAATATCATCTTGATCCATTCCCATACCATTTTCCCCTTTAGCCTTCAGTAACCCTACTATTTTAAAAGGAACATTACCAATCCTAATTGTTTTATCAATCGGCTCTACATCCCCAAAAAGATTTATCGCCACAGTATTGCCAATAAGCGCAACTTTTGTAACATTTTTTATATCCTCAGGAATAATATTTCTACCAGATTCAAGCTCCCAATTTGCTATTTTAAGATATGATGGCCCGGTACCTCCAACAGCTGTTGACCAGTTTTGATTACCATAAGTTATTTGTTTTGCTTCATTCATATATGGAGCAACACGTAATACCGCATTACAGTTATCCTCAATAGCATAAGCATCTTTAAGCGTTAATGTAGGCTTTGTTCCAGCACCCATACGAACACCTCCGGAAGTAGAAGAAGCAGATGAGACCATTAACTGATTGCTTCCCATAGATGCCATATCATCCGCTATTTTTTTACTTGCACCGGAACCTACGGCAAGCATTATTATAACTGCACTTACACCTATAATTACACCCAAACTCGTCAACATAGAGCGCATTTTATTAACTCTTAGCGATACCAGTGCCATTTTGAACGTTGAGCTAAAATCTATCATTTATTAACCTCATCAGAGACTATATTCCCATCTTTAAACCTTACAATCCGTTTACAATATTCTGCAATATCAGGTTCATGTGTTACTAAAACAATAGTCTTTTTATGTACTTCATTAAGCTTTACAAAAAAATCCATAACCTCGTAACTCGTTTTTGTATCCAAGTTTCCTGTAGGTTCATCCGCAAGAATAATCGGAGCATCATTAACTATAGCTCTTGCGATTGCTACTCTTTGCTGTTGACCTCCGGACATTTGGTTGGGTAAGTGATTTTCTCTATTTTCTAAACCTACTATTTTCAAGGCATGTTCTGCTCTTTTTCTTCTCTCTTCAACTCCAATTCCTTTATATATCATTGGAAGTTCAACATTTTCCAGCGCAGAGGTTCTTGAAATTAAGTTAAAACCTTGAAAAACAAAACCAAGCTTTAAATTTCTAATTTCTGAAAGCTTGTCTGCATTCAACTTCATAACATCAATTCCATCAAGAAAATATGACCCTGAAGTAGGTTTATCAAGGCAACCAATCATATTCATAAAAGTAGACTTCCCAGACCCTGAAGTCCCCATAATCGCCACAAACTCACCATCTTCTATAGTAAGTGACACATCATTTAGCGCATTAAAAGAACTATCACCGGTAGAATAAGTTTTTATTGCATTTTTAACCTCTATTAACGCCATTAAAACATCCTCATTGGAGGTCGAGAACCTTTTTTAGAATTTTTCTTGTTATCTAAAAATCCAACAATAACAGTTTCTCCACCTTTAATATCTTTCGATATAATTTCTGTATTTACATCATCGCTTACTCCGAGAGTAATATTTACACGCTTAGGTTTGTTATTTTCCATCAGCCAAATACCCTGTTCTTTGTACCTTGGTCCACTACCATCAGTAACAGGAGTAAATTTAAGTGCTGAATTCGGAACCGTCAATATATTTTCTTTTTTACTCGTAATAATTGAAACATTAGCTGTCATTCCAGGAATAAGTTTTTCGTCATCATTATCAACATCAACAATTACTGTATATGTTACAACGTTTTGTACTGTAGTAGGTGAAATTCTAACCTGCTTAACTTTTCCATGAAATACACTGTCTTGGTATCCATCAAGAGTATAATTAACCTCTTGTCCCACCTTAACTTTTCCAATATCTGCCTCTGAAACACTAGTTTCTATCTGCATATTGGTCAAGTCCTGCGCAACCATAAACAAAGTAGGAGTTTGAAAACTAGCGGCTACTGTCTGTCCAACATCAACATCTCGAGATACTACTGTTCCATCAACAGGTGAAACAATTTTTGTATAACGCATATTAGCAGCTGCCGTTTTATAACTTGCCTCTGCCTGTGATATCTGTGCTTGCGCCGCTTCTAACTGTGCAACATCAGAAAAATATGTTGACTCAGCAAGATCCAATTCACTTTTGGCTATATAATTACGGGCATAAAGATTTTTATATCTGTTATATGTTTTTTTATCGTTCTCCATAACAGCTAAAATTTTCTGATAATTAGCTTTTGCATTTGCAATATTGGCTATTGATTGTTGGAGTTGAGCTTCAAACAATGAGGTATCTATCTGAGCGAGCAACTGACCTTTTTTTACTTCTGAATTATAATCCACATAAATTTCTTTTATCATGCCAGAAACCTGCGAACCTATATTAACTGTAGTAACCGGGTTAATGGTTCCTGATGCTTCTACTACTTGTACTATTGTATTTCGGCTTATCTTAGTTGTTTCATATTGTGGAGAACTTTTTCCTTTTTTTATAAAAACAAAAAGTATAAGCAAACATACTATAATTATTATAGGAATTAAGTACTTTTTTTTCATTTTTCCCCCATGGCTTTTTCAAGTGTCGCACGAGCTATATTATACTGAAAAACTGCATCTACATATGACTGCTGTGCGTTATTATAATTTTGCTTAGCATCTTGTAATTGAATAAAATCTCCCACGCCTACAGCATATCTCCCATCTGCAAGCTCATAATTCTCTAAGGTTTGTCTAACTTTAACCTCTAACAAGGGAATTTGTTTTTCTATCTGCTGCATATTAACATATGCATTTTGAACTTCAAAATATACATTTTGCTTGCTTAGATTAACATTATCCAATGCTGCATCCAACTGAGCTCTCGCCTCTTCAATTCTTGAAACTGTGTTCATTATGTTTACTGTTGGAAAATCTAAAGAAGCTGAAAAACTCATTCCATTATTGACAAAATAATTTGTATTTCTATGAGTATAACCAACTTTTCCATTAATTGACGGATAATATTCTCGTTTAATATATTTTAAAGACTCTTCCATTGCAGCATATGTTGCGGCAAAAGATAATAAATCAGGTCTTTGTTTATTTGCTCGCTCAATTGCTTCATCCAAAGTATAATTATATGGCTTAAACTCATAACTTTTTAAAATATCATTTTTTTCAACCGAACTTGTAAAAATCGGCTCTTGACCATCATATTTTACTGTATCGTATTTTTCATCAGGATTATCTGTAAGAAGACTTATCGATAAAAATTGATCGCTTGTAAAATTAAATGTTTCTGTATTTTTTATAGAATAATCCGGTGCATACGCAACATACATTGCATTATTAAGCTTTATCAAAGCCGTTTTATAATTATTTTCAGCTTTTACCAGTTCAATCTTTGAATCACTAAGATACACTTCAGCATTAACAAGATCAATTTTAGATCTTATACCTTCTTCAAAATATGCCTTTGTCCTCAAATATTGTCTTTCATTAACTTGCACATTAGCTTTTTGAATATCTCTTTTTGCTTGTGCCGAAAGAACTCCATAATATGCCGATTTTACATCATATACTGCCTGTACAATTGCATCATCTGTATCATAATTTGCCGCAATTTCATAAAACTTCTGCATATTTATTCGGGCGTTTGTTTTACCGAAATTAAAAATCATTTGATTTAACGAAGCATTCGCAGAATAATAATTATTGTTGCCAGATGAATTTTTATAACTGTCTACCTGCCCATAATAACCGGTTCCAACCCCTAGCGTAGGGAAATAATCAGATTTTGCTTGACCTATACGACTTTTTGCTGCAAGTGCATAATTTCTTGCCATATTAATTTTAGGACTATTTTTTATTGCTAAATTAATACAATCCGATAACTCCAGTACAGCGTCTTTTGTTATCTCTTCTATTGAAAAAGCTGGCATAGCAAAATTTACGACAACAGCCGAAATACAAAAGCATATAATAATATTTTTGAGTAAAACTTTTATTTTTATATCCTCTCCACAATAAGTTTATTTTACTATTATATTTTTCTTTGTTAATCAAATAAACAGAGGAAAAATTAACCTAAAATTAACCTAAAATTTTTTAAAAAAAAGAGACAAGATATAAAATCTTATCTCTCATAATATATTGAGTTTTGATTTATTTATCTGCCATTCATCATTCCAAGATACAAGATCATAGAAGATGTGAATTGGTCAATATTATTGAATCTAATACCGGCTGTATTATCCGTCGGATTTGCTCTAACCACTTGACCATCTACAGTAAATGGTAAGCCTTTATAATCCATTGTGATTTGAATATTTTCACCAACTTTAGGAAGTTCGTTTGTTTTTACTAACATACCTTGTTTAGAAATATTCAATACATCTTGAACTTTTGCACCTGAATCAGTATTTGAACTGAGAAGTACATACTCACTAGCTGCAACGTTATATCTCAAGTCTTGTCTATGGTTTCTAACAGAAGCTGAATTGTTCGGATCATCACTTGCGAGTATTTTCATATTTCTTTGGTCACGATCATCAACATCATCCGAATTAAATCCGTTGCCATCTGATGGTCCAATAATACCATCATCTTGACCCATTATATGAATATTTAAAATTTTATTGCTATCCGGAACACCAATTTCATCAGCTTTAACTTCACCATTTATAATAACGTTAATAGAATGATTTAAATCGTTATATGGAAGTTCGCCTATTGAACCAGGTTCATCTTTTTGGTTTAAATTAGCAATTATTTCAACATTGTCTGCAACAATACCTACATTTTCACCACCACCGTTAAGAACGCTGTCACCTGCTTCGATTTTTACATTGCCGCCTGCAACAATATTGCCTTCTTCTCTGTCGTGAGGAATAATAATATCTTTGTTACCGCCAAGACCAACATCTTTTCCGGCTTCAATCTTATCAACGGTCAAATCACCGTAACCGTATATATATACACCACCATTAGGAGCATGTGCATCTAGTCTGTCACCAACTTGAACAGTCAAATAATTGTTTGGATCACCTACATTATCATTATTTGATAAAAGATGAAGATCTTCACCTGCAATAATTGCCGGTCTCGCACCATTATCTGTTTGATGTATAAATCCGTTAGCCTCAATGCCAACATCTTTACCGGCAGCAACTTGTCCAATAGTAAGATTATTGTCTGAACCGATATAAACACCACCGTTAGGAGCTGAGGCATTCAATATACCACCAACATTTACAGATAAATAATTATTAGGATCACCAACATTATTTCCCAATGAAGCAAGTGTCATATTACCACCTGAAATGATTGATGGGTTTGCAAAATCAAAGTCTGCTGTTTGATGAAGATTTCCTTGAGCTTTAAGACCAACATCTTTTCCGGCTTCAACTTTATTGATATTCAAATCATCAAGACCTTCTATATATATACTGCCATTTGCAGCTTTTGCATCTAATGCATTTCCAACTTTGACAGAAAGATAGTTATCAGCTGCACCTATGTCAGAATTATTAGAAATTATGTTCAAATTATTACCTGTCGTAATAGCCGGTTTTGAACCTGCTTGTTTAATAGAAGCATCACCAATAATAAATGCATCTTTACCAGAATTAATTTGTCCAATTACAAGATCCTTCGGAGTTCCTATATATACATTGCCTTTTTCAGCATTTGCATTAAGTTTGCCTCCGACTTCAACTGTAAGATATTTATCAGCAGCGCCTACATTACCATCTTTAGAAACCAAATTCATTTCTTTACCAGACTTAAACGCAACTTTATCTTTCAAAGTTTGAGCAATATTACCTCCGGCATTTACCGATAAATTTTCTCCAGCATCAAGAATATTACCTACAACTACATTTCCAGTTGCGTTTACATCAATGTTCTTACCAGCATTTGCTATTGCAACTGCAATGTCGTTACCTGCATTTAAATTAACATTTTGACCAGCTGTAGTATTAGTAATTGTTAAATTATTATTTGCACTCAAAGCCGCATCTTTACCAGCTGCTGCACTTATAACATTAAGATCGTTAACACCTGCTATATAAATGCTTCCGTTTTCAGCAGCCGCATCCAAGACACCGCCAAGATCCACTGTTAAATAATTATCCGCAGAGCCTATATTTTGATTTCTTGAAGCAATAACCAAATCATTGCCGGCTTTAATTGCAGGGGCATTTTCTGCTTGTAATATATTACCAAATCCTTTTACTGTAACATTATTACCTGCGGTTATCTCACTTATTGTCAAGTCAGAAATAGCATCTACAATAACATTATTAACAGCGTCTGCAGATAAATTTCCACCTACTGACAAACCTACTGCAGAAATACTTGCACCTGAATCAAGAGTCAAATTTCCACCTGTTTTAGCTGAGCTTATTGTAATATTTTTAGGAGATTGGAAAACTGCATCTTTTCCAGCAACTGCACTAAGAATATTAAGATCATCTATACCTGCAATATATATGCTATCTGCTGCTTCTGCCAAAATTGTATTGTCAGCATCTACAGTTAAAAATCCGTTTACAAGCCCAACATTTGCACCTGTTGAAGTTAGACTGATATCATTACCTGCAGCAATTGAAACACCTGTAATATTTTGCATTACATTTCCAACCGCTTTTACAACAACATCATTACCTGCATTAATTTTTTCATAAATATTAACATCACCAGATGCACCAATATTAGCGTTTGCAACTGCATCAATCAATCCGATACCGCCATTTTTATCTGCCAAATATATGTTAATATTGTTACCCTTTGCATTAACTCTATCAGCCGCTGATATTGAAATACTACTATCTGTTCCGGATATTGTCTTTATATCACCTGTGCTAACAAGATTTGCATTTCCTGCAGATATTATCATTGCTCCTTCCGGTCTTTGTTCAGTTGCAAATATACCATTTTGAGCATTTATATTAACATCACCTATTGTTGATTCAACAGCGCCATATGTCCTGTGATCAGCATCAAGCGCAGTATTCGGTCTAATTGTAACCTTATCTGTAGATTGAATATTTACAGAACTTCCCTTGACTTTTCCGTCAATAAGCAAGTCACTTCCGTTAATGTTAATTTTTGATGCTGAAACATCACCTATTCTAGCGGTATCCATTGCATTAATAGTAGCACTGCTTCCCGCATTAACAGAAATTAAATCCGCTGCTTTAACCGTATGATTAACTGTACCGCCTGCAGTCAAATCTACTCGCCCTGCAGAATTAATTACAGTGCCATCTTTTTGTACAACATTACCATCAACAGAAGTAATATGAACCCCATCAAATCTAAATGTATCAGGAGCCTTAATACCCGTAGACAATTTTGAATTGTCTTGAAGCCTTAATGTACCTTCTGCATCTCCTCTTTCAACTATTGTAATATTTCCATGAGACACATCTCCGCCTTTGGCTTTAATATCTATATTACCCATTTGTAGAGTTGCATCATTCATATCAATAGATCCTGATTCAGAATATACTGAAATATAACCATTATCAGTTACTTTAAGATTTCCAACTGCATCAACATGGGCCTTGCCGTTCAATCTAACAATATTTTTAGCTGTTATATCATGATTAACTTGCAATGCACCCTTTTCAGCATTTAAATAAATACTATCAACATTGGAAATAGCTTCGTTTGTAATAATTGAACCTGCACCTGTATGGGCAATTTTAACATTCGAACCTTTTACATTCCCAAGATTTAAATTGCCTATTGAATGATTAGCAATAGATGCATATCCTTTAAAAGAACCATCTTGCGAAATTTCATCTGATACTTGTACATTTAATTTTTTACCTTCTGCAATTTTTACATTTAATGGAGTAACGGATTTTTGTTCACCATAAATTGCAGGATTAGGATCTAATCCTTGTCCTATACCACCATTTTGTGCAATTAAAGTCAAGTTTCCGCTTGAATCAATATTTACCTGGCTGCTTCCAACTATGTCCCCAGTGTTAGTAAACAATGTAATATCACCAATACCACTTATACTATCAATCGTTGCTGTAGTATCAATGATACCCCCATCTTTAAAATATATTCCATTACCTGCTTGCAAAACAACATCGCCGGTAGAATAAATCTTACCGCCAATTTGAATAAAACCATCTCCGCCAGCTTTTAAGTTAGTTATATCGGCCTCTGTTAAAGTTATATTATTCCCACCAAGAGTACCTGCCTTTTGAATTAAAGAATTATAATCCCCAACATTGGTATTAATCATTTGAAGTCCACCGACATTCAAAATACCACCGGCGCCAACAGCCATGCCTTCAGGCGAAATAAACATTACATTTGCAGGCAATTTGCCACTCGTAAAGGCATTTAAAGTACCATTTATATTAATCCCTTTATCAACCATGTTTATATATCTGTCAGCACCAATCATGTTTGCAATGCCGCCAGCTCCAATATCAAAATTGCCAAAATGGTTCATTCCCGTACCATTTTGAACAAACCCGGAAGTAATATCTGTTACATTACCTTGCCCTCCGGTAATGTTTGTCATTCCTCCAATACCGCTATTCCCGGCTGTAATATTATTTGCTGCAACTGCCATGTTAACCGGCATCAACAAAAATGAAACTATTGCCGTAAATGCTATTCCCTTTTGACTTCTCTTAAATAAAATGTTATTTTGCATGATACACCTTTAATAACTCAATATATACCTTTTAAGTATTCTAATCGGTATTTTTTTCCCTAAACTAAAGCTTTTATTTCCAAATTTTTACATTTCTACATATTTAAATTTGAATAATTTTACAACGCTTCTTTCTTATTCTTTTCATGAATGAGTCTGGTCAAATCCGGTCTTGTTGCAAGTTCAAAATGGAATCGACCCATCTTATGATCTGCTTCATATGCAGTATTAACAAAACCAAAGCCCCAATATAAACGAGCCATAAGCTCATTTGATAAATTAATCCTTAAACCAGGCCCGGCACTAACCAAAAACTGGCTACTTGGCAAACTGCCATTTGTATCTGAAAATATCGCACCATGATCTACAAATACTGCAAATTTTACTATATCTCTCGGATTAATATATCCAATTTTTTCACCACCTAATTTTTTAGGCAAAAAAGGAATAGGCGTAATGAGCTCTGCTGTCATATTATATCCAGAACGACCTATCAAAACACCTTCTGAATAACCTCTAATACTCGACATACCGCCAGTTTGATACTGTTCAATCCATGGTAATTTATCTGTTGGTGACCATTGGCCTCCAATTCTAAATTCACCAATTATCCCATGACCAAAATCATGTAATCTGGTTCCATTACCTTCATATTTGAAAAATACTCTATCAATCCCTTGAGAATCAAAATAACCCACGCTCGCATAATGACCTGTTAACCAAATACCTTTTTCCGTATCCCAACGACCATTAATCCCCTGCGTACCAGAAAAACTGTTTGTATCGTACAATTTAAATCCACCGGCATTTGTTGTTGTTAATCTAATATTTCCAGATGTATATGAATTAACTTGTACTCCGGTTTTTTGAACAAGAGGATGATTTACGTAACCTGTATATGCAAATGTTTTACCATTAATATTAAAATCTTTAAAAGGACCGCTTGTTACTTTTACATGGTTAAATGAAAATGACGCACCAACTCTTGTACCTTTTTTATTTATAGGAATATTATAATCTGCAAAAGCTATCTGAGAACTTTTCCCTAAATATGCCCCAGCTGCCAGCCTGTCTCGAACCCCAAATAAACTATCTGCGGATAATACTGCACCACCTCTAAGTACGCCGATGTTTTCACGACCCATATTATCAAATATACCTGTTATGTGGAACGGTAATTTATCATCTGTAGTTATTGCTACATCTGTTGTTCCAACTTCCTCTCCGGGTTTTATTTTAACATTTAATTTTACATCATTACTATTGTTAAAGCCTATCACTTGTTTCTCTAATGCTCTAAGCTTAAACAAATCTCCTTCTTTTGTATCTATTCTGTTTGTAATATATGAACTTTTTGTCCATTTATTATTTTCTACAGTAATTTTTCCAACTCTACCTTCATAAAGAGCTATCCTCAAAACTCCATCACTAACATTTTGCTCCGGCAAATATGCTCGCGATGTAAAATAATCTGCACTTACATATGCTTTCGATATTGCTTCAATTACTTTATTAATTTCATCTACAGTAACTGTTTTCCCAATTAAAGGTTCTGCAAACTTTTGAAGTTCTTCTTGTGAAAAAACTGCAGAATTAGGAAATTCAACTCTTTGTACAGCAATAAAAACTTTTTGATTTTCTACTTGTCCGCTTAATTGATTAGAACTATCAAGCTCTTGCAGTTTTTCATCAATTTTTTCTTGTGCCTTACCATCATTATTTTTTTCAATTTCTTTTTTCTCATAACTTTCATTGATTTTTTCTGGCGCATATCTTTCAAAAGAACTTTGTTGTATTCTTTTCATTTCCTGCGTAGCAGACGGACCCATCATATCAAGAGCAAACGCTGAGCTTGATATTGTCAAGACAAATGCAGTTATTAATAATTTAACAGTCTTTTTCATTTATTAATCCATTTTATTTTAATGTACTTCAATAATTTATTCTTAAAATATTACTAAATATACCTTTGTTTATAATACTACAATAATAACTTTTATGCATAATGAAATTGTAGTAGATTTACACAAAAAATATAAAAATATAAAAATATAAATATTTTTTTACATCTAAAAAACTTAATTTCAATATTATTTAGACATAATTTACTTTTATTTTACACTCTAACCTATATAAACAAAGAATTTTTATTCCTTTCTTGAATTAAAATTATTCTATCCGCTAACTTTATCGACAAGTTAACAATTAACTTTAATAAAACCATTTTTTTAATTTACATTTATTAACAAGTAACTTAAATTTTATAACTTACTCCAATTATAATTCTAATTATTTTTTAAAATTACAATTACAAAATAATTTAAAGAGTCCTTTGGCTTACCAAAAGACTAATGGATTATTTCTAAAAATTTTATAACATTAAACTATGAAAAAATTATTCTCAATAATACTTTCAATATTTTTATTTTCACCGGCATTACCTGTGTTAGCCAATGATAATTGTAATTGCCAAGAACAAATTTTGAGTGAAGAACATATGTTCACTGAAAAAAATGCACCTTGTAATCGTGTCATAATAACAAATTTAAAAAATATTATATGTCAGGGCAACGTTTTTAAAGTAGCATTTGAATGCAAATTTTGGTCAGACAAAGCATGTGCAGGAGATCGCGTTAACTTTTTAGTCCCCGAAAGTATCTATACCCAAGAAGGTACTTTGCTTATTCCTGCTTGCTCAAAAGTTGTAGCAACAGTAATAAAAATTGAGAAACAAAAAATATGGAACAAAAATGCCAGAGTTTATTTAAAATTTGAATGCTTAATTTTACCTGATGGTAGTGCCATTGCAATGTCTGCAAAACCTTTTACTAAAGACTCCACCCTTAAAGAAGGACCTTGGATGACTACAGGTAAACTTGCCGCATCCACAATAGGACTTGGTGCTGTTGGTGCCGGTTCTGGCGTTGGTTTTGCATTTATTCCTAATCCCGCTAAAATAGGTGTTGGTTTAGCAATAGGTATCCCTGTAGGATGTACTGTAGGTCTTATAACAGGGCTTATTACACCTGGACTTAAATACCACGCTAAAAAAGGTGAAAACATTCTAATAATATTATGTGATGACCTTTGCCTACCTAAACAAAAATAAATTATTTATACAAAAATACCCCGGATTGGACTCGAACCAACGACGCCCTCCTTAGGACGGAGGCGCTCTATCCAACTGAGCTACCGAGGCATTTTAAATATTTTTAAACTTATTTTTTAAATAAATTCTATAATTTTATTTTACACTAAAAAACTCAAATGCAAAAATTATTTACTCCATTTTCCTCGGTTTTTTAGCTATCAAATCCAATCTATATCTATCAGTAATTCTCCAACCATCAAGTGCAATTAAAGCCGCACAACCACAACCTCCTGCCGTACCACAATTCTGTGCACCAAAATTATTAGCAGTTGTCCAACAAGGAGACCAGCTTGCTTGAACCTGCTCAAATGTATATCCGGAAAAATACCCATGCCCACCACAGTTCATATACTCCACTCCCGGACCAAAACCGGAAGTAATTTTAGGATATGCCCTTCTGTTTTTATTGCAACCCAATGTAAACACAAATACATCCCGACCTAAAATAGAATATCCACGACCGGGTTCATCAATATCAACGGTTATTTTTACATAATTATGACAACTGTTGACATAATTTGTTACATTAACCCCCATACCATTTTCTAACATAAACTGATACGCCCTTAAGGGTGCATTCCCTGCCCATGGAGAAACAGGAAAACCGGCAGAAGAATACCAACCATTCCATCCGGAATTCTTACCCTCTCTATACGGTCCCTCTCCTGCAAAACACTTAGGCGATTTTGCGTCATTCCATTTACATTCATGAACTATTTTTAAATATGGTGTTAAATATTCTTGTGCAAATGCTTTAGACCCCTCTTCACTCCTCGGGAAACTGTCATAAGGCCACTTTTCAACAGGACCATGATCAATTTCTGACATTTTAACTGCCTTTGATAAAACTGAATATGCCTCTTTTAAATTTGTTTCTATTACAAGTTTTTCATAATTGTACATAAATCTAGGCACTACCAATATCGCAATAAACCCAAATATTGCAATAACAATAAGAATTTCAGCCAATGTCATAGCTCTGTATTTTATATGTTTTTTCACTAAAAAAACGACCTTTATTTTTATTTTTTCTTACAAATCTCTTTAAGCACCATTTTGTATTTTTTCAAAAACTCTGGCGAATACATATTGTCCCAAGTTTCCAACCAAAGTTTAAACTGCTTTACAACATCCGGTGTTGTATCAATTTTAATTCTATAGAATGGATGCATTGGCACTCCGGTTTTCTTACTTGAAATAACTCCATAAAAGGAATATTCACCGTCTTTATGCCCTCTTTCACTTTCTAATATGATATCAACATACCTCTTTTTATTAAACTTATTATCTTTGATTATATTTACTACTTCTCCTAATTGTTTTTTAAATCCTACAGGTACACTTTTTGCAGATAAGCTTTGTAGAACTGAATACCCAAACTCCAATTTCCCAAAGGATTGAACTTTCTTTCCCATTGAAATAGATGATACTTTCATTATCCCTCCTATTAAAATTATTTTTAATCCTATCATATATCTCCACACATATCAACTATAGCTTTCTCTTTTATAATTTGTTTTGGCAGTGAAAACCCAAAAGTACAAGTTTTATTTTTATCACTTAAAGCAAAAACTTGCCCATTATGTGCTTTAATTATTTGTTTTGTAATATAAAGCCCCAAACCGGTCCCGGTTTTTCTAAACTTTGCATTTGCTGCTGTTTTAAATTTTTCATATATATCTGCCAACTTATCTTCTGTAATATAATCTGAACAATTTTTTACACTCACTATAATTTCATCTGTTTTATCCTGCAAGTTAATTTCAATTTCAGAATTTTTATAACCATATTTAATTGCGTTACCAACAAGATTTACAAGCACCCTTTTTAGCTGCATTCGATCTGCATTTACATAACACTTTAACTCGGGCGCTACGACAATAAAATTTTGCCCTTTTTCTTCCATCAAGTTAGATAATTCATATTTCACCTCATAAAATAACTTAATTAAATCAAATTCTTCATAAAAAACTTTTGTTTGTCCCCAATCATATAAATAAGTTTCTATAACTGTAAAAATTAAATCGTACATATAATTACATGATGATTTTATTTGCTTTAATATTTCATATTGAGTTTCACTAAAGCAACCTAATCCATTTTTCATAAGCACATCTATAGCTCTTATTTGGGCTATTGTTGGAGTCTTTAAATCATGAACAAGTGTCGCAACAAAAGTACTTTTCTTGTTTGCTAAATCTTTCTCTGATTCAATATTTTCTAATACTACAACTATTCCCTCTACATTACCTAACTTATCAAACATAGGAGATTTTATAATTCTGCACCAACCCTGATAACCATATTTGGTTCCAACAAAACACTCCATTAAAACTTTCTTTTTACAATCAATAACCTCAAAATCAGACTTTATAAAAATTTCAGGATTATTTATCAGCTCAAATATATTTTTACCTATTAAATTTTTAGAACTTAAGCCAAACAATTCTCTACAAAACTCATTTGCCACAATAACCTGACCGTTAATATCCCTTAATAAGATTAAAAAAGGCGTATTATTCATTATCGCATGCATTTGTGAAAGCTCAGAAATTATTTGAGTACGATAATGCCTTTTGTCAATTTTTATTAAAGTTCTCATTCCATATACAAATAAAGTAGTAAATAAACAAATGGCGAAAATATCTCCAAAAAATATTCCGCCACGCATAATTTCATTAATTCCTATTAAAAAGAACCCCGAACAACATACCCCCAAACTCCTTAGCACTATTCCTTTGGCACTATCCATTTTACAACTCCCTGTCGCATAATCAGATTTGGTTTATTATAAACAAATTTTCTACAGAAAGGATATAGCCCAATTGGGCAATTCATAAATCCCACGATATAAAAAGCATTCCGCCAATATCCTAATTTGAACATAAAACAAAACTTTACGTTAAATTATTTTTTAAAACTAAAAATTATATTTAATGCAATTTATGCTAAATTATTGTAAACTGAAGACAAATAAATTAAAGCAGGAACAAAAAATGAAAGCTCTTATTTGGAAAGAAAATAAAGAAATAGAACTTGTTGAAAAACCTATCCCACAAATTCAAGACGAAAGAGATGCGATAATAAAAGTGACATATGCATCCATATGTACAAGCGACCTGCATATCATTAACGGCGCCGTACCAAATGCAATACCTAATACAACGCTCGGACATGAATTTGTAGGAACAGTTATAAAAACCGGGTCTAAAATAAAAAATATTAAAATAGGCACAAGAGTTTGCGTTAACTGCGAAACATTTTGCGGGGAATGTTTCTTTTGTCAAAAAGGCTACATAAATAACTGCATAAAAGGTGGATGGAAACTTGGCTGCTCAATAGATGGAGGACATGCTGAATACGTAAGAATTCCATTTGCTGACACAGGGCTTACTCCAATTCCTAATGAAATAAGTGATAAAAATGCACTTTTTGTTGGCGATATTTTATCTAGTGGATATTTTGGGGCAGAACTATGTGAAATTAAGCAAAAAGACACCACCGCAATAATAGGTTGCGGACCTGTTGGACTATGTGCTATGCAATGTGCAAAATTTTTAGGCTCAAAAAAAATTATTGCCATAGATACAAATCCTGAACGATTGGATATTGTTAAAAAATATAATCTCGCAGATTACACATTAAATCCATTAACTACAGATATAGAACAATCTGTTAAAGCTCTGACAAACCACTTTGGGGCAGATAATGTAATTGAGGCAGCAGGCTCTACAGATACTTTTCAAACTGCTTGGAAAATAGCAAGACCAAATGCAACTGTTGCTATAGTTGCAATGTACGAATCACCTCAAACTCTGCCTCTTCCTCAAATGTACGGGAAAAATCTTACTTTCAAAACAGGTGGAGTTGATGCTATTCATTGTCAAAAATTGCTTCATTTAATTAAAGAGAAAAAAATTAATACTGATTTTCTTATTACAGGCGAAACTCAATTTGAAAATATTATTGAGGCCTATAAGCTATTTCAAAACAAACCCGACAATTTCCTTAAATGGGCAATAAAATATAAAAAATAAATTTAAACTACCATTAACATTTAATCAATGTCCTTAATATCACAAACATTTAAACTAATATTTGATAATAACTTTTTTGTCAATTCATCAATAATTTCATACCAAATGATATTACCATCCCGAAACCCTTTAATAATACCAGCTGTTTTTAAAATATTTATGTGCTGCGAAACCAAAGACTGAGACATTTTTAATCTCTCACACATCGTATTAACATTACACCTACCCTTATGCATTAAACCGCAAGCAATTTGTAATCTTGCCGGATGCGAAAGTGCCTTAAATATTTTTGCATAGTCTTCAGCTTTCATTTATGCTCCTGTTGACAATATTAGAATATTATAATATTCTAATATTGTCAAGTTATTAAATGGCGAGGTGCAAAATGAAAACAGTTATAATAGGAGGCGGAGCAGCAGGTGCCAGCTGCGCAGCAAGATTAAGAAGACTCAATGAAAATGAACAAATTTTAATCATAGAAAGAACTAACGAAATTTCAATAGCAAATTGCGGTCTGCCCTATTACATGTCTGGAGTCATTAACGACAGAGAAAAAATGCTCGTATCTTCGCCTGAAAAATTTCAAAATAACTTTAATATAGAAGTTAAATTAAATTCAGAAGTAACTAAAATTAACCGCAACGAAAAAAATATAGAACTTGCAAACGGTGAAAAAGTAAGCTATGACAAACTTGTTCTTGCAATGGGTGCCAATCCGATAATGCCGCCATTTGAAGGACTAAACAAGGAAAAAGTTTTTACGATAAGAACTTTAAACGATATAGATAAAATAAAATCCTACATTAAATCAACCAACCCACAAAAAGCAATCGTAATAGGAGGTGGATTTATTGGCATTGAGGTTGCAGAAAACCTTGTTGAAATGGGACTTGATACAAAACTTGCAGAATTGCAAAATCAAATTATAGCACCTGTAGATAGTGAAATTGCAGCCGTAGCACAAAATGAAATGAGAGAACACGGTATAGAACTTATCCTAGGAGATGGCGTTCAAAAGTTTAATGAAAATAAAATTATTTTAAACTCAGGCAGAGAGCTTGAATTTGATTTAATCATAATGGCAATAGGAGTAAAAGCAGAAACAACTATTGCAAAAGAAGCAGGACTCGAAGTTAACAGAGGAATAATTGTAAATGAGTTTATGCAAACTTCAGATGAAAATATTTATGCCGCAGGTGATAGTGTTGAAATTAAAGACTTTGTTACAAATGAAAACACAATGATTCCACTTGCCGGACCAGCTAACAGACAAGGCAGAATTATTGCAGACAACATTTACGGACTAAATTCTACATATAAAAATTCTCTAGGTACTGCGGTTCTAAAAGTTTTTGACTTAACAGTTGCTAGTGTTGGTAATAATGAGAAACAACTTAAATCCAAAAATATAGCGTACTGGAAAACCTTTATATACTCCAATTCTCATGCCGGATATTATCCAAATGCAACTCAAAACTTATACAAACTTTTATTCACCAATGAAGGGAAAATACTTGGTGCCCAAGCTGTCGGATACGACGGGGTTGAAAAAAGGATTGATGTAATTTCCAGCATAATGAGGAATAACGGAACAATTCAAGAACTAATAGACAGCGAACTTTGCTACGCACCACCATACTCGTCTGCAAAAGATGCCGTTAATATTTTGGGAATGACTGCATCAAATATCTTAAACGGGTTTGTAAAACCAGCTTTTATAGAAGATCTTCAAGATGCTTGTTTAATTGACATAAGACCTGAAATTTCATTTAAAACAAGTACAATTGAAAATGCAATAAATATTCCAATTAACGAGCTTCGGGGAAGATTATCCGAAATACCAAAAGATAAAAAAGTTATTTTATTTTGTAATACAGGGCATACAAGCTACAATGCCTCCAGAATATTACTCCAAAATGGATTTAACAATGTATATTCGCTTATGGGTGGAATTACATTATATAAAGAAATAAAAAGGAATTCTCTGCCCAATTCATCCGTAAAATCTTTTGAATCTAATTTAATCACTGCAGCAGCAATCAAAAACACTAATATAACAAAAATTGATGCTACAGGATTACAATGTCCAGGTCCTATTATGAAAATTTCAAACGCTATAAAAACTATAGACGACAATGAAATTCTTGAAATAATATCTACAGATAGAGGCTTTAAATCTGACATTGGAGCTTGGTGCGAAAAAACCGGGAATACTCTTTTAGAGCTTAATACAAATGGCAAAACAATTACCGCAAAAATCCAAAAAGGTACAACTACAACAAAATCTGAAATTCAAAATCAAGATAAACAAACTATTGTTGTATTTTCAAATGATTTAGACAAAGCACTTGCTGCATTTATTATTGCAAACGGAGCAAATGCAAGCGGGAAAAATGTCACTATGTTCTTTACTTTTTGGGGGTTAAATATTCTTAGAAAAAGCAACTCAAAAGTTAAAAAAAATCTAATCGAAAAAATACTTGGGCTTATGATGCCAAAAGGTGCAGAGAAATTAACATTATCTAAAATGAACATGGGCGGCGCAGGATCTGCTATGATGAAATGGATCATGAAAAACAAAAATGTTTCAACCCTCAACGAACTTATACAACAAGCAAAAGAAAACGGTATAAAATTTATAGCCTGCAATATGTCCATGGATGTAATGGGAATAAAAGAAGAAGAACTAATTGATGGAGTAGAAATAGGCGGAGTTGCAAAATACATCTCAGAAAGCAGCAACGCCAACTCAAATCTATTTATTTAAATCTACAGCTTTCATTTTAAATGCAGAATACAATCCCTTTATTTATTTTAGATTTTAAGCAACAAGAGTTAAAAATTAGTTAAAACCTTGCATTATTTTAAAGACTTTGTAAGAATAAAAACATGAATTACATCTGGTTTTTAATCATAGCAATATCAATAATTTTTGGAGCAATAAACAACAAACTCTCAAATGTAGTTACAGGGATTTTAAATGGTGCTCAAGAAGCTATACACATCTCATTATATTTAATAGGTATAATGGCATTTTGGCTTGGAATAATGAAAATAGCGGAAAAATCAGGCTGCATAGATTTTATTGCTAAACTTGTACAACCTTTTACAAAAAAGCTTTTCCCAGAAATTAAAAACGACAAAACAGCCACCGGAAGCATAGCAATGAACTTTGCAGCAAACGCATTTGGGCTGTCTAATGCAGCAACTCCAATGGGCATAAAAGCAATTGAAGAAATGCAAAAGCACAACATTGACAAAGACAGTGCCTCAAACTCAATGTGCATGCTACTTGCTATGAATACAGCCGGGTTTCAACTTATCCCTGCTACAGTAATTGCCATTTTAGCCGCACATGGAGATAAAAATCCTACAATAATTGTTCTGCCAACACTATTAGTAACAATAATTGCCTTTACTTTTGCCATTTTCACAGCTAAGGTTTTCGAAAAAATTTGGACCACTCAAACTACTCAAGAGGCACAGAACAATGATTAACAGCCTTTTAGAAACTATATCACTTTGGATAATTCCGGCAATAATTTTATTAATTTTGTTTATTGGGCTGCTAAAGAAACTCCCAATATACGAACTTTTTATAGATGGCGCCAAAGATGGAGCAAAAATCGGAATAAATATTTTTCCATACTTACTGGCTATAATTACAGCAATAACAATGCTTAGAGAATCCGGAGCAATCGAGGCTTTAGGTACAACATGTCAAAATTTTTTAAATCTTATTCATTTACCTGCTGATGTTTTACCGATAATTATAACACGTTCACTTTCAGGTAGTGCTGTTTTGGGAATACTTAGCGACATCGCAGCGAACCATGATATAAACTCATACACAACAAGACTTGCATCAATTATGGCAGGAAGTTCAGAAACAACGCTATACGTCATAACCGTTTACTTCGGCGCAATTGGTATAAAAAAATATCGCTATGCGCTAATCACTGGACTTTTAGCAGATTTAGCAGGAATTGTAGCTGCAATAACTGTTACATATTGGTTTTTTGGGTAAGAATAAAGAAACTAAACTTTCAGTCAAACAACCTAATCAAAAAAATATTTAATATCAACATTAAAAAATTTTGCTAAATAATATAATGTTTCTGTGCTTGCTAAATTTTTCCCCCGTTCAATACAGGATATATGCTCTCTGGACATATTAATTTTTTCTGCAAGTTTTTCTTGAGTTAAATTATTTTCAATTCTCAAATATTTAACTTTTCTTCCTATAGTATTTTTTAATTTACGTATACCCATATAAATATGGTTACATGTAATACAAATATTACAGTAATATTGACATTACAAAAAACCTTAAAAATATAACACCCTATACCTTTACAAGAATTTATTTTAGTGCTAAACTTATATTTGTAATTAACCTAGAAGGGTGTAATGATTAAAAAATACGATAAAAAGCGAACAAAAACTGCATTTAACTTAGCTGAGATTTTAATTACTTTAGCAATTATAGGGATAATTGCAGCGTTGACTGTGCCGACTTTGTTAAAAAACTATCAGAAAGCCCAATATGTTGCAGGATTAAAAAAATCTTATGCTACAATTTCAAGTGCATACGCACAGTATAGAGCTACAGCACCAACTATTTGCAACGATCACAGAGATTCAGACTGTAGTAATAAAAACAAAGCATATTATGAGGGGTTTATTGCTAACCTTAAAGTTAAAGAAAAATGCTTAAATTATAATGGATACTCAATATATTTTAATGAAACGCCTTGCTCAAAGTCAAAATCGCAAATAGTCAAACCACTTGGCTATCCTAATGGAAAAATAACTATTCCGAGCGTTGCACAAACAATAACACTGACTACTTTATGGACACACCATTATGCACTCGTTTTAGAAGATGGCTCAACAGTAGGACTAAGGTTTACAACTACTTCCGGAAATGTTTCTTGGAGTCAATGGTCTTATCCTTACACAATTATGGTAGATATAAACGGAGTACAAAAGCCTAATCAATTCGGACGTGATATTTTCTTTTTTACGCTAAAAAACGACACCATAGTACCGTATTTCCAAAATACAGACGACTGCAATACGAAAGACGGTGAGGGAAGATATTGCGCTCACAAAATATTTTCGGATGGCTGGCAAATGAAATATTAAGTTTATCAAAATTAACAAAAATTTTTATATGTTTTGAAAAATATTTTTTTTTGTGATACATTCTTGACACAAAGATAGAAATCAAATTCCAGGCTAGAAAGGAAACAGAAAATTGAAAACTTACGAATTGTTAACAATAATTAAGCCTACTATGGATCAAGATGAAGTAGAAAAAATTATTGAAAAAATTGCAGAAACAATTAAGGGATATAAAGGAAAAGTTATTTCTACTGATAAAATTGGCAGAAAAAGACTTGCTTTTGAAGTTGCAAACTTCAGAGACGGATACTTTGTAACCCAAAGATTTGAACTTCCGGAAGATAAAGTAGCTGATCTTAAGAGACAACTCAGACTTAACGACAATATCATAAGAACTATGTTCGTTACAGCTTCCAAAGTTATGGCGTAATTAAAGGAAAAAAAATGACATTAGCTAGAGCAACCATCTCGGGAACAGTTTATAGGACACCCGAAAAGAGATTTACATCAAACAACGTACCAATTACAAGTTTCACTTTAAATATTAATCCTGAAGATGAAACCCTTATCCGAGTAATAGCTAAAGGCAATCTTGCCGACACTATTGTAAACGGAATAAATAAAGGAGATGGAGTTGTTGTTGAAGGTCGTCTGCAAAATACAACTGTTAAAACTGAAGATGGCAGCGAAAAAAGAATAGTTGAAATTGATGCTTCTTCATTTGAAAAAATTATAGGAGGCACAACCTCAACAACTAAAAGTTCAAGTTCATCTGATACAGAGGAATCTGAACAAATTGTTAAATTCGGAACGGATGAATTTTCAGAAAGCTTAATTGGCGAAGATGAAATTCCGTTTTAAAACGTAATAAAAATACATAATTAAGGAAATAAAAAATGGCAAGAGAACCAAAAGACTCAAAGAAACGTAAAAATTGTAGCTTTTGCGCTGATCACGTAGAAGTTATAGATTACAAAGATGCACAAAAAATCAGAAGATATTTAACAGAAGCTGGCAAAATTCTTCCAAGAAGAATCACAGGTACTTGCGCAAAGCACCAAAGAATGCTTGCTTCGGCTGTTAAAAAGGCAAGAGAAGCATCTTTAATTAGCTACGTTTTTGACTAATAAGTTATATTAACTTAAAAAGAAAAACAGGTTTTTAAATAAGCCTGTTTTTTTTATTTGTTGTATAATAAAAACTAGAAACATAAAGCTTTTATTTTATAAAGGGAAATAAATGGGAAGAGTAGTCATTGATAAAGAAAAATGTAAAGGTTGTTTTTTATGCGTGGATGTCTGCCCCAAAAAAATATTAAAAAAAGGCACTAATTACAACTCAAAAGGGAATTACACAGTATATGTAGATGATCCGAATAACGAATGCTTTGGTTGTGCACTTTGTGCAAAAAGATGCCCGGATATGGCAATAACAGAGGTTTACAGATAATGACAAAAACAGCAGAAAAAGTGTTACTAAAAGGCAATCATGCAATAGCAAAAGCAGCTATAAACGCAGGATGTCAATGTTATTTTGGTTATCCTATTACTCCCCAAAACGAAATTGGAGAATTTTTAAGCGTAGAAATGCCGGCAAGGGGACGAGTTTTTTTACAAGCCGAAAGCGAAGTTGCCGCAATAAACATGCTTCTTGGCGCAGCCTCAACAGGTACAAAAGCAATGACTTCCTCATCATCATTAGCAATTGCATTAATGCAAGAAGGAATCTCTTATATAGCAGCAGATAATATACCTGCAGTTGTTGTTTCAGTAATGCGTGCCGGCCCGGCATTAGGATATATTTTCCCATCGCAAGGTGACTACTTCCAAACAGTTAAAGGTGGCGGAAACGGTGACTACAAAACCCTAACTCTTGCACCAGCAACTGTACAAGAAATGATTGATTATACATATAAAGCATTTTACCTTGCACAAAAATACAGAACCATTGTATTTTTGCTAGCAGACGGCTTGCTGGGACAAATGATGGAACCTGCTGTTTTATATGATTATCCATACGAAGAAATAGACAACAGCGATTGGGCATTAGACGGTGCAAAGGGACGTCCGGGTCGCTGGATTGGTTCAATCCACCGTTCTGAAGAAGTTTTAGAAAAAAAAGTTTTAGAACTATTCAAAAAATATGACATAATAAAACAAAATGAAATTGAGTATAAAACACTTTATGCAGAAGATGCCGAAATTCTAATTACTGCATTTGGAAGTGTGGCAAGAATTGCCCAAGCAGCAGTAAAACAAGCACGAGAAGCCGGATTAAAGGTTGGCTTATTCCGTCCAATAACCCTTTGGCCATTCCCAGAAAAAGAGCTATACAAATTTGCAACCGGTAAAAAGCTTATTTTGGATATAGAAATGAACATGGGACAAATGCTTGAAGATGTAAAAATGTCAGTTTCCGGACAAGCAAAAGTAGAATTTTATGGTCGACCTGCAGGTTTTTACTTTACCCCGGAAGAACTTTTGGAAGAAATAAAGAAACAAATGGAAGGTTTAAAATAAATTTTATGGAAACACTTGTATTTCAAAAACCAAGCAGCATTCAAAAAGATTGTAACGTAACATTTTGCCCGGGATGTGATCATGGCGTTGCAATTAGAATAATTGCAGAACTCCTTGACGAGCTTAATTTAGTAGAAAAAACCATTGTAGTAAGTTCTATAGGTTGTTCGGTTTTTCTTAACGACTATTACAATTTAGATATTATAGAAGCTCCGCATGGAAGAGCTTTAGCCGTAGCAACAGGTGTAAAAAGATCAAAACCGGATAAATTTGTATTTACCTACCAAGGAGATGGAGATTTTGCATCAATTGGACTTGGAGAAAGCATGCATGGACTTTCAAGAGGAGAAAAAGTTACAGCAATCTGCATAAATAATACAAACTACGGCATGACAGGCGGGCAAATGGCACCCACAACAATCATAGGACAAAAAACAACTACAACTATAAATGGAAGAGACCCCAACCTTCAAGGTTATCCAATAAAAATATGTGAAATGGCTTCTATTTGTGACGGTGCAGCTTTTGTTGCAAGATGTTCACTAGACAGTTCAAAAGAAATTGAAAATACCAAAAAAATGATAAAAAAAGCTTTTGAATCCCAAATAAATAACCAAGGAGCATCTTTAATTGAAATCTTATCAACATGCCCGACAAATTGGAAACTTTCTCCACAAGAAGCACATAAAAGAATCAGAGAAGAACTCTACCCTGTGTTCCCCTTAGGTATATATAAAGATAAAACTAGCAAATAGGTAAAGGATATGGCAGTAAAAGAATCAAGTTTAATAATATCAGGTTACGGAGGACAAGGTGTCCTTTTTATAGGAATGGCTATTTCGAACTGCGCAATGGACGAAGATAAATACGTCACTTGGCTTCCGTCTTATGGAGCTGAAATGAGAGGTGGAACAGCAAATTGTACAATTGTTATTGCAAACGAAGAAGTTGCCTCACCGTATCAACAAACACCAGATTATGTTATAGCACTTAATGCACAATCTGTTGAAAAATTTGAAATGAAAATTAAACCTGGAGGCACTCTCATTGTAAATTCATCATTATACAAGGGGCACGAAAAAAGAACAGATATAAATTACTTATACATTCCTGCTAACGAAATTGCTGCCAAAATTGGAGAAATAAAATGCGCTAACGTAGTTATGCTTAGTGCATTTATTGAAAAAACTAAAATTGTTAAAATAGAAAGCCTTAAAAAGGTAATTCGAAACATTATTTCTGCATCAAAAGCAAAACTTTTAGAAATAAATGAATTAGCAATCCAAAAAGGCTCAGAATATATTAAATTACCAGTTTGTCACTAAATATTATGTGAGTAAAAACATGAATAAACAAGGGAAATTATTTGTAATATCCGGTTCATCAGGTGTTGGCAAAGGCACCTTAATAAAGTCATTTCTTGAAAAAAACCCACAAGTTAAACTTTCTGTTTCATTTACAACTCGTACTCCACGCCCAGGCGAACAAGATGGTGTAAACTATTTTTTTACAACAAAAAAAGACTTTGAAACTGCTATAAAAAATGGTGAATTTTTAGAATGGGCTCAATTTTCTGAAAACTACTACGGGACAAAAGCTTCCTACGTTGAAAAAACTCTAAACAAAGGTGAAAATTTAATTCTTGAAATTGAAACTCAAGGAGCCTTACAGGTTATGAAAAAATTTCCTCAAGCTGAGTTTATATTTATTTTGCCTCCCTCTCTTGAAGATCTTGAAAAAAGGCTTAGGGGGCGTGGCACAGAAACTGAAAAAGCTATACAAAAACGTCTCGCTGTAGTAAAACAAGAATTTGAAACATCCAAATTGTTTACTCACCGCATTATAAATGATAATATTGAAACAGCACTAAAAGAACTACAAAAAATATTTGACGGATACCAAAATGTTTAAAAATAAAAATATATTAATCGGTATAACTGGCGGAATAGCTGCATACAAAATTATTGAACTCATTAGACTTTACAAAAAAAACAACGCAAATATAAAAGTTATAATGACGGAAAACGCAACAAACTTTGTAACCCCTCTAACCGTTCGTACATTATCAAACAATCCGGTTTATATAAAACAATTTGAAACGGACAATCTTTTCCCAGAACATATTTCTCTTGGAAATTGGGCAGACATATTTGTAATTGCACCTGCAAGTGCAAACACAATATCCAAAATTGCAAACGGAATTTGCGATAACCTTTTAACTTCAATTGTATGCGCATTTTCAAAACCAATCATTATAGCGCCTGCTATGAATTGTGAAATGTGGAATAACCCAATAATAAAAGAAAACATAAAAAAACTTGAAAAACTTAACTACAATATCTTATACCCGGAAGCAGGGTTTTTGGCTTGCGGAACATCAGGCGTTGGCAGACTTTGTCCGATTGAACAAATTTGTGAAAAAACGTATGAAAAACTTAAGTACAAAAACAAAAAATTAAGTAACAAAAAAATAATTATTACAGCCGGAGGCACTAGAGAAAATATTGATCCGGTAAGATTTTTAGGAAACTATTCCTCTGGCAAAATGGGTGTTGCGCTTGCAGATGCAGCTTATGATTCGGGAGCTGAAGTCGTACTAATTAATACTTTCAATCACAAGAGCAACTACAAAACAATAACCGTTTCCAGTGCAATTGAAATGCAAGCTGCTCTTGCAAAAGAAAAACAAAATGCAGACTGTATCATAATGGCAGCTGCAGTTGCAGACTTTAGAGCTAAAAAAATCCAAAAACATAAAATAAAAAAAGAATCCACTGACGATAATTTTACTATCGAACTTACAAGAAACCCCGATATTTTAACCGAACTTTGCAAAACAAAATCAAATAATCAAATTATTGTTGGTTTTTGTGCCGAAAGTGAAAATTTACTGGAAAACGCTAAAAGCAAAATTCAAAAAAAACAATGCGATTACATTGTCGCAAATGATGTTTCCAGAAAAGACATTGGCTTTGCAAGTGATGAAAATGAAGTTTATATTATAGATAAAAATTTAAAAATTATGAAACTGGACAAAACATCCAAAAAAATTATTGCAGAAAAAATTTTGGAGTTTATTTATGGCGAAAATTAAAGAAATAATAGACAAATTAGAAAAAATTGCCCCTACTACAACTCAAGAAGAATGGGACAACTCCGGTTGGCAAATTAATCTCGGAATAAAAACAACTAAAAAAATATTTCTAACATTAAACGTCACAGAAAAAACAGTTAATCAAGCTATTCACAACAATTGTGATTTGATTATTAGCCACCATCCACTAATTTTTAAACCTCTAAAATGTATAAAAAATAAAGCTATTATAAAAGCAATACAAAATAATATTCAAATATACAGCGCGCATACAAACTTTGATAAAGCCAAAAACGGCACTACACAAACTTTGCTTCAAGCAATAAATTCACAAATATCTATTGGCACCGTTAAAGAAATAAATGAATACGTCAAAGCCGCAAAACTAAAAACTCCAATAAAATCTAAAGAATTTATTCTTAAAGTTAAAAAAGCATTAAACATAAACAGCCTAAAAATTTCGCACCCATCTCCGATAATCAAAACAATTGCAATTTGTGCCGGAGCAGGAGCTGATTTTATTAGCGAATTAGAAAATCATTCAATAGATTGTTTTATCACAGCAGATATAAAATATCATCAAGCACTTGAAAGCAAGATTATGCTTTTGGATATTGGGCATTTTGAAAGTGAAATAATTGCACTTAAATCACTTGAAAAGATAATAAAAACACCAGATGTTAGTATTATTTTTAGTAAAGAGGAACCTGTTTTTGAAACTATTTAAAACACTTCTTACAGTATTAATCACAATTTTTAGTATAAACGCTGCTCAAGCATATCAAACCGTTACAATGGATTTTCCAGGCAATTGGTATAAAATTAACTACATAAGCAATGAAAATGACGCAATAGTTCAATTTATCCGACAAGGATACAATGCCAATAACTGGGAAGAAAGCGTTATTTTTCACACATTCAAATGGAGCCAAAAACGCAACATGGCAGCAAAAAGTCTAATGCTATATCTGCTTAAAGACGTAGAAAAAAGAAATTCGACCATAAAAGTCGAATACCTAAGACTTGATCCGGAAGAATCAATGTCGAGTTGGTGCGTCCAAGCAAATAAAACAATGCCTGCTCATTGTGAACTTTTACGCACAACGCAATCATTTGAGGGTGCACTTTCCATGCACTACATTAACAAAAACCCCCAAAACTATAACGCTGTAAAAAATGACTGGATAGAAAGAATGAATAAAGCAAAAGTTTACCAAAGTTATTTCCGTCTTGATCGTATACTTAACAAATCAATGACTTTTGAGCTTTAATTTCCCATATAGACCAAAAGGTTTAGGTTAAACTTTAACCCTTTGGTTGATGTCCAAATACCCCAAAAAACATATGATTAAATCACAATGTTGAGTGAAATCATTCCACAAGGAGTAAAAAAGGGAAATGGGCACAGTTTTAGGGAAATTTAAAAATAAATTAATTATTACAGCAGCAATGATGTTGATCTCGCCAACAGTATTTGCCGCAGATGTAAATCTTTCTGAAATAGAAATTACATCTAACAATAACAACGGTTATAACATCATTCTAAAAACAAACAAAAAAACTGAGTTCAAAAAAACAATGAAAAATGATAAACAACTTATGATTGAACTCAAAAATACAGAAGCAACTGAAGATCTTTCCACAATTTACAACGATGTTTCGAATATAAATAACATCACCGTAACACCATATGGAAAAGACAATTTAAAAATACAAATTCAAGGTCAAGACATAGAAAACAGCAACGTAAGCCTTGAATACAAAAATACAGAACTTCCGGTTGAATCCCAAAACTTTGAACAAGATAAAATTAATCTTAGTTTACCAATTGACAACTATAAACCCGTTTACAACGAAAGTGAAATTGATGAACAAGAAGAAAACACAAATTTAAGTGATACATTGTCAATGCTCAATCCTGTAACTATTGCACAAAAAATAAAAGGATCTGACTCTGAAGCACAACAACAAAATGAAAATAATCAATTTAAATGGCTAACCTATATTGGTTTGGCAATAATTATAATCACAGCAGCTAAAAATCTTTTAAAACCGGGTCAAGAACAAGCAATTGGACTTACTCAAAGCTTAAAAGAACGTGAAAAAGAAATTGCTAAAAAACTTAACGCCGGTGTAAAGGAAACTCTTTCCTTGAGGAGCAAAATTGCACAAAACGCATCTGCTCCATCAATAAACTATGGTCTGCGCTCATATCAAAACTCTCAAAAAAATCCATACGAAAACACCTCTGCGCCAATTAGACCAATAAGAAAAACGCCAACAACCACTTACAATCAAACAACCGTAAAAACAAAACCTCAAATTAATAATATTAAACAAAATACACAACTTTATCAACGCGCTGCATTAAATACTAAACCACTTGCTGCCAAACAGTCTGTGAACGTTGATAGTATGAAATTTCTTGAATCAATGACAAAAATTTATGAAAAAAACGGACGCTCAGACCTTGCAATGGGTTTAAGAAATAACATTAACAAAGTAAATATTTAACAATAAAACGATACTCAACAAATTACACAAGGCCGTTAGGCCTTTTTTTTTAATAAAAATTAGTTCCCCCCACCTTTACCCCTACCCAAAACCCAAACCATATAAAATAACAAATAAAATCCTTAAATTATTATTGATTTTTTCATAAAAGTTTTGTAAAATAGGAAAGTAATACTTAAACAGGAGAGTTTTGATGCACCTTAATTTTAATACGATTAATGAGTTAAAACACACTCCTGTTGTACATTTAACTTGCCCCCCCCCCCCCGAATACTAAGTCGTAGCAAGGGTTTTAAGGATTTAGCAAGTTGTTTTTCAAGCCAAGTGATTAGGCTTGATTTTTTATGTGGACTTTTGTTCACTTGTATAGTTAAATATTGTTTGAATATGGAGGCTTCATATGAACTTTGACAGTTATATCACTAGCGGTACTAAAACAGCTTTTACAGTTGATGTAAATCAAAAACTTATTAAATATAATAAGTTTAGCCTAAAAAAAGCTGCTTTTACTTTAGCTGAAACTTTAATTACTCTCACTATTATCGGT
>CASDWY010000006.1 GCA_949284985.1 uncultured bacterium | reverse complement strand
GACTCATTTCTTTGCTCGCTTTCGCTTCGCGTTTTTCCGTTCATTTCTTTATCAACAGGTATTTCTTCGTCGTTTTCAGCTATTCTTTTGTCAATGTGCTATCCCTAATGCCTCAGCCTCTAGCTTTAGCTTCGCTTAACGCTTTCCTTTCAGCTGCCTTTGGTTAATTCGTCAAAACTACAAACTTTTGTTTATAGCATTACCGTGGGGGTAACTAAATTAACTCTCAGCAATTTGCAAACTCAACTGTTTGCTCTATCAAGTTTAAGATAAAAAAAAATAGATTTCAATACCTATATTACAATTTTTCTCTCTAAAATGAAACTTTTTTCTTAAATGCCCTATTATCAACACTTTTACAGCTTTACAATACTTAACTTATCTATTTTAAAGTCCTATTCGTGTTTCCCATGCGACTATTATTTTGCCTTACAAAAAAATAATATTTGCTCGTTAAAACAAAAAAGTTTATATAAATTAATATGTCATTTGAAAAAAAAAACCATGATGATATAATTAAAATTACTTCTCTTTTATTAAGAGTAGAATTGGAGAGATAAATGATTGAAACTGCTGATAAAACTACAATGCTCAATGGAGCTAAAATTTTTTTAGAATGCTTAAAAAAAGAAGGCGTAAACGAAATTTTTGGTTATCCTGGCGGTGTTATAATACCGATATACGAAGAACTTTATAAAGATACAGACATAAAACATTATTTAGTAAGACACGAACAAGCTGCTGTTCATGCTGCAGAAGGTTATGCAAGAACAACAGGCAGACCGGGAGTTGTGCTTGTAACCTCCGGACCTGGCGCTTGCAACACTATTACAGGAATTGCAAATGCATACTATGATGCATTCCCGCTTGTGGTTTTTACCGGACAAGTGGCTTCTAATCAAATCGGAAATGATGCTTTTCAAGAAGCAGATATCGTCGGTATTACACGTTCTTGCTGCAAACACAATTACCTTGTTAAAAATGTTCAAGAACTTCCAAAGGTTATAAAAGAAGCATTCCACATCGCCAAAACCGGCAAACCCGGCCCTGTTGTCGTTGATATGCCGAAAAATGTTCTAACTTCAAAAACAATCTTTGAATACCCTAAAGAAGTTAAACTGCCAGGTTATAACCCTAACTACGAAGGGCACCCAAGACAAATATCAAAAGCTCTGCATATGTTATGTGAAGCAGAACGCCCTGTAATTATATCCGGTGGCGGAGTCTCAACTGCTGATGCCAGTAAAGAACTTACTGAGCTGGCAAATCGCCTTCATATCCCTGTATGTAATACTCTTATGGGAACCGGAACTTATCCTGCTAACAATGAATTATCCTTAGGTATGTTGGGCATGCACGGCAACTACTGGGCAAATTATGCAGTAACTCACTGCGACACACTTTTTGCTGTCGGAACAAGATTTAATGATAGAATTACAGGTTGCTTAAAACGATTTGCTAAAGATGCCAAAATTATACACATTGATATAGATCCCTGTTCAATTTCAAAAAATGTTCCAGTAGATGTTCCTATTGTTGGAGATGCAAAAATCGTATTAAATCAAATGCTTGAAGAATTAAACAAAAATGATTACGAAACAAATGCGTCTATAAAAGATATTTGGTTTGATCAGATTGAAGAATGGAAGAAAAAACGTACACGCCCAACAATACAATCTGACAAACTTAATCCGATGATTGTAATTGACAAAATTTATGAGTGTACAAAAGACCTCAATCCTATAGTAGCAACTGAAGTCGGTCAACACCAAATGTGGACGGCACAAATTTATAAATTTAATGAACCTCGCAAATTCATTACTTCCGGCGGCTTAGGCACAATGGGATTTGGATTTCCGGCAGCAATGGGAGCATCTATTGCACACAAAGATGCTGTCGTATTAAATATTGCAGGAGACGGTTCAATTCAGATGAATATACAAGAACTTGCAACTTGTGTAGCATACAATATCCCTGTAATTACTTGTATAATAAATAATGGTTATTTGGGAATGGTACGCCAATGGCAAGAAAAACTTTACGAAAAACATTATTCTCAAACACAAATTTCCGGACCGGACTTTGTCAAAGTCGCAGAAGCCTATGGCGCTCTTGGCTTTAGAGTTACAAAAGAAGAAGATATTATTCCAACTCTTCAAAAAGCAATTGCCGCAAGACGTCCTGTTTTTATAGATTTTATAGTAGAGCCGTTTGAAATGGTTTACCCTTGGGTACTTGCAGGTAACCCTATAAATAAAATTCTTATGGCAAATTGTTCAGACGAAGACAATTAAATAATATAAGAAATTTATGCTATTGAATAATCAAAGAAAAAGTTATACTATCCTGGACACATTACTTACATTAGCCATTATTGGTGTTGTTGCAGTATTCATTATCCCAACATTAACTAAAAAATGGCAAGAAGTTCACACCGTTGCTGCAGTAAAAGAGGCTTACTCTATATTAGATAATGCCTTTAAACAAGCTATTTCTGACTATGGATTAGTTAAAGACTGGAGTTGGACTTCATCAGAAATGTGGAAACACGAAATAAACGGAAATTTTCTAGGAGAAAGACTTTCCAAATATATGAAAGTTGAAGAATACTGCGGTACTTAAAAAGGAAGATGCTTTATTGCAAATAAAGGGACTTGGATTTACTATAAAAACCTTAATGGTGAAAGCTCTGGTATTGCTACAGATGGTCAAAATTTAACAGGCGGCAGAACTTTATTAAAAATGGAATAACAATAGCTTATAAATGCAGTTATCCAAAGGGAGCAAAATATTATTTTGGAAATTTGACAGACGCAAATGCTGATAATTTTATAGGAGAAATTCTCGTAGATATTAACGGAATAAAAGGTCCAAACAGATTTGGATATGATATTTTCTTTTTTGGTTATGGAAGTAATGGACTTTTATTACGCCCAAAATTCACTAACAGCAACTATACAGGAGTATTCAACTTAGGTTACTGCTCGTTTACCAACAAATTTAATAAAAACGATAATGGAATAGCTTGTGCAACTTGGATTCTTTTAAAGGGCAATACTGACTATAAATATAGAGAGATTAGCTGGTAAATACTTTATTCTGCATCTGCGTTATGATTTTTAGACGTCTGAGCAGAAGTCACACTTTTTCCAGTTTTTAGATCTGCTTTACCTTGAATATTATCGGTCTTTTTAATAGTTTGAGTGCTTTGAGAAGAAACCTCAGTAACTGATTTTTGACTATACTTTGTTTTTACAGTTGAATTTTGTTTCTTTTCAGAAGATGAACTCTGCTTGCTTTCATTAGGTTTTTGATCATTGCTTTCTTTTTCACTTGAAGAATCAACCTTAAATTTTACACCTTTCTTTTTTTGTATTTTCTTCGCAGATGAAAAATCATGACCACCACCTGTATAATTTACAGGTCCTTTATAATAATAAAGATGTTTCGGATTTTCTTGAAGCTGCTTATAAGACATTGAATCCAATTCATTTTTATATTTTTGATGATCCTCAAGTGCATTAAATGCAAAAACGAATGAAACATTACAAAGAAAAGCCAACACACAAAAAAATATTTTTTTCACCCTGAAAACATTCCTATAAGACGTTTAAATTCTTCCGGTCTGGATGTTTTTGCAAGTGCATCATCCATTGTAATCTTTTTATCAAAATACAAATCTTTTAATGCCATTTCTATAGTCTGCATACCAACTGCCGTATTTGTCTGCATTACAGAATATAATTGAGAAGTTTTTCCCTCACGAATAAGGTTAGACACAGCAGAGTTTACCAAGAGAATTTCCTGCGCCATAATTCTTCCTTTCTTCGTAATACCATCCTCTGAAAGCCTTGGAAGTAATGTTTGCGAGAATACAGCAATCAAAGAATTAGATAACATTATTCTAATTTGTTGTTGCTGACCTTGTGGGAAAACATCAACAATACGGTCAACCGTCTGCGCAGCAGATGAAGTATGCAAAGTACCCATTACAAGGTGTCCCGTTTCTGCAGCTGTAATGGCAAGTGCAATAGTTTCAAGGTCACGCATCTCACCTACCAGAATAATATCAGGATCTTCACGTAATGCAGATTTCAACGCATTTGCAAAAGACCTGGTATCTTGTCCAAGCTCACGCTGGTGAACTACACTTTTTTTAGACATATGAACAAACTCTACAGGATCTTCAATTGTCAAAATATGCTCAGAACGATGTGAATTAATATGATCAATCATTGTTGCAAGAGTAGTTGATTTACCTGAACCAGTCGGACCAGTAACCAAAATAAGACCTCTCGGCTTATCTGTAATATCACGAACAATCTGAGGCAACCCTAATTGCTCAAATGATGGCGCCTCTGCATTAATCGCCCTAAACGCCGCCGCAAAATTCCCGCGATCCTTATAAACGTTCACCCTAAAACGACCCAATCCATATACACCATATGAAAGATCAAGTTCCCAATACTGCTCCAAATTACGCCTTTGCTCATTATTAAGCATAGGAAAAATTAATGACTCAACATCATCCGGTGTTAAAGGTGACATATCACACCTTATCAATTGTCCATCAACACGAATTACAGGCGGTAATCCTGCGGAAATATGAAGGTCACTTGCATTTCTGTCCCTTACTAATTCCAACAATTCATCTATTAGCATTATCTGCTCCTAATAATTCATAAACTTATTTTACACTTTTTTTTATATTTTGATAATAATATAATTCCTATAATATAATATTATTATGAGATTGTAAAAATATCAATTTTTAAATAAATATTACGCTAAAAAGAGGATATCATGACAAAAATTAAAAAAATTAAACTGTGCAATTTTGAAATAGGAGCAGACAAGTTAACTATTTTAGCAGGTCCTTGTGTCATAGAAGACAAAGATTTAGTCTTTGAAACCGCAAAAGCTCTAAAACAAATCACCAATGAGCTTGGAATTAATTTTGTGTTTAAATCCTCTTTCGATAAAGCAAATAGAAGCTCCATAAAATCTTTTAGAGGTCCGGGGTTAGAAGCCGGTTTGGAAATTCTAAATGAAGTAAAAACAAAACTAAATGTTCCAATTGTAACCGATATCCATTTACCGGAACAAGCAGCAGAAACAGCAAAAGTCGCTGATATAATTCAAATTCCGGCTTTTCTGTGCAGACAAACAGACCTTTTGGTTGCAGCTGCAAAAACAGGGAAAATAGTAAATATTAAAAAAGGACAATTTCTTGCCCCTGAACAAATGGCTCCACTTGCTCAAAAAGTCTCTGACTCCGGTAACGATAACATTCTTTTAACTGATAGAGGTACAACATTTGGATATAACAATTTAGTTACTGACATGCGAAGTATATCAATTATGCAAAAAATCGGATATCCTGTAGTTTTTGATGCAACACATAGCGTTCAATTACCAGGTGGCTTAGGTGACTGCTCCGGTGGAGATAGAAAATTCGTCCCTATTCTAGCAAAAGCAGCTACTGCAGCTGGTGCAAATGCCCTTTTCTTTGAAGTTCACCCCGACCCTGACAAAGCTTTATGCGATGGACCCAATATGATAAAATTGTCTGACGCAAAAAATCTCTTTAACATTTGTAAACAAATTTTTGAAATAGTTAAATAAATTTGGGTGAAACATGACAAAAACTAAATCAAAATGGAAATGTCAAAATTGCGGGTATGAAACTGTTAAATATATCGGAAAATGCCCGGATTGCGGAGAATGGGGAACATTTCTGGAAGAATTTCAACCAAACCAAGCTAAAATTTTGACAAAAATTATAGATAATTCTGAACCAGCATGCCCAATTAACGAAGTAAAAATAAATAGCTCAATAAGATTTTCTACCGGATTATCTGAATTTGACAGAACCCTAGGTGGCGGCTTAGTACAAGGTTCTCTTACTCTATTGGCAGGAGACCCTGGAATAGGAAAATCTACCATCCTACTCCAAACCTCCAACGCTATAGCAAAATCTCAAAAAGTTTTGTACGTTTCTGCCGAAGAATCTTCATCCCAAGTAAAACTTAGAGCAGAAAGGCTTAAAGCCAATACGCCAAATCTCTTGGTATATTCTCAAACAAATTTTGAACTAATAAAAAATCAAGTTGAGGATGTAAAACCTAAAGTACTAATTATAGACAGCATTCAATCCGTCTACACTCAAAATATATCATCTTCTCCCGGTAGCATATCTCAAATACGAGAATGTACAAACGAGCTTATGGCACTTGCAAAATCAAAAAACATCACTATAGTAATTGTAGGGCATGTAACTAAAGATGGTACAATCGCAGGTCCAAAAGTATTGGAACACATGGTAGATACCGTTATTTATTTTGAGGGAGACAGATACAAATCTTATAGAATTTTACGCCCAATAAAAAATCGTTTTGGCAGCACTTCAGAGGTCGGAATTTTCAATATGCAAGATAATGGGCTAGAAGAAGTCTTGAACCCAAGTGAATTATTTTTGCATGAACGTGAAAAAAATATAACTTCAGGTAATGTAATTATTGCAGCCAAAGAAGGTACACGACCTATTTTAATAGAACTGCAAGCACTGGTCGGACAAACACCTTATCCATCTCCAAGAAGAGTTGTTAACGGAATTGACTACAACAGATTATTACAAATTCTGGCAGTTCTTGAAAAAAGAATAGGGCTAAACCTAAGTAAACTAGATGTTTATGTTAATGTAATAGGAGGAATAGACATAGATGAACCTGCTGCAGACTTAGGAATTGCACTTGCCGTTACAACTTGCGCAAGAGACGTTATTGTTAGCCCAGACACTGTAATAATCGGTGAAATAGGACTTTCTGGAGAAGTCAGAAACGTAAACAACATTGAAAACAGAGTTAAAGAATCCGAAAAACTTGGATTTAAAAAAGCCATCGTCCCTGCCGCATCTAACCTTTCTCAAAAAGATTTTTCCATTGAAATCATTCCGGTAAACAGACTTATGGACGCAATTTCTGCTTGCGTATATAAAGAACCAGAAAAAGTATAATATTGTAAATATTTGGAAATAAAACATCAATTTTTAACAAGAATAATTTTTATTATACTTAGTGAAGTAGAAAGGAAGTTATATGGTATCATATATTGCACCAACTCAAGCTGTTAAAGTCAGCCCCAAAACAACATACAATCAAACGCCATCTCAAGTACAATTAAGCCCAGAAACAAAAAGCACACTTACAAGCGGCTTAATGGCAAGTATCCTTGGCGCTACTTGGTTTGCACCTACTAAAATTAAAGGCGCTGACGAGTTAATGCAAGTTTCACCAGATATATTTGAAATAACTACCAAAAAAGCCTCACAAATGGCACAAAATACTAACGAAAGACAAGCATATGAAGGATTAAAAGCTTTAAGAGATTTTGTTGCCAAACAAAAAACTACATCTGTTAATAACCTTTTTGGTAACAAAACAGAAATGTCTGTTAAAGAATTGTTTAATAAAATAGACCCTAGAATAAAAACTGTTTCTAGGGCAGATAAAATTGCAGAAGCACTTGCACAAAGAGCCGAAAAATTCAACCTTTTCTCTATTTTCCCTCATCCCGAAACCCTAACAAACGGAATTACAAATGAACACTTTATTGCACTTGATAAATTAATTCCGGATAAATCTTCAAAACAATTAGTTGCTTTTAAAAACGCATTTAAACAAAAATTTCCTAAAGGAACAAAATTTACAACAGAAGAATTACTCGAATTTATAAAACCACATATAAATCAGTTAGGACAAAAAAAAGAAACTCTTGAAATTATAACAAGAATTGCCTCAAGCGCCGATTCCAAAAATATAATCACTAAAAATACCGCGGATAAAATTCTTCACAGATACACTTTAGACACAGTGCTAGACAGCTCAAAAGAACTTTTTGAGGTAATTAAATCCAAACTCCCTAAAGCTCGAATTAAAGGCGCTATAAAATGGTTTGGACTTGGTATTGCTATTTCTATACTCTCCAACAGTATATTTGGTATCATTGGAAATAAAAAAAATACTAAATAAAACATGTTATGCATTGTAAATTATTTGTTTTTTTTCTTTATATTCTACAAAATTTCAAATATAATGGTGGTATATAGAGAGGAAATTTCATGTTGCAGGATTATAATACCAACAACACTAATGAGCAAAAAGTCTTTACACCCAGAATGGTTAGGGAATTGTTAAATATTGATAATGAAAGAATTGTCAGTCTTTGCAAGAAAATTTCATTAATGCCTAAAAAAAATTCTAAAGGTCAAACATATTTTTCACGCGATGATGTTAAAATCTTAAAACGTGTTCAAGATCTGCAAGCTCAAGCAAGACAAAAAGCTCAAGAAAAGAAAAAAATTATGCAAGCTCCTGTAACTCAACCACAAACAGTTGTAGATGCAAAACTTGCTAAAACAGCTATCGAAACTATTGAAAGATTAAATAACACTCTTAGTATTCTTGAAGAAAATTTATCTAACAAAATTACTGCTGTTTTAGATGATAAACTTGATGGCATGGATGAAGTTGTTGTAGAACTTATCCGAGCAAAAACAGAAAACGAAAATCTCAGACATAAACTAAACGAACTTAATAAAGAAAATTTTTATTTAAAAAACAATTTAAATTCATACAAGCCTCTTGGATTTGGGCTTTACACAAAAAAACAAATTGATGTTGAAGAACTTTAATTAACCTGTTTTAAGGTAATTAAACCAATAATCCGAATCAATTTTAGAATATTTTTTCAACTCAAAGTCTAAATAATCTTCCGGTCTAAAAGGTCGCCTTAAAAGCTTCATACCTGCTTCTTTAGGTGTTCGATCCGCTTTGTATTGATTACATTCTTTACAGCATGCAACAATATTTTCCCAAATATCCGGTCCAAATCGCGATTTTGGAAAAACATGATCCAACGTTAATTCCGAATAAGAAAACTTACGTCCACAATACTGACAAGTATAATCATCTCTAATAAAAATATTTTCACGACAAAATGGCAGTTCCTTATCCGGAACTGCCACATTATAATTCATTTTTATAATTCTTGGTATATATTGATTCTCGACCGATATAAAATCCTCTATATTACTAATATGTTTAGCACACTGTGCCTTTCCCTTGATTAACAGAACTAATGCCCGCTTCCAACTGGTAACATGAAGTGGACTTTCATTACTATTTAATAACAAGACCTTGGACATTTTTATTCTCTTCTTGCTGCTACACTAGTAGTATACAACATTTTTCAAGAAATTTTAACCCCCAAGCTTATTTTTAATTAAGAAATATTAAGTTTTCCGGAAGTTGAGAGCTCATTTTCTAAACAGCACTCATAACCTGTAAGTTCTGCAACTGCATGCGCCCATTGATTTTTTATATCCTCAATATCTTGTTTACAAGAAATTGGTTTACCTATTTTTATTGTAATATTTGTCTTATGCCAAAAGTCCCAGTTATAAGACTCACAACCTGTTATACCAATAGGAAGAATATTTACATCAACCATCTTAGCAAGCACAGCAAATCCTTTATTAACATTTTCAATTTTTCTATTTTTTCTAATACCGCCCTGTGGGAAGATGCCGAGCGTCCATCGTTTGGTTTTTAAAACATCTTTAGCTGTTTTTATGGTAGAAACTTCAAGTTTTTCACGATTTACAGAAAAGGCACCTAGTCTATCAAGCCACCCAATACGCCAATTATCCAAAAATTTTGTAATCAAAGTATTTTTACTATTTCTGGCAAAAAGTTCTTTTTTAGCCATAAATGCGACGGGCTTCCAAGTTGCCAAAAACACTAAAAAAGGATCAAAATAAGAAATATGATTTGCAGCAGGAATAATTTTCCCATTTTGCGGTATATTTTCTCTGCCAATAACCTTTATCTTATAAAACAAAGACCAAAAAGGCAAACAAACAAACCAAATAGCATAAAACTGTGCGCACAATTTATACCAATTATATTCTGATTGATACCTTCTCGCAAAATTTGTTCTTTTCATACACTTGCCCTTACATATTCCAACTCTGTTAACCCTGCAATTGACTCACACCATTTTCCAACCATTTCATCTATGTTGTCACAAGCAGGAATGCTCTTTCCTATTTTTAAAATAACCTTACCTTTAAATGGAATTTTTGTTTTTTTATCGGTTCCTATTATAGCAATAGGCAATATATCCGCCTTTGTTGTTTTTGCTAAAGCTGCAAAACCTCTTGAGATATCCTCAAGCTTACCATTCAAAACTCTTGTACCTTGGGGGAAAAGTCCCAAAACCCAACTTGAATTTTTTACTGCCAAAGCTGTCTTAATCGTTGAAACATCAAGTTTATCTCGATTTACCGCAAATGCTCCAAGCCAATCTAAAAAAAGAGTCATAAGCCAATTTGAATGAAACAAATCTTCTTTAGCCATATAAGCTACAGGTCTTTGTATTGCAAATATCGTTAAAAACGGGTCTGCTGCAGAAAGATGATTTGCGGCAACTATAAACTTTCTATCTCTTGGAATATTTTCACGACCTTGTATTTCTAGTTTATACATTACCTTGTAATAAAATCCATAAATACAATACACTACAAACATTTGAAAAAACGATCTGAACCAATTATATTCTTTGGCATCTCTTTTTGTATATTTCCTCATTATACTCTACCTTTATTTATGTTTCATAGATTCACTAGAATAACTAACAATTTAAAAGCATTATAGCAAAAATTAATAAATAGAACAAATAACCGCATGTCGAATTTTTCATCTGTTCAAAATAGGTAAATTGATATAAAATGAAGATAAAAACAGATCTAAGTGAGGATTATATGTTTAAAAAAGTACTTACATTAGCGCTACTATGCAGTATTAGCTCACTGCCTGTTTTTTGTGAAATCTCACAAAAAGATATGGCAGCAGCATATTCTTATTACGAACAAGCTGAACGCTATTCAAAAAACAACCAATACTCAAGCGCAATAAATGAACTAAAAAAAGGATTAAGACTTAACCCGTATGATAACAATATTCGTATTGGATTGATTAACAACCATCTTTTACGAGCAACTTATTATAACAACAAATCTCATGAGTACATTAAAGCAATGAATGACCTTAGATCAGCTTTATTTTACCTAAAATATTATGGTCCTAAGTTAAATGACGCATCTGCACTGAAAGCTATACAAGATAACGAAAACAACCTAAATTATTTATATAAACAAACCCAAATCGCCACAAATTTAAAAAATCGCTATCAAATTGCCAAAAACCTCCGAAAAGAAGGAGAATTTGCAGCGAGTGCATATGAATTTTTACAATCTGCCTCAGAAAATTCCATAACCCAAGACTGCTATTCACAAACCGGGGAATTACTTACAATTTTAGGAAACCATCAATTAGCAGCAGATTATTATAAAAAAGCCATAGCAATTAATCCAAACAATCCATCAACCCATCTTAAACTTGCCAAAGCTTACGATGCTCTCAACGAAGCTAATTTAGCTAACACTGAATATAATTATACACTTAACAAGGCTGAAAACGACAAAGCTCTCATGCTTGAACTAGAAAGCATTTGGGTAAAGAAAATCGGTGACAACCCCAACGACGCTGAAGCTCATACTAATTTAGGCGCTGTTTATCAAAAACTTGGAGATTACCCAAAAGCTCTTCAAGAATACTCAAAAGCCAAATCTTTAAATCCCAAAAATCTTACAACTCGATTTAATATTGGTACGCTTTATCAAATACAAAAAGAATACAATCTGGCAATAAATGCTTATGATGAAGTATTACAATTCAACCCAAATGATGAATCAGCAAGATTTTACAAAGCACAATGCTTTTCTGAATTAAAACAATTTGATAAGGCTGCAAATGAATATAAAAAATTATTGGAAATTAACCCAAATAACACAGAAGCAAAAAATCTTATGTTGGAAGCTATGCGCCAGGTTGCAAGTCCAGAAGAAATGTTAGACCAATATGAAACTGCAGCCAACTTTGGTGCAATTGATGCCAATATGGTATATAATTATGCTTACGAACTTCATAAAGCAGGTAAACTAGACGAAGCAATAACAAACTACCAAAAAGCAATCTCGCTCGATCCTAAAAATCCTAACAGCTATATAAACTTGGCACAAACATATAAACAAAAAAATAATTTTGACATGGCACTAACAGTTATAACAGAAGGACTTGCTCAAATCCCTTTAAATGAAGACTTAAAAACATACGCTGCGCAACTTAAATCAGAAACAGCCGCACTTCAATCAAATAATGCTTCAAACTTATACAAAGAAGGTCGTTTTAATGAAGCAATAGAAAAATATCTTGCTATAGAACCAAAAACTGCAGATATCTACATAAATATTGGAGCTTGTTATCAGTCCATGAATGAAGACAAAAAAGCTACAGATTACTACAAACTTGCTATGGCAAAAGAGCCTAATAATCCTGAAATTGCCTATTACCTGGGACAAGCTTATACAAATCTTGAAGACTGGACAAACGCACGAAATTATCTTGCAAAAGCTCGCACTTTAAAACCAAATGACGAAAATATTAAAGAATTATACAACTATGTAATAGACCAACAAGATCAAAATGCACTTGAAAGAGCCCTGGATTTATATACAAAAGGTGATTTTACAAATGCGCTTGCCGTCTTAAATAATATAATATCCCAAAATAAAAATAATGCTTTTGCTTATTATTACAGAGGCTTAATTTACGACGCTCAGAAAAAATACCAATTAGCATCAATTGAATACCAAAAAACAGTTTCTATTTCAGATGCAATTCCAGAAGCATATTACTCCTTAGCACTTGATTACGATTATCTTAACAGATACAAAGAAGCTTATTTTAACTATCAAAAATATCTGTCGCTAACCGTAGAAGAAAATGATTATACAAAATACGCAAAAACAAGAATAAATGAACTAAAAAAATATGCAAATTAAAATTGGTCAAAAATTACTTCAATCAAACCTAATGCTTGCCCCAATGGCAGGAATTACAGATACAGTATTAAGAAATATAGTAAGGCACTACAATAAAAATTGTTTGCTCGTTACAGAAATGCTTAGCTCAGAAGCACTTGTAAATAATCCTAATGCTCAAATTCTTGCTTCGAGTGCTAATGAAACACCTCTTGCTTTTCAATTATCAGGACACAAACCGCACTTAATGGCAAAAGCAGCCCAAATTATTGAAAATCGTGCAGATTTTATTGATATTAATATGGGTTGCCCTGTAAAAAAAGTTGTTTGTGGAGGAGACGGCTCTGCACTGATGAAAACACCTCAAATTGCATCAGACATTGTTAAAGCTATAAAAGATGTAACCGCTAAACCTGTGACTGTTAAATTTCGATTAGGATGGACCAATGATACTAAAAATTTTGTTGAATTTGGTAAATTAATGGAAGAGTCCGGCGCCAACGCAATAACAATTCATGCCAGAACAAGAAGTCAAATGTATTCTGATAAAGCAGACTGGGCTGAAATTGCTAAATTAACATCAGAAGTAACTATACCTGTGTATGCAAATGGAGATATAAACAACATAAACAGTGCAATAAAATGTCTTGAATTGTCAAAAGCTGATGGGCTTGCAATCGGAAGAGGCGCACTTGGAAATCCTTATATTTTTAAACAGCTCGAACACTATTTTAATACAGGTGAAATTTTACCCGAACAAACACTTTCGCAAAAAATCAAAACTCTAAAGGAGCATCTGGACGCTGAAATTGCTCATCGTGGCGAAGAAAATGGGATTAAATTTTTTCGCAAATTTTATCCGTACTATATTCGTAACCTCAGAGGCGGAAGCTCTTATAGAGGCAGATTAGTTACTGAAACAAATTACGATAATATTTTAAAAACACTTGATGAAATTATAGAAAATGACGAAAAAATATTACACATATCTTCTGTTAACTGATAAAAACACGTACTACTGCGGATATACAGATGACGTTGAAAAAAGATTTGAAAAACATAAACAAGGACTCGCTGCAAAATATACACGAGCATTTAAGCCTATAAAAATTGCATATATAAAAGAATTTGATACAAAACAAGAAGCACAAAAAGAAGAATATCGCATAAAACACAAACTTACTCGCAAACAAAAAGACATGCTTGCTAATAGCTATAAGCCTAAAGAGAATATGCAATAAGCTCACAAAATTCAACTATTTTACTGGAATACATACACAAAAGTATAGTCAAAGCTGTACAAAAATAAAACACAAATTTTGAAAAAACTAACTTATTAGTCAAATGTAGCGTCTCTGTAGTTTTTTCAAACATAATTTTAATTGGTCTAAAATACAAACACACTGCAATTGCTCCGAGCAAAAGTGCCACTAAAAGAAAAATTATATACATAAATCCTAATCTTGCTATTGCAGATAGAACAAAAAATTTCGCCAAAAAGCCTGATGTAGGAGGCAATCCCGCTAATGACATCAATACAAAAATCATTGCCGTAGTATAAAAAGGATTATTATAAGCTAACCCCTTATAAGACTCCATATCGTCTCGCCCATTAGAATTAAAGAACATTATCATTCCTGCCCAAAGTGCAACATTTGTGAATAAAAAACATATTAAATAATATAACATTCCAGCAAGGCTATATGGACTTAAAACCCCCATTGCCAAAAGCATAAATCCACTTTGTACAATAGTGCTGTATCCTGCAAATCGCTTCATATCCTTTTGTCTTAATGCACCATAAGCGCCAAACGCAATAGTTGCCAAAGCTAAAATTATTATCACTACGCCCAAAACCGGAACAAAATTAGAAATTATTACTAAAATCCTCGACAACAATGCAAAACCTGCTGCAATAGGTACAATAGATAAAAACATTCCAACAGGATAACTAGCACCTTTATACACATCAGGAACCCAGTTCACAAAAGGAACAGCAGAAACTTTAAACATCATTGCAATTATTACCAATAATGATGATAACGCAAATAACATACTACCTTGATAACCTTGGAGTGAAACTTCAATCGCATCAAAATTTATGCTGCCTGTAATTCCATATATATAAGAAGTTCCAAATAAAAATAAAGCTGATGCTACAACAGCACAAACCAAGTACTTTAAAGCACCTTCTTTCGCCTTATAATTTTTTATCAGTCCCGACATCAGACAACAACTCAACGCTAAAAATTCAAATGAAACAAATGAACTCAAAAAATCATTTGCACTAACCAAAAGCATTGCGGCTAAAATTGCGCAAAATAGTATTGCAAAATATTCAAATGCTCGTGCCCTTTTACGACGAACTATTTTATGTGAAACAAGAACTGCAAAAAATGACGCCACTAAAATTACACTTTTAAAAAATACAGTGTAAACATTACTTATAAAAGCATTTGCAAAAGCATGATAAGTAGGCTCTGCCTGCACAAATCCTATTGATGCAAAAGACATTAATATCCCTAAAATTGCAATCCATTGAGATGTTTTGTAAAACTTTTTATTAAAAAACAAAGACAAAAAAATATTTATAAATACAAACGCCGCTATTATAATCTCCGGCAAAAACGCATTATTTATATCAGTTAAAAACTCCATAATTACACCTTCATAAAATCTAATATTACATCTGAAGTTACTTGGAAAATATCTAACAACGCATTAGGAAAAATTCCAAATAATATTATAGCAATTCCCAAAAGACTTAATACTATAATCTCACTTTTTGTAATCCCTCTTTTAGGATAAACTACTGTTATTTCATTACCATCTTCATCATATTGAACAGACTCAGCTTTAAATTGCGATAAAACTGAGCCAAAAAACGTCTTATGGAATAAATATAAAATGTAACATGCATTTAAAACTAAGCCTATAGCCGAAACAACTGCCATACTAACTATAAACTTTTGCGGTTCAATATCACTTAAAATCAGTCCGGACAAATTCATAAATTTAGCTATAAATCCAGCTGTAAAAGGTACTCCGACAGCACCAAAACAAATAATAAAACCTAAACACATACAAATAGGCATTACTTGACTTAAGCCGCCCAAAGCCGAAACTTCACGAGTTTTTGTCCTAAGATAAACCACTCCGGTAACCATAAATAATCCGGATATGATAAGCCCGGCGATAACTAATTGAAATACAGCTCCATTAAAGCCTAACTCTGTCAATGCTCCAAGTCCAATAAGTGCAAAGCCTGTCTGTACAAAACCAGCATATGCAGTAATTTTTTTTATATCTGTTTGTGCCAAAGCCAAACAAGCTCCATAAATGATATTAACAACACCAAATATAATCAATATTGGTGCAAAATAATTAAATACCTCAGGAAATAATCCCATATTAAACCTTATTATTCCATATTCTCCTATAACAGGCAAAACTCCTGCCATAAGCATACTTACAGGCGTAACGGCTTCCACCTGTGCCTTTGCTACTGCTGTATGAAATGGAATTATTGGAATTTTTACAGCAAAACCTAATAATAAACAGAAAAATATAAATGCTTGAAACCAAAGTGCAAAAACACTTTCCGACATGCTTAAACTTTCTATATCTCCTGTTAACACACCGCTTATAGAAAAACTGTAAAAGTACAACACTAACATCCCCAAAAACATAAACATACTTGCTACAAAAGTATAAACAACATACTTCATTGCAGAATATGACGAAGTTTTATCTCCCCACTGGCTAACCAAAAAATATATAGGAATAAGTTGAAGCTCCCAAAATAACAAAAATAAAAAGATATCTTTTGCACAAAAAACACCCAAAAATGCTGTCTCTAAAACTAAAACCAATGAATAATATATTCTATGCTTTGTCCTTATCATGCTTTTACTAGCAACCAAGGCAATCATAATTAAAAAAGAAGTCAACAGCACAAATACCAATGAAATTCCGTCCATTCCAAAAGTCGCTGTTACTCCAAGCGTCTTAAGCCAACTTGTATTTAAAAATGTCAACTCTTTTTGATATGACCAACCAAAATTTGTTGGATTAAAAAAGAGTAAAAACAACATACTATATATAAAATGCAAAATACCAAAAGTTTTTGCAAACCTGCGTATTTTAATTTCATTATTAGGAAAGACAGGGCTTAGAATTAATAATGCCGCTATTGCCGGTGAAAAAATTAAAGCTAAAATTGATAGTATATTCATCTTACACCCCCACCAAACTTCCCAAAAGATATATTCCAACAATCACAACCATTATTGCTGCCAAAATAAACACACTATATGCCAAATAGCTTTGTACATTGCCATTTTGAAGCTTCGAAACTAAATAACTGAAAACCCTAGTAGTTAAACCTAAAATTACTACAACACCATTAACAATATACTTGTCTATAAAATCTACAAATCTGCAAAATTTCATCAAAAACTTATCTAATAAAAATTTGTTAACTTCCTCAATATAAAAACAATTATAAGACAACTTATACAATAAATTTTCTTTATTTAATACTCTTTCCTTTATAAGCATAAACTTGCTATATGGCGACATATAAAGTCTAAATGTAATATATACAGCACACAACAAAATAAACAACATAACAACTTTACCACCATCAGATAAACTGACTTGCTCTAAAGAAACAAAATATACTAAACTAGCAAAAACTTTTTTGTAACAAAAAGCCATAGCAATACTTATAACAACTAAAAAACAAAGAGGGCACTTCATATAATTAGACACTTTCTTAAGCTCAATTTTAGATTTTTCACCCTCAAATACCAAAAAATATACTCTAAACAAATAATAAGCACTCATAAAGAAAACAAAAAGTATAACTACTGTCCAAATAAAATTATCCTGTAAATAAAAATTGGCTAACAATAAAGTATTGGCGCAAAAACCACTAAAAAGAAGCCCACTTAAAGCCCCGCTACCCAATAAAAATATTAAAGCAACCCCTGGCATACTTTGCCTCAAGCCACCCCAATATTTAATATCATTTTCATTATCCATAGAACAAACAACAACACCTGCTGTAAGCACTAAAAGAACTTTTAAAACTCCATGCGAAATTAAAAAATATCCTGCACCAGTATAAGCACCAATTCCTAAAGCCACAAAAAACAATCCAAGCTGAGAAGCTGTAGAATAAGCAAATATTTTTTTAATATTATTTTGACTCATAGCAACATAAGCAAATACTAAAGCACTTATGCAGCCCACAATTTTAAGCCAAGCTAAAACCTCTGTCGATAAAACAAACAAAGGATATAACCGCATTAACAGCAATCCGCCTGTAGCTACCGGAATAACTCCTTGTAATATTGCATTAACCGGTGCAGGAGCCTCTGTAGCATCAACTACCCAAGAATGAAACGGAAACTGCGCACATTTTGTCATTGCCCCAAATACTGGAAGCATTGCAATTATAAGAAATGTTTTCCCTGATACCATTGAATAAAGTGTCTCTGCAGTAAATTGCAAATTACTGTAAGAAAGTAAAATCATATTCTCTGCCGATGAAAAAATCACAGAAAAATAAATCAAACCTATAACACCAAGCAGCAAAGCAGCATCACCTATTTTGTTTATTAAATAAGTTTTCTTGGCAGCATCAGATGCAGATTTTTTTGTATACCAATAATTAATCAAGAAATATACAAAAACTCCGCTTAACTCCCAAAATATAACCGTCTGAACCAAATTTGACGATAAAATTAAACCTGTCAAAGAAAAATTTAATAAATTCAAAAATATAAAAAATCTATGAAAATTTTTCTCTTCTTTTACATAACCATAAGAATATACTTGCACCAAAAAAAATATTACACTGAAAAACAACATTATAACAGCAGACAAACCATCAACAAGCGTTCCTAAAGAAACTCTCAAATCACCCGTATTAAGCCAAAGGAGATTATTTTCCGCTGCAGCATTTTGCGAAAATAAGCAAAAATAAAGTGCACAAACAGAAAAAATTATCCCAATTAAACTTACACCCAAAGAAAGATTTAACGTAAGTTTACGCGAAGACACAAATGGAACTGCAGCATTTAAAATTATCATTACTGCAACCCACAAAGGTAATAACAACATTGCAAACGAACTATTAATCAAAAAACCTGATACTTCTAACAATTTCTTAACTCCACTAACCTTTAATATCCGTTATCTTTTCTACATCTAAGTTCTTTTTATACTTAAATACAGAAATTAACAAAGCAGCCGAAACCACTAAATTTATTATTCCAAAAACTATTATAAAAATAGCAACTACAACACCATTTATTTTTTCCGGATCAACATAAACCGCATAAGCACTATAATTTAAAGCAGCAGAAAACATCATCAAATTAACACAAAGAAATACTTTTATTAAATCTTTGCACGCAATAACTCCCCATAACCCAATACAAAAAAGTATAAGAGCTAAAATTAAATAATGATATAAACCAATATTAAAAATTACACTCATTACCTGCTTTCCTCATTTCGCTTAAATACACCTACCATAGCAGTTCCTACAATAACAAGAAGTATAACCACAGCTGTAACTTCAAAAACAACAGCATAATTTCCAATTATACTTTCACCTATTGTATCTACAACATTTAAAAGTCCATTTTTATTAATAGTTATTATAAAGTCTAGTACACTCGCTAAATAATTATCAACTATAGCCCAAAGTAATGATAAAAATATAAGCAAAATAGAAAATATGCTTATAAAAATCCTCGCTTTAAAACATACTCCGGCTCTGTTAATCTTTTCAGGAGTCAAAAACATTAAAAAAGCAACTAAACATAATGTCCCAGCCGCACCAACCAAGATTTGAAACGCTCCAACAAATGACATATTTAGTAAAAAATAAATACCGCCCAAAGCACAAAAAAGAATAAACGCCCATATCAGTATTGATTTTTTCAAAGATGAAAAAATCATCCCAAATAACGCACTAATCGCCAATATTGACATTAAATAGAAAAAAACTGTCGTTAAAGTTTCCATTATTTTTGCGTCTCCTATATTTTTAAGCCCAGTGCTTCCCTAAAACCACAATATACCACTTGCCCTTTCTTCAAAATCCCCCTCCAACTAAATATTTTGCCTCACATAAAACCAAAAAATTTAACATACCAAGCGGAACTAATAACCGCCATGTTATATTAATTATTTTTTCTGAATTCACTTGCCACAATATATTTTTTATCCATATAACAATAAAAAGAAGTAAAAACGATTTAAATATTAGCCAAATAATCTGCTCAATATAAACAGCAGAATTATTTAAAACAAAATTTATCGGAATTAATTCACTTAAGTAAAAACCAAACAGCGGTAAATACCCACCACAAAACAAACAAATACATAAAAGTGACAATACAAATAAAAATCCATATTTTGCCACAAATAAAAGACATAATTTTATACCACTAAAACCATTTAAATTTTCAACAGAAAATATCTCATCAAAAATATAACTAATTAATAATAATGAAACAACAAAAATTAAAAATCCTATAAAACCTGGAATAACACTCCACCCAACTACACCGCCTGAAGATGATTGTGCTAAAACAATCTCATTTATATTCAAACTCGAAGCAAACATAACACAACCTGAAACAACAAGTACAATAGGAACTAAACAGCTGCAAAATAATAAAATTGACCTTACAGTAGCTACATGCTCAAATTTGTTATTTGCACATAATCCCTTAAACAACAACCCAAAAACAAATACCACTACCCCGGTCCAAAATAAAATTACCCCGACTTCAGATATTATTGGAATATATTTATTACTATAAGGAATAAGTCCAAACATAATAACTACCGGAACAAAAATTAACAATAATACAACCTTATCCATAAAAAAACTTCCGGGTTTACATAAAGTTGTTTTATCACCCCAAAAATTAAATGCACCCGATATTAAAGATGAAAACTTACAAGAATGCTCTATATCATTTTTTTTATTTCTAAAATAAGGAATAATTCCCTGCTCAAATACCATAAGCACCACTGCCACAAATACCATAGCCAAAATAGTTAAACAAAATGGAAAAAAATACCAAGACAAAATTATCAGCCCATTATCAATACCCATTTGCTCTAAAAATTTTAAATAAAACTGATAAATTATATCCATTTTAAATTACTATCTCCACTTTAAAATATTTTTTCCAAGTGCATAAATCAATGTAAGTAGCAAAATAAAAACAAATACACCTACTTGAATAAAAGGTAAAACCTCAGCTTTAACACACTTGACTAACACAGGCAAAACTAAACCCATAGAAACAAACGCCAAAACAAAAAATAATCCAAAAATTAAATATTTTGAATCATAACGTATAAATCTGTCTAAAGATACTCCGTCCACCTTTTGTTCTAAAACTCTTTTAACCTTGCGCCCACAAACAACTTGAATAAAACGCTCACAAGCAATTAAAATAAATACTAAAACTACGGCTAAACTAATATATACAACAAGACCTATAAACTCCTGCAATTTTATGCTCCTTGCCTTTAATGTAATTATGCCAAATTATTGTAAATATTGTATTATACTAAAAGCTTATCAGGGTAGACTGTATTAATATTTGTAAATTCAAATTTCAAAACCGTCTCCTGGCAAGGCTTTTTATTTTATAAAAGATAATATATGTACTTTTGTTAAGTTGTAAATAAAAAATATATGCAAAATAAGCAATTTCTTAAAAAGAATATACTTTATATAAATACAAGAGATAAGAAATAAACGAACAAAAGTTAAGTACACACAAAGAGAGAAACAAATCCGAGCCTTGAGAAAGCACGGTAAGCCGTACAATCCTTACGGTTAAGTTTACACGAGAGAGAAAACACAACATTAAACAGGAGGAATCATGGCAAGAGTACTGATTTCAATGCCAGAAAAATTTTTAGACGAGATTGACAATGTAGCGGAAAATGAAAACAGAACACGTTCAGAATTGATTAGAGAAGCATTAAGAACGTATATGCACAGAAACAAAATCCGTGAAAATACTCTGGCTGCCAAAAATGCTACCATTTTAGAAGCATTATTGGACTAAAAATTTACACACGAGGATAAAAAACACTTTTACAGGCCGCAATGCGGCCTTTATTTTTTATATATGCAGCAGCAAACTTATTAATTTAACATTTATCTAACTATCCTTGATTTTTATATAAAAGTTTTGTAAAATAGAAAAGTAATACTTGAACAGGAGAGTTTTAATGCACCTTAATTTTAATGTGATTAATAAGTTAAAACACACTCCTGTTGTACATTTAACTTGCCCCCCCCCCCGAATACTAAGTCGTAGCAAGGGTTTTAAGGATTTAGCAAGTTGT
>CASDWY010000005.1 GCA_949284985.1 uncultured bacterium | reverse complement strand
TGGGGATTTTGACTGTGTTGGGTGGAATGAAGGATGGCACTATGATGAAAATGGGCAATGGGTTAGTGACGTAACAAACATTGATGGGCAGGAGTTTAATGGTAATCGTGGCAACAAAAGAACATATCTACTCTCTAAACAGTTTAAAATTAATAAATTGTGTTATTACGGCTCAACTGATGAAATATGTAAAAAAATTGAAAATAACACCTATTACTATGATGGCTCTTCTTTTATTACTAATGATGGAATGATTATAAGTTCTGGAGGGTATGCAGACTACACTTATAATATAGATGTAAATGGGTTCAAAGGACCTAATAAACTAGGTCGAGATCAATTTGGGTTTGATATAACAAACCAATACAAAGAAAGTCGCTATGGTATTCCTCAAGGAACTATTGTTCCTTGGGGCTCAAAATTAATGGCTGACATTTATAATAATCCAATCTACTACTGGAGAAATAACAACTACTGCACGACTGAAAATGCTAACAAAGGAAACTCGTATGCAGCATACTGCGCAGGACGGGTGTTAGAAGAAGATGCGATGAATTATTAATCCTATATAAGTAAGATAAAGATTTTAAATTAATCTATTATTCCATTAAAAAAGAACTTCGCAAAAGCGAAGTTCTTTTTTTCTTTATTAATCTACGCTGTAACTCCTGACTTAGCAATAATTTCAGCTTCGATATTAGATGGAACTTGTTCATAACATTTAAATTCCATTGAGAAAGTACCACGACCTTGAGTTTTTGAACGAATATCCGTAGCGTATCCAAACATTTCAGAAAGCGGAACAATCGCATTAATTTTTTGAATACCTGTTCCCTCAATGATTTCCATACCTTCTACACGACCTCTTCTGGAAGAAATATCTCCAATGATGTCACCTGTATTTTCCTCAGGAACCTCAATTTCAACTTTCATCATCGGTTCCAAAATACAAGGTTTAGCTTTTTTAGTACCTTCTTTCATTGCCATAGAACCAGCAATTTTAAATGCCATTTCTGAAGAGTCAACTTCGTGATACGATCCATCATAAAGCTCAACCTTAACATCAATCATCGGGAATCCAGCGAGTACACCACCCTCAAGGGCTTCTTCCATACCTTTTCTTGCCGGTTCAATGTATTCTTTTGGAATTGCACCACCGACAATTTTGTTTTCAAATACAAATCCTGCATTTTCTTCTGCCGGAGAAATTCTAACTTTAACATGTCCGTATTGACCTTTACCGCCGGATTGACGAATAAACTTAGAATCCTGATCTGCGTTTCCTCGAATTGTTTCACGATAAGCTACTTGCGGTTTACCAACGTTTGCATCAACTTTAAATTCACGCAACAACCTATCTACAATAATATCAAGGTGAAGTTCTCCCATACCTGAAATAATTGTTTGTCCTGTTTCTGTATCAGATTTAACTCTGAATGACGGATCTTCCTCTGCTAATTTTTGAAGTGCAATACCCATTTTATCTTGGTCTGCCTTTGTTTTAGGTTCAATTGCTACTGAAATAACAGGATCCGGGAATGTCATTTTTTCAAGAATAATCGGTGATTTTTCATCACAAAGTGTATCACCTGTTGTTGTATCTTTTAAACCAACAGCTGCACAAATATCACCTGCGTATACTTCAGATATTTCGTTTCTTTGATCCGCATACATTTGTACAAGTCTTGAAATACGTTCTTTTTTGCCATTTGTAGCATTAAGCACATATGACCCTGCTGTCATCTTTCCGGAATATACTCTCAAAAAGGTTAATCTTCCTACAAATGGGTCAGTCATAACTTTAAATGCAAGTGCTGAAAAAGGTTCATCTTCAGAAGAATGTCTTTCAACTTTTGAACCGTCTTCCAATTCACCTTCTATAGCTTTTACATCTATCGGTGAAGGCATGTAGTCCACAACCGCGTTCAACAATAATTGAACACCTTTGTTTTTAAATGCAGTACCACAGCATACTGGAACAATTTTATTATCACAGACTGCTTTTCTTAAAACTTTCTTAAGTTCTTCCATAGTAGGTTCTTCACCTTCCAAAAATTTCATCATCAAATCATCATCAAATTCAGAAATTCCTTCAACAAGTGCTGCATGGTATTCATTAGCTTTTTCAACCATATCAGCTGGTATGTCTGTAACTTGAATATCTGTACCCAAATCATTTGTATAAATATAGGCTTTCATTTCAATCAGATCTACAATACCTGTAAATTTATCTTCTGAACCGATTGGAAGTTGAATAGGATGAGCATTACCGCCAAGTCTGTTTCTAACTTGCTCTACAACTCTGTAGAAATTAGCCCCTGTTCTATCCATCTTATTAACAAATACCATTCTTGGTACTTCATATCTGTTAGCTTGTCTCCAAACAGTTTCAGATTGAGATTGAACACCGCCTACTGCACAAAATACTGCAACTACGCCGTCCAATACACGTAAAGAACGTTCAACTTCAATTGTAAAGTCAACGTGGCCCGGGGTATCAATAATATTTAATTGATGTCCTTTCCACATTGCCGTAACTGCTGCTGATTGAATCGTGATACCACGCTCACGTTCTTGTTCCATAAAGTCTGTAACTGCAGCTCCATCATGAACTTCACCCAATTTGTGAGTCTTACCTGTATAAAACAATATACGTTCTGTTGTCGTTGTTTTACCAGCGTCAATGTGAGCAGCAATCCCAAAGTTTCTAACTTTTTCTAATGGGGTTTGTCTTGCCATTTTTTTGTCCTCTTTTATTATGTAATATTTTACTTATTTAACAGCGAAAATGCCATCTGATAAAATTTTGACACAAAAATACAGTTTGTAAAATATATGTTAACAATCTATAATAAAAAAATGGTTATTTTTGAAGTTGAGTAAATATGCTTAAAAAAACGCAATGCACAATATTAATAACTCTTATGTACATGCTTGGAATTTTTTCTTTCTTCCAAAATTGTGAACTTTTAATTTCTATTATTGTGTTCTTTGTAACAATATTTTTACTTTTAACTAAAAAAGCAAAAAGTTTTCTAGCAATAAGCATGACATTAAGCTTTATTTTAGGTGTAATTTATACCAGAGCTAAAATAAATTCCGATGAGCTCCTTAAATCAATAGCTCCTACTCAAGCCACAATTATTGGCAAAGTGGTTTCTATTCCTACAAGTACCCTTGAGGATAAAACAAAATTTTTTATCAACGTAAAATCAGTTAATACAAAACATGACCACTACTTAACAAACAGCCGAACTTACTTAACACTTAACGATATAAAAGAAAACTATAAAAATATTAAAATCGGTGATGATATAAAAATTAATGCATATTTAAGAATTCCTCAAGAAGCAACAAATCCGTCACAATTCAGTTACCGCAATTATTTAAAAAACTTTAATGTATTTACTACTGCATATTCTTCAAATAAAAATTGGGAAATTATTTCTGCTCCAACGGATTTAAAATGGAAATTTATTCAAAATTTAAATATTTTAAGACACAAAATTATCTCTAAACACAATAAAATAATAAAATCCCCCAATATAGAAGTATTAGGAGGAATTGTTTTTGGCGATGATGCAATAAGCCCCCCTGAAGACATAAAAGAATCCTTTATTCACTCCGGCTTAATGCATATACTTGCAGCTTCGGGGCTAAATGTTGCACTTATTTTTGGAATTTGGTTTTTTATATTTTCAAAACTAAAAATCCCCTATAAATTAGGTATTACAACTGGAATATTTTTAATACTTGCATATACTCTTATGACAGGGCTTGGACCTCCTGTGCTAAGAGCAGCTCTTATGTTAATTTTTGGGCTTATTGGAAAACTTATTGACAGAGATGCGGATAATATTGCTCTTTTGTTCCTCGTTGCAACATTAATCCTAATTTATAACCCAGCATATCTCTTTGATGTTGGTTTTCAATTGTCTTTTATAGTTACATTGGGACTTTTATCTTTTTGTCCAATTTTTGCAGAAAAAACTAAATCCATTCCGCAGTCTATCGCAGGGGCTATATATGTCCCTTTTATAGCTCAAGTTGTTGTTGCTCCAATTCAGATGTATTATTTTAACACATTTGCTCTTTATTCTATTATCGCAAATATTGTTTCGCTCCCTCTTGTTAGTGCAATAAGTTTTTTAGGATTTACAAGCTCTATACTTACTATTATTCCTAAATGTCCAAATTTTATTATATCCGTCTTCGACTACATAATGAATCCTATTCTGTCTGCTTTGATATGGATTTCAAACTTTTTTTCATCGCTTCCGAATGCTCTTTTACAAACAACTCAATGTAATTCTTTTCAAATAATTATTTATTATCTAACTTTAACGTTTATATTCTTTGGAACAAAAAACGGATTTAACAAAAAAATAACTACTGCATTATGTACAACAATAATAATAATCCTACTGTCAACCATTCAATTAAAAAACAACAATCTTGAAGCTATATTCTTTAATGTTGGAAATGCAGAAACCATCCTTGTAAAAACACCAAACAATAAATATACCGTTATAGATACTGCGCGCCCCTCTTACAAAGGAGGATTCTCACAGGTCAAAGCTATTTTATATGAATACTTAAAAGACAATGGAATAAAAGAAATAGAATATTTAATAATAACTCACTACGATACAGACCACGCCGGCGGTGCTTGTGAACTAATGAAGTTAATTAAAGTTCAAAACATATTGCTAAACCCAATAAAAGATACAGAACTTTCAAAAGAAATTGAAAAAACAGCTAAAGATAAAAGTATAAATATTATTTACGCAAAAAATAATTCTATCTATCCATATAAAGACGGAGAAATGAAAATATTTATAAATACAAAAAGCAAAAATTCCAACAACTCATCTATTGTGACATTATTTACCAAAGATAGAAAAAATATTCTCTTCACTGGAGATGCAGATTTAAACACAATTAAAAATTTTAATCTGCCTAAAACAATTGATATTTTAAAAATCGCTCACCACGGTGCATTTAAAACAACTGACATTAAATTTCTAAAAGATAAAAATATCAAAACAGCTATCATATCTACAGGACCTAACCAATACGCACATCCTGCATTCGAAACACTCTACAATTTACAAGCAAGCAAAGTACAAATTTTGAGAACTGACGTTGATAATGCAATAAAAACAATTATTTCAAATAAAGATACAGAAATTTTTGTTTTCAATAGTAAACGAAAAAAATGGGAAAAAACGAATTAAAACTTGTAGCCAATTTTTTAAATAATGGTATAATTAAATCACAACGTAGGGGAGTAAAAATGAAAAAATGTCCTTTTAACCACGAAGAATGTACAAAAGAGTGTGCACTGTTTATTGCACCAGAAGATTTAAATGAACTCGTCAGCGCAAGACTAACCTCTATAGGAGTATATGACAAGGAAAACGGATTGTGTTCATTAAAAGGAATAGCTCTTTCAACCTCTCGTTATATGTTTGAAAGAACATCATCATTAGGAAAAAACTAAAATGACCAAATCAAAGATTTTAATAGTTCAAAATGCTCCTATAATCAAAAGGAAATTAGACAATCTTAAAACAGTTGAAAAAATGCTGGATCAACACAATTCAGAACAATTTGACTTGATTATTTTCCCTGAATTGTTTGCAGTAGGCTGGCATCCGGACTCCTTTATTGAGAATAAAGAAACTGAAGAAAACAGTCCAACACTTGATTTACTAAAATTAACGGCAAAAAAATTTAATTCCAACGTTATCGGAGGCAGTTTTATATTGGAAGAAAAAGACGGCACTCTCCGTAACGCTTGCCCATTTATTGACAGAGGCGGAAACATTAAAGGCTATTATTACAAGATGCATCTGTTTTCACATTTTGTATACAATGAAGGTAAAGACTTAACAAGCGGAGATAACGGATTACTAATTAATACAGACATAGGCAAAATTGGTATATCAATATGTTATGATATAAGATTTCCGGAACTTTTTCGCACATATGCCTTTGCAGGAGCAGACTTACTTGTCGAAGTCGCCGCTTGGCCTAAATACCGCCAAAATCATTGGGAAACACTAGCAAAAGCTAGAGCAATAGAAAATCAATCTTTTATGATCGCTGTTTCTCAAAGCGGTCATATTATGGACGATGAATGGAACCTTGGACATTCAATGGTAATTGCACCCTACGGAGAGGTCCTTTGTGAAACAGGTTTTGACGCTTGTACCAAAGTTATAGAATTGGATTTAACCGAATCTAAAAAACTCAAAAAAGATTTCAATATATTAAAAGACAGAAAAGCACTACCGTACAAACTTAAGGAGATATAATTTTGAAAAAATTATTAACAATAACAGTAATTGCTATTTTTTTTGCAGGACAATGCGCTTTTGCAAAAAAAATTGATTTAAATAACACAATAAAAAACTCACAACTCAATAAAACAGCAACCATAGCTGTTTCTGTAAGAAATGCAAAAACAGGAAATGTTGAATATGAATATAACCAAAACAAATTACTTCATCCAGCCTCGGTTCTAAAACTAATAACTATACCTGCAGCATTAAATGAACTAACTCCAGATTATAAATTTCAAACAAAATTTGCGCTAGATAAAAACAAAAATCTGTACATTAAGCTTTCAGCAGATCCATCATTAACTTCAAACCAGCTTAAAGAAGCCATTGATTCTATAAAATGCAAAGATCTTAATAACATCTATATAGATGACAAAGTTTTAGATCGCTATGAATGGGGAATAGGCTGGATGTGGGATGATGAAACAAACCCCAGAATGGCAAAAATAAGCCCCTACAACCTTAACCAAAATATTTTAAACGTAAAAATCACCCCGACAAGCCCTAAACAGCCAGCTCAAATAACTCCGCTGGCAGTTGGTACAGCAACAGTAATGAATATGGTAACAACCGGCTCAAAAGACGAAATTATTGTATATCGACAAAATTCAATCTCGCCAAACGCAGTTTTTCTATATGGAACTATTGCAAACCCTCAAATAGTAAAAATCCCTATAGGCAATCCTGAAAGATTTTTCATAACAAACCTCTCCAATATTTTAAAAACAAAAAATATTTCTCACCTGCAATTTCAACTCGAGAACTACCCAAAATCAGCTACAACAATATATACAATACAAAATGATTTAAACTCATTACTACCCAAAATTTTACAAGACAGCGACAATTTTTACTCAGAAACAATATTTAAAACAGCTGGCGGCGTAAAAGAAAATCAACAAGGAACTTTCAACAACGCGCTAAAAATGTTCGATACCTATTACAAAAAATTAGGCTTGGATACAAAAGAAATTATACTAGCTGATGGCAGTGGCGTTTCCAGAAATAACTTATTCTCTGCTGATTGGATTTCCAATGCTCTTTTCAAAATACAAAAAGATAAAAACTTTGAACTTATAAAAGAAAATATGGCAGCACCCACTATTGGAACATTGTCTAACCGCTTACCAGAATACAAAAACAATCTAAAAGCTAAAACAGGAACACTCGCAAATAACTGCACTATAGCAGGGTACTTGATTGATAAAAATGGAGAAGAACATATATTTACAATCCTTATTGCTAATTTCAAAGAAGATCCAAATCTCGCAAAAGAACTGCAAGATGATATTATCAAGAAAATTTACGATAAGTAAATTTACAAAACAAATTAAATACTCCCATACTAAATACCTTTGTGCTATGTTCTTATTATAGAATTAGAGACTTTGAGGCAAAATAATGGAAACACTGGATTTACAAAATCTGCCGACGGTTTACGATCCAAAGGCAACAGAAGAAGAAATTTATAGCTACTGGGAACATATACAAGCTTTTAAAGCAAATGCAAATAGCCCTAAAAAACCGTTTTCAATAGTAATTCCGCCACCAAATGTAACTGGCGTATTGCATATGGGACATGCTATAGACGAAACATTACAAGATATTTTAGTTAGATACCACAGAATGTCAGGCTATGAAACATTATGGGTTCCAGGAACTGATCATGCAGGAATTGCCACTCAAAATGTTGTTGAAAAACAACTTAGAAACGAAGGAACAAACCGCCACGAGCTTGGTCGTGAAGAGTTTTTAAAACGCACTTGGGAATGGGCAAATAATCATAAAAGCCGTATTCTTGATCAATGTAAACGTTTAGGCGCATCATTTGACCGTACACGTGAAAGATTTACTCTTGACGAAGGTTGCTCTGATGCAGTAAAAGAAGTTTTCGTTAAACTTTACGAAAAAGACCTCATCTACAAAGGTGCATATATTGTTAACTGGTGTCCAAGATGTCAAAGTGCCATTTCAGATATTGAAACTGAATACGAAACAGAACAAGGTCATATGTGGGAAATATCTTACCCCCTTAAAGATGAACAAGGAGCTATTTTGGTAGCAACAACTCGTCCTGAAACAATGTATGGAGATGTTGCGATTGCCGTTCACCCAGATGATTTCAAATATAAAGATTTAATCGGTAAAAAAGTATGCATCCCTCTTACAGGAAAGGAAATTCCTATTATAGCAGATGAATATGTTGATAAAACTTTTGGAACAGGAGCTGTCAAGATAACACCCGCCCATGATCCAAATGATTACGAAGTCGGAAAGCGACACAAGCTTCAACCTGTTTGGGTTATAGATGAAGAAGGCAAAATGATTACTTGCGATGATGTTCCAAAAGATATACAAGGAAAAGACCGCTACGAAGCTTGTAAGTGGACTGTTGATATGCTTAAATATAAAAATTTCTTATTAAGAATAATAGACCACGAGCATAATGTCGGAAAATGTCAACGCTGCGGAACAACTATCGAACCTCTTCTTTCCGAACAATGGTTTGTTAGAATGAAACCTCTTGCTAAGAAAGCAATAGAAGCAATTCATACTGGAGAAATAAAATTTATACCAGAACGCTGGACAAAGAATTATCTAGGCTGGATGGAAAATATTCGTGACTGGTGTATTTCTCGCCAGTTATGGTGGGGACATCAAATTCCGGCATATTACCACAACACTACTGGAGAAATGATTGTAGCAAAAGAAAATCCGGATCCTGCAAACTACACTCAAGATACTAATGTTCTGGATACGTGGTTTTCTTCCGGATTGTGGCCTTTTTCAACAATGGGTTGGCCAAACACTAACAGCCCTGATTTCAAAAAATTCTACCCAACTTCTGTACTTGTTACAGGGTTTGATATTATTTTCTTCTGGGTTGCAAGAATGATAACTATGGGCTATGAATTTACTCAAAAAGCACCTTTCTCTACAGTGTACATTCATGGTCTTATCAGAGACGAACAAGGTCAAAAAATGTCAAAATCAAAAGGGAACACAATTGATCCTGTTGAAATTATCGATCAATACGGCTGTGACGCATTAAGGTTTACTCTAGTTTCATTATGCACATATGGTGGTCAAGACATAAAAGTGTCAAACGATAAATTTGAATACGGAAGAAACTTTGCTAACAAAATTTGGAACGCCTCCAGATTTGTACTAATGAACCTTGATGGCGTAGATAATAATCCTATTGATTTTGATAATTTAACAATCGCTGATAAATGGATTCTCAACAAGCTTAACAATACAGCAAAAGAAATTAATGATAACCTCCAATCCTATAGAATAGGTGAAACAGCACATATTTTATACGATTTCTTCTGGAATTCATATTGCGACTGGTATGTTGAAATAGCAAAAATTCAACTAAAAAATGAAGCAGAAAAAGCAAATACTCAAAGAGTTTTAAGATATGTTCTTGACATGACATTGAGGTTGCTACACCCTCTTATGCCTCATATTACTGAAAAAATTTGGCAAATTATTCCAATGAAAAAAGCTCAAAAAGCAATTATGCTATCAGATTTTCCTGTGTATAATAAAGAGCTTTCATTTGAAAAAGAAGCACAAGAGATGGAACTTGTTTTTGAGACTATTAAAGCTTTACGTAATGCTCGTCAAAGCTTAAATATTCCGGTTTCAAAAATAATAGATATTGATATTCACGCTTCACAAGAAGAAAAACCTGTATTTGAAGCAGTTACCTCTTATATAAAAAGACTTGCAAGGGTAAACGAAATAACCTTTAGCGACTCAGGCTCACCTGCAGCAAAACAATCTGCCTCAGCTGTAGTCGGTAACTCAAAAATTATAATTCCCCTTGCAGGGTTAATTAATATTGATGAAGAAATAGCCCGTCAAAATAAAAAGCTTGAAAAACTTTTAAATGAAAAGAACTCTCTTGAGTGTAGAATCAATAATGACAAGTTTGTTTCAAATGCTCCAAAAGAACTTATAGAAACAACAAAAGCCAGAATAGAAGAATTAACAACTCAAGTAGAGACAATAAAAGAACTTATAGATAACTTAAGAGGTTAAATTGGGAAATAGCGTTGGAATTGTAGAAACAAAATACCTACACATAGACGAGCCGCTTATCCTTGACAGCGGTAAGATATTGCAGGAGTACGACATAGCATATGAAACATACGGTGAACTTAACAAAGAAAAAAGTAATGCAATTTTAGTTTTACATGCCCTAACCGGAGATGCACATGCTGCAGGCAAACACCAAATTACCGACAAAAAAGTAGGTTGGTGGGATGAAATGATTGGACCAAACAAAGCGTTTGATACAACAAAATACTTTGTAATATCATCCAATATGCTAGGTGGGTGCTCCGGAACAACAGGACCAAGCTCAATAAACCCTCAAACAGGAAAAGAATATGGTCTTGAATTTCCTGTAATAACTGTTGGCGACGCTGTAAAAGTTCAAAAAAAACTTGTAGACTTTTTAGGCGTAAACAAAATTATGGTAGCAGGGGGGTCAATGGGAGGAATGCAAGCACTTGAATGGGCTACAACTCATAGTGACATGGTTGAAGCTTGCATAATTATTGCTTCAACTAGCAAACTATCCACACAAGCTATAGCCTTTAATGCTGTGGGGCGCAACGCTATTCTATCTGATCCAAACTTTAATAACGGAAACTATTACCAATGCGAAAATCAACCCAAAAGAGGTTTATCTATAGCAAGAATGGTAGGTCACATAACTTATCTGTGCGAAGAAGCAATGCAAAACAAATTTGCACGAAGATTTCAAGACAAAGATAAACCAGATTTTGACTTTAATATTGACTTTGAAGTTGAAAGTTACCTTGAACACCAAGGAAAATCTTTCGTAAACAGATTTGATGCAAATTCATATCTTTATATAACAAAAGCTGTTGATTATTACGATACAGCTCAAGGCTATGGCTCTTTGGAAAAAGCTTTCGAAGACTCTCACGCAAAATTTCTTGTGATGTCTTTTACCAGTGATTGGTTATTTCCCACATATCAATCTAAAGAAATTGTTAACGCACTAGTAAAAGCTCATAAAGATGTCTCTTTTTGCGAAATTAAGAGTCCATGCGGACATGATGCTTTTTTACTGGAGTTTGAGACTCAAACTAAAATCATTAAAAGCTTTTTAAATAAGGTAAATCATTTATGCTAAAACAAAACAAAGACTACGGTAAAACTAAAGGGCTAAGACTCAATTACAAAATAATCACCGAACTTGTTGATGAAAATTCAAAAGTTCTTGATCTTGGCTGCGGCGATGGAACACTTTTAAAACAACTTATAGAAGAAAAAAAAGTCAGAGGTATTGGGGTTGAAATTAACCAAGATTCTGTAATTACTTCGATTGAAAAAGGTCTGTCTATTATTCAAGGCAATATTGATGAAGGACTTAAAGAATTTAATGACAAAGAATATGACTGGGTAATACTAAATCAAACAGTTCAATCAACCGACAGACCTGACTTTGTTATTGAAGAAATGCTCAGGGTCGGAAAAAAAGTTGTAGTTTCTTTTCCAAATTTTGCATATTGGAAAGTGAGACTATATTTATTATTTATGGGCAGAATGCCAAAATCCAAAATTTTACCTTTTGAGTGGTACAATACACCCAATATTCATCTTTTAACAATAAATGATTTTTACAAATTTTGCCACAAAAGATCTATAAACATTCTACAAGAAATTTACATGACTAGAGCAAAAGTACGACATGGCGTCCTCATAAAAGCTATTTCGAACTTTTTTACAGAAGAAGTTATCTTTGTCATATCAAAATAATTTTATCTAACAAATAAATTACTGCAATTTCAAAGCAAGCTCTATAGCAGCAACCATACTATCGTAACGAGCAATGTTTTTACCTGCAATATCAAATGCTGTTCCATGTGATGGAGACGTACGAATTGCACTTAGCCCTATAGTAGTATTAACTGCACAATCCCCTGCAAAAAGCTTCATAGGAATAAGTCCCTGATCATGATACATAGCAGCATAACAATCATAATTAGGTTTTTGCCTAGATTTTACACTTTGCGCAAGCTGAGCAAACGCTGCATCAGCAACAAGCGGTCCGTCAACGTTTATTCCTTTATCACGCAAATAATTTAATGCCGGAGAAATAATTTGCAGCTCCTCTACTCCCAAAACACCACTCTCACCTGCATGAGGATTTAAAGCAAGCACACCAATGCGTGGACATTTTATTTTAAAATTATTTTTCAAACAGGTGTTCAACCTATTTATTTTTTCAATTAAGCTCTCCTTGGTAATAGATTCTGGAACATTTTTTAATGCAACATGCCTGGTCAGCAACAAAACTCTAAAATCACCTGCGGAAAAGAGCATTTCTGACTTTTCACCAGATTGTGCTAAAAATTTTTCAATAATTTCAGTCTGCCCTGAAAAATTATACCCTGCCATATTAAGAACATGCTTTGAAACAGTTCCAGTAACAATATTTTTTGCTTTTTTATCTAAAATTAACTCACACGCTTTTTTCAAACATAAGAAGCAATGCTCACCACTTTGTATATTTTCTTTACCAATCTCAAAGGCTGTTTTTTCGACAGGCACTTCTACTATTTCATAGCGTTTATTTAATTTCAAATTATACTTTTTAACGTAAAAATCAAAAACCTTGGCTGCTCCTACTATAACAATCTCTGATTCATCAATATTTAAAAAATTTAAAGCTTTGACCATAACCTCAAAGCCTATACCATTTATATCTCCATACGTTAAAACAATTTTTTTCATATTATTTATGTGAATCAAAATATTTTAAAATATCAACTAAAGTTGCGCTATTACCAAGATTACCTGATTTTGTAACAATCCATTGTGCGTTATAATCCATACATAAAGGCATTGCAGGTAAAACTGCATCAATGATATGCAAAACTTTACTGTTTATAGCCATACAACATTTACAAGATGTTTCACCACCCAAAGTAACCAACACAACTTCAGCTCTTTGGATAACTCGCTTTGTAAGCTCCGCCAAATAACTCGTAATCATTGTCAAGAAACGTTCTTTTGTAATTCCTTGCAGCAAAAGAGCATTTCCATCCGCATCAGGATTAATTGCAATATTTGATGAATGAACAGTAACAATATTAGACTTACCAAAATTTTTACAAACTCTTTCTACCATTTCTTCCGTAACGCCTTGCATAATATCTTCTATTTTCAAAGGAATAAAATAAGTATTTAAAAAATCATCATCTTCCTCAAGTTTTTTTATTTGGCAAGCCGTTAATTCTGTAGCAGAGCCAGAAATAACCAACTTAGGCAATTCCGGTATAGTTTTTTGAATATGTTGATACTTAACATCCGGTAACCAAACTTTTGAATATCCTTGTGCCAAAGCAGCAGCACCGCATGGTAAAATATTATAATTACTTTTCACTGTCGCTAAAATAATCTGCTCCAAATCCGTAGTTGATACTGCATCAACAACAATAAGTTTCTTCCCATTTTTTATTAATTCGTTTAACTTCATTAAAATAGGGCCGGCACCTTTTATAACTGTTTTGAGTTCAATTAATCCTACAATGTCGCGTTCTTCTTCAATTAGTTGCCGCTCTAGTATTGTAGGAATATGTGATTCGTAAATTGGAGAATAAGGGTCTCTTGCTAATTCTGTTCTTTCAATTGGAACACCCTTCAATAGTTGATAACCACCAATCGTAATTCTACCTTCATTTGGAAATGCAGGTGCTATTATAGCAGCATCAAATTCAAGCACATTCAACATAGCTATTGTCTCACGTGCAATATTACCTCTGAGTGTCGAGTCAATTTTTTTATAAAAATGCTCAATATTAAGCTCATTTTTCATAAAAGTTGCAGCCGCTTCTACTGCATCAAACGCCTCAAAAGACGGAATGTTGCGACTTTCTGTTGAAATTGCCCAACACTGAATCAGATCCTTATTGACGATTTCAGCATTCAATTCCAATATCATTTGAGTACTACATCCATGATTATGAAACTGGAGTGCAGTATCATTTGCACCTGTTAAATCGTCTGCAATAATGCCTATATTATTAGAAACAAACATAAAAGCTCCGGATCAACTATTCGTTTTTTCCACCTAACAATCTCAAATTATTGGCTCTGATTAAAAATCTTTCTTTTGGTATACCAGACGGATCACGCCATTTATTGCAAGTCAAACGACCATCAATTGCAACTAATTTCCCTTTTTTTACATACTCACCTGCAACTTCTGCCAACTTATCCCACAATTCTATACTAAACCAATCAGTAACTTCTTCTTTTACTTTTGCATCCCAACGATTTACAGCAACAGAAAAAGAAGTTTTAACCTTTCCGGACTCAAAATATTTCATTTCAGGATCCTGTCCTGCTCTACCTACTACTATTACATTATTCATCTGATTTAATTCTCCTCCATCAGCTTATTCTGAAATTATACAAAAAGACGCTCATAAAATCAAAATTTTTGACACTTCATATTAACATTTTTAATACATACACAACATAAACAACATAGAACCCCCCACATGCAATGAGTATTCTATAATTCAATATTCCTTTATTTTTGAAAGCAAAAATATAAACAAAAATTATTGAAAAATACACTAAAATTACATTAAAAAAAGCAGGTACATTAAAATGCCAAGGTGTTAATACAAGTCCTATAGCAGCAGGTATACAACTTTGAAAAACCAAAGCACCTGTGATATTTGCTATAGACAAAGAATCTTTAGATGCACCAATCCAAATAGCACTATTAAAACACTCCGGCAACTCAGTTGCAACAGGTGCCAAAAGCAATGCCATAACCATCGGATGAATATGAAGAATTTGCGAAAAATATTTAATTTCGTTTACAAACAAATCAGAAATTACCACTAATCCAACCAACGAAAAAATCACTTGTAAAATAATAAAAATTCTTTTATGATGCTTCATCTGCTTAAACAACTTGAGAAAAATAAGTTCATGTACATTATTAGAATCCAACTCACACCCAAAGTCTTTTTTTAAAGTCCTTTGAACATACCATAAATAATAAATAATCAAAAATAAAGCAACAAAGCATTTTATAATTTTAGAAGAAACAAATGCACACGAAACAGCAATAGTATATGAAAATAAAAAGAACTTCAAATCTCTAAGTAATATAATAGGGTTTGCGCACATTTTACACTCTCTTTTTTTTAAAAAAGAACATAATAAAACAGAAACCCCCGTCACAAAAAAGGCGACAGTTGAAAGTAAAAACGGAGAGCCTAAAACAGCCCCCAGTGCAACTTCCTTTCCCACTGCAACACTTTTTCCCGCCAAAAAACCGCTACTTACCGCTACAATAGGAACAATAGTTTCAGGCAAAGCAGTGCCTATTGCCGCCAAGATTCCTCCAACTGCTCCTTCTTGCATTCCGTATTCCTGACCTAAATTTTCAACAGAGTTTGTAAACAACACACAAACATATGTTATAAGCGCAAGAAAAATAATTGTTAATAAAAAATGAATAAAATATTCCATTGTTCTTTAATATTTGTGATAAACTGATTTTACAGTAACATACTGTTATAATAAAATCAAAATTTATTTGGAATATAAAATGGATAATATAAACCTTTTTGAAAAAGCAATAAACTCATCAGAAAATATCGTTATTTTTTCACATGTTAACCCAGACGGCGATACACTAGGTTCCATGATAGGTTTAGCAAAAATTATTGAGCTGAATTATAACAAAAAGCCAACAACAGTTATTATTGGAAAAACGCCAGATACCTACGCTTTTTTAAACTCAATTGACCAATGTACAAGCAGCATAAATCTTGATAAAGAAGTTTGCTATGATCTGGCTATTGCTGTTGATATCGCGGCAAAAGACAGAATGGTAGATATGCAAGATGTCTACTTTAACGCAAAAAATACAGTCAATATTGACCACCACATCACAAACAACGGATATGGAAACATAAATATTATAGATGGAAATGCATCTTCGACAGGGGAAGTCCTTTTTGATATAGTTAAAAAATTAAACTGGAAAATTAACAAAGAGATAGCAGAGCTTTTGTATGTTGCAATTCTTACAGATACAGGCGGATTTAGGTTTGAGAACACCTCTGCCAGAGTTTTCAATTTTGCATCAGAACTTACAGCTAATGGTGCAAACCCTACAAATATATATAGAAAATGCTACGAATCAAAACCCAAAGCAATGGCACTATTAAACGCTTATGCCATTCAAAATGCAATATTTAAAGAAAATGATAAAATAGCATACACTATAATAACAAAAGAAGATATGAAAAATTTTAACGCAAAAAGCGATTACACAGAAGGTATATCAGAAGCTTTACGCCAAATAAACTCGACGGAAGTTTCTATGCTGCTCAAAGAAGCAGAAAATCAAACAACAAAAGTTAGCCTTAGAAGCAAAACAATTAATGTAGCCAAAATAGCCGAGAGTTTTGGAGGGGGCGGACATCATTATGCAGCCGGCTGTACAATCCAAAAACCTCCGACAATTGCTATAGAAAAACTATTAGAACTAGTTAAAAAAAGTTTAAATGAATAAAGAAACACTAAAAGCTTACATATTAAATCTAATCAACAGAATTATTGCAGATGACTTTCCGGGAATGGCTGCAGAAATGGCATATATGTTTGTAATAGGAATTTTTCCGCTAATGCTCCTTTTAATGTCACTCTACGGTTGGCTAGGTAAAAAATATATCCTTTTTCCAATATTAGATTTTTTGAGCAATGTTGCACCAAATGATGCAATAAACCTTCTTAAAAAAGTTCTTGGAGAAGTAATAATATTCGAACACGGTGGTTTAATGGCAATTATAGGTTTTTCTATAGTTTTGGGACTGTCTTCAAATGTTTTTGCAGTAATTATGAAAGGTCTAAATCGAGCATACGGATTACAAGAAACAAGGAGCTTTATTTACACAAGAATTTTGTCAGTAGTTATGCTCTTCATAAATGCCTTTTTACTTTTTATCAGCACAAACCTTATTGTCTTTGGCAAAGTAATAATAGAATTTATTATTCAATATATATATGTTCCACAAGAAATTATACACTGGATTCTTGTAACAAGATGGCCTGTCGCATTTGTAGCTTTATATGTAATGACTTTTCTCAATTATTACTTTCTACCTTGTATTACAAAACACAATAAATACAGACGTAAAAGCATCCTTGCCGGAACATTATTTTTCAGTGTATTTTGGTTGCTTGGTTCTTGGCTTTTTTCTGTTTACCTAAATAATTTAAATACCTATAACAAAGTATATGGAACAATAGGTGCTGTAGCTATTTTAATGGTATGGCTGTACTATACATCAATAGTTCTTCTTATCGGAGGAGAAATGAACTCCCAAGTATACAAACAACTTTTAATTAAACGCTCAAACTCACACTAAAATAAAACTTGCTAATTGATTTTTTTTCTGTATAATTAAATTGTTATAGCAGTTAAGTATAAGAGTATTGCACAAAAGCATGCCTAAAATATTTAGTTCAATTAAACTGCTTGTGAGGATTATCGGTTTAACCGCAACAAATGAGTGTATGTAGCTTTAATTACAAATATATAAAAGAGAAAGCAACGCCCGGAAGCTGGAGACGAGGCTACGAAGCCTCCAAGACTGGGATTGTATCTCACCTGCAACAAAAACTTGCCGGGGTAGAAGCAAAAGTTAAAGGAAATTATAAAGATTCCTATGATGTAAGCCTAAGTTTTACAAAGTCCGGCGTTAAAGCTCAATGCAGCTGTCCTTTAAAAGAAGAATGGTGCAAGCATTCAATCGCTGTTGCCTTAAAAGTTATCGAAGAAGGCATTTACGACCAATATTTAGAAAAAACACATGGAATAAGTCCAGATCTGTCTGATATAGATACTAATTTAACAGAAGAACCTGATGGAGACTACATTTTTCACTTTAACCCCAAACGCCGTCAAAATTTTTTCTCACTTCTGGTTATGGATAGAAATACTGGCAAAGTTATTAGAGACATAGAAGCAGTATTAAGAAAAATTATTCAAGAACAAAAAGAAAATCCTGAAATACCACTCAACAACTCTCAAAAAGTTGAAATAGCTATTTTTCAATTATTACTTAAAAAATCCAGATTGGATAAAAAAGCCGGTTGGTACGATGTGCCTATAACAAAATTTGATGATTTTTTCCAAATTTTAGCAAAAGCAGATGAAGTAATTGACGGCAAAACAAAAAACAGATTAAAATTTATAGATGAACCTTGGAATTTGGTTTTATCAGTGAATTTTTCAATGGTTGGTAATGTTCTTTTGTCTTTACACTGGCACAGAAGCGACGGAAAGGATATTATACCTTTTGATGAAGTAAGATACTTCTCTCGCCAACTGAAATGGGGAAGATATAAAAATTTAATATTTCCAACCAATATAGAGGTAGCTGCCATTCCACAAAATCTTACCAAATCTACCTTTACTGACGTTAAAGATGCTGATGGGGCAAAGTTCTTATACGAAGAACTCCCAAAACTCAGAAAACTTATGCCCACAGAAGTTTCTGAAATTATAGATAAACTTACATTAGAACAAAGACCTCCATTAAACATTGTAACAATGGGGCTAGACTATGATGGCTCGCTCAAAGCATCACTAGAGTTTGAATATGATGGAACAAGAGTTCCATACTCAAAAAATACTGAAAAAACTCCATATGTTACCGTCAAAAAACCGAAAGAAGACCTGCTTTACTGGGTTAAAAGAAACACAAGGCACGAACAAATGGCATATCAAATGCTTTTGGCATGTAAATTTGCACCAATGCAAACTAACAACCTTGCACTTGAAAAAGAAAACGCTGTTGATTTTTATAACTATTATATGCAACAAGCCGGAGACGGGTGGAAATTTGAAGAAAAAGATGATATGACATTTTTTAAACTTGCAAAAAACAAATTCCATTTATGTGCAAGAATTGACTTTTCTCCGGATACAATAGACAGTTTTGAAGTAGAACTTTTTGGATTACTAAACGATGAAGAAATTCCCTTTAGCGAAGTTTATGACATAGTAATTGAGGGAGATAAATACTATCGTGTAAAAAATGCCGGTTTCGTTGAAGTACCTTCACAAGATGTATACTCCTTGCTTAGAGCATTCAACACCTTTGATGTGTACAAAAATGATGACAATAAATACATAGTGAAAACATTCCGAGCAGGTGTAATTTCAGAGATGGAAAACCTTGGGCTTATATTAAAAATGTCAAGGAAATTTTCAAAATTCTGGAAGCAAATTTCAACATTCTCAATCACAGATACACCTGCTATTCCAAAAGGCATAAATGCTGAGCTCAGAGAATACCAACAAAAAGGTTTTGGCTGGCTTTGGTTCTTGTATCAATATGGACTAAATGGCATTCTGGCAGACGATATGGGATTAGGTAAAACATTGCAAGCTCTTGTCTTGCTAAAAAAAGCAAAAGAAAAAAATGGCAAGCAGCCATCTCTTGTTATTTGTCCAACGTCTGTTGTTTTCAACTGGGAAAATGAAATAGAAAAATTTGCACCAGATTTATCTTGCTTAATACTAACAGGAACAGAAAGAAAAGAATTATTTAAAGAAATTAAAAACCACGATATTGTAATAACAAGTTATGCTCTAATTAGGCGAGATATAGAAAAACTTAAGAGAAAAGATTTTCGATATATTATTCTTGATGAATCACAAAATATAAAAAATGCAGATTCTCAAACAGCACAAAGTGTAAAACAGCTAAAATGCAGACACAAGCTTGCTCTTTCCGGTACACCAATAGAAAATAAACTTGAAGAACTTTGGTCAGTATTTGATTTTCTAATGCCGGGATTTTTATTTGATAAGAGTGAATTTAACTATAGATACGTAACTCCTATTATGGAAAGAGAAGACAAAACAACAGAAAAACGCCTAAAACAACAAATTTATCCATTCATTTTACGTCGAATGAAACGAGACGTTGCAAAAGACCTTCCGGACAAAATAGAAAACGTTGCATTCTGCGAAATGACGCCTGAACAAAAAGATTTTTACTTAGATGTCTTGGATTCTACAAAAGAAGAAATATTTAAGTCAATTGAAGAAGTTGGGTTTGAAAAATCAAAGATGTCGATTTTTTCAGCACTACTTAGATTGCGTCAAATATGCTGTCACCCGAAACTCTACGATAAAGAAAATATTAAAGGAATAAAAGAATCCGGTAAATTTGAACAACTTAAAGAAATGTTAAAAGAAATTATAAGTGAAGGTCATAGGGTTTTACTATTCAGTCAATTTGTTGATATGCTTGATATAATAAAAGAATGGCTTGAAAAAGAAAATATAAAACACGAATACCTAACCGGAAAAACAAAAAATCGCCAAAAAGCTGTAGACAACTTTAATAATAACCCTACAATCCCAATTTTCTTAATCAGCTTAAAAGCAGGTGGAACAGGTCTAAACCTTACCGGTGCAGACTACGTAATACATTATGATCCTTGGTGGAACCCTGCTGTTGAAGACCAAGCTACAGACAGAGCTTATCGTATTGGACAAACCAAAAAAGTCTTTGTTTACAGATTAATCACAAAAAACTCTGTAGAAGAAAAAATCCAAAAATTAAAATCCAGAAAACGTGACTTGGTTGATAGCGTAATATCAGTAGATAGAAACATTAGTAAGTCTTTAACAATGGATGATATTAAAGATATCTTATCAATTGATTAATATATTTGTAACAAAAATGTTACAATAAAATTAAAATCCTAAAGTTTGACATTTAAATTCCGATAGTTATAACACAAGTAAGTACAATAAGGAGTATCGGATTATGGGTATGTCAGCATCACAAGCAAGATTTCTTGGGCTTACCGCAAGAAAATCCAACGTTGAATTTCAAGGTCAACAAGTTAACCAACAGCGCACATCTCTTGCAAACGAAAGTGCGGGTTTGTTTAACCAAATGTTGGCATTACAAGTTCCAACTCCGCCATCAGCTACAGATTTTTACAGCATGGCATATACTTTCCCTGGTGAAGCATCAAATGAAGAATGCAGAATTTTATCTTGGGGAACAAGTTCTGATCCTTCAATGGGTGCCTACAACGTTGAAGTTAAAAAGACAATTAACGACGTTGGTATAAAAACACCAGAAATGGCTGTTGGAACAACTATAAGTCTTTCAGATGAAGTTGATTCTGCAGGAAGCCCAATATATACTATGGCAATTCCTGATAGCGATGGACGCATGATTACATATGAATTAACTAAATCTGATAAAGATGTTAACGGCGTTAAAAAAGAAGACGGAAAAGACACCTATATTCCAAGCTACAGCTATCAACGCGGTGGAAGAACATATTTTGTATCAGAAGAATTATTAAATAACATGTTTGGTGAACAAAGTGACAAATTCAATGTAACTGAACAAACTGGTACAAAGACTGCACATATTACTAAAGAAAATCAAGAAGATACAGAAGAATCCTACTACAAAGGTGAAAAAACAGTTGAATATATAACCTACATTGGAGTAACAATGGAAACAGATGATACAGGCAGATTTACAGGCATGAAGTATTCACCAACAAATGATCCTTCAAGCATGAAAGAAACAGAACTTGTTATTGAAGAAATCCATGACGATGAAGGTTATGATAAAGCAATGCAAGACTACAACTACAAAAAAATGCTCTACGATAGAACTATAGACGATATAAATACTCGTACAGAAATTATTCAACAACAAGATAAAAACCTTGAATTACACTTAAAACAACTTGATACAGAGCAAGAAGCCATCCAAACAGAAATGGATTCTGTTAAAAAAGTTATCGATAAAAACGTTGAAAATACATTCAAAACATTTGCTTAAAATTTTAATAAAATGCAAACTAAATAAACAATATATGTTGACTTTTAAAAAAGCATCCTTAAACACAAAATATAAAGGTTTAATGGGTGCTTTTTATGTTAGAAAAGTGTTATAGAATAATTTATACTAATGTAAAGAAAAGTAAAGGTATTACTTCATCCTCTAAAGTTTTTAGATGTTTATGCCGATTAACAATATGTAAAAAGTGGAAAAACATGGAGATAAAATAAAATGGGAATGGCAGCATCACAAGCCAGATTTCTAGGCTTAACAGCAAGAAAAACCAATACAGAGTATGAAGGACAACAAGTTAACCAACAACGTACTGCCCTATCAAATCAAAGTGCAGGCTTATTCAATCAAATGTTAACTTTACAAGTTCCTGTTCCTCCATCTGCAACAGATTACTATAACATGAGATACTCATATGAACAAAACGGTCAAGAGTACGAAATAATCAACTACACAGCAAGTTCAACTCAAGCAGGGGCATATGATGTAACTGTAAGAACAGCTTACGACGTAGTAAAATACACTGATATAGTTTTAAACGAAAATCCACAAACACAAATTATTCAAACACTATATTCCAAAACAGATTCACAATCCGGTCAAACAAGCTATTTTATGCGTTTTGGAGCTAGTTCAACAGAATATGCAATGGTTGGTCCAACAGTAAATACAACCTTATCCGAAGAAAAAGGCTTACCTGCAGATACAAAATATTATTCATACAACAGAGACGGTGCAAACTATTACATGACTGAAGCCGAAGTACTCAACCACGCAACAGAAACCGGCTACAGCGGCATAATGAATGCCTATAGGCAAGATAACTCTAAACAAGTTCAAGATACAACCTACAACAACGTAAATCTTATTGCTGATTCAACAGGAAAATTCAGCTACATAACACTTCCTGATGGAAGCCAATATTCACTCGGACTTGAAGAAGTTTCAGACGATGCCGGATATGATAAAGCAATGCAAGACTACAACTATGAAAAAATGGTATACGACAAAACAATTGCTGATATCAACGCAAAAACAGAAGTAATCCAAGCTCAAGACAGAACTCTTGAACTTAGATTAAAACAACTTGATACAGAACAAGAAGCACTCCAAACAGAAATGGATGCAGTCAAAAAAGTTATTGATAAAAACGTTGAAAATACATTCAAGACTTTTGCATAAAAACATTAAAAATAACTAATAGGATAACACGAGGGTTAAAATGTCTTACAAAAATGATTCATACTTAGTAATAGCAAACAAATTTTCAAAAGCATCAAGTGATGCAAAAGCACACTTATTTGAAACATATGATCGTTTACGTGACTTAACAGTAAGTGGTTCTGCAATGGATGGAAGCGGTTTTGGAACTGCAGGAAATTTTTTATGGGAAATAGCAAGATTAATTGCACCAAGCTCATTTATGACTGTTATGGGCGGCAATACAACAATGAATATTCCTGGAACATCATACTGGACACCATCAAGCGGTGGAAACGTAATATGGGATGGTTCGAATTCTGCCTTTGGGACAAGCAACCTTGGTAATTATCCAGGTTTTCCAAGCGGAGCTGCTCCAATCCAATGGGGGTTTGGCTCTTCCTCTGGTGTAGCAACAGGTGCTGCAGCAAGCATGAGCCTCGCTAGTGATATTGCCGGAATGGCAGGGTTAAATGCTGCAGCCTATGGAGTTGGCGCAGGTACCGGTTTTGGATTTGGAAACAACTGGATACTCCCTGCAGCTGGTGTTATATCAGGCTGGGGCGGAATTTTACAAGCTGCTGCGCCTTATCTGGATGCATTCGGGCTTCCTGCTACTGTAATAGGTAACCTAATGCAAGGAACTTCTTCCTCTGCTTTAGCAGCATACCAAAGAGTCACTGGAAACATTACATCAAATGCTGATACAATTTTAAGCAACAAGGTTAGAAATATTGAAACTGTTGTTAAAATGCTTGATGCACAAGGTGATGTTCTAAAGAAAATGCTTAAAGAATCTATTGAAGGTGATAGCAAAACTATTCAAAATATGTAACTCCAATAATAAAAGACGGATATGTATAGGAGGAAAAATGAAGCATAGAATTCTCTATTCTTGGCTCTTAGATAATATTGTAAATTTTTATTTCAAAAACCTTGGTTTTGATAAATTTCTAATAAAGAAAATGCCCAAAAAACCGATTAATAATTTACAGGGTAAAACTATTATTATTTTTACCTGCCCAATGTAAATATAACAATGTTAAGAATATTTACAATTCAGTAGAAATTAAGCAATAAATAAAGATAAACAGTGTTTATATTCATGAGTTTATCTTTGTGGAAAGTAAAGGTAAAAATGTTACAACAAACATTGATGACTAATCTCCAAAGATTTATCAACTTCACAAATTTTGCGAAAGGCTTTTTGAGAAGACAAAATCTAATAGCATCAATTAAAAAATCAATAACAACTACTCTCAAAGACATTTTTACAGTAAAGAAAAAACTCAAAATGGCTCAATACAGAGTTAACTATCAACAATTTAAACTTCGTCAAATGGAACAACTTATTGCTGAGAACAATGAGCACGTGTTTCTAAGAGGCAAAAAAATCAATGAACTTAGGTAGGTAAAATGGGTTACGCAGTAGCAACAATAAGGTTAATGCAGCTAAATGCAGAAAGATTGGATCTAGAATACAAAGTCCAACTTATTGCAGATGCCAAAATGAATCTCGGACGAACAATAACAGATTTGGTAAACGTAGGAACCGATCTTGAGCCGGATTCACCTGTAGTAAAAAAACTAGAGCAACGAAAAGAACGGCTTTATCTGCTTGAAAAGAAACTGGATATGCAAATGGAACAATACAAAACACGACTAAAAGCTATAGAAACAGAATATCAATCTTGTGAACAAATGATAGACAAAAATATTCAAAGAACTTTTAAATATTAAATAAACTGTCCTACCGGACAGTTTATTTTTAGTATATAGAGCAATTTAAACTCTCCTTTTTAAGGGTTATATTAAAATAACAAAAATTAGGAGAGTTTAATGCGATACATTATATCATTATTATTGCTTATCTGTATTCATTTTCCGGCAGAAAGCTACACACTTACAACTTACGAGCCGATATCAAACCAGGAAGAAAACTACAATTCGTACCCTAAAATAACAAATCTTGAAAAAATCATCCTAAAACGAACATATGAAAACCAAGATATCAACACTCGGCTCTCAAGGCTGGAAAAAAAAGTTTGCTCACAAACCTTTCCTAACGCCGACTTGGCATGGAGGGTTGAAAATATAATATCAAAAACTGACCAATCAGAAATTTATAATATTCCATCAAAGAAACTGGCAGAAATAGAAAAACAAGTTTTGGGAAAAAGCTACAAAAAAGATAACATAGAAGATAGGTTATCAAGACTTGAGTTTCAAATGCTTGGAGCAACCCAAAGCGGTAAACCAGATGAACGATTTCAAACACTTTTAACAGCGTCGAATCACTACCAAGATTTAGGTAGCTCACCAGCACTAACAACCTTTATGGGTGGGACAAATGGGTTTGGCAGCAATGATCTCTCAACTGTAGGCATATCAAACGGCATAAACAGCAATGGTTATTCAACAGGATTTGCTACTAGTGGAGGCGGTAGATTTAAAAATTCTCTTAAGAATGTATTTGGTTCTTTTTTTGGTCCAGGCTATATAACCGGATTTACACCTCCAATATCCAGATACGGCTATAATATACCTTATGGTTTCCGCCACACTCCCTATAACAACTGCGGTTCTTGCAATCATTTACCTTATAGACCTTACAACCCAATCTGCCGTCCATCTTATAATCGTAGACCAACAAACTCTTATAATACAATCCCGACGTGGTACAATTCAAATACAAGCGTTAACTCAAATTGCTCTGTTAGAATTTTGGACTAGTACACACAACTTTTATGCTATAATCCGTATATGGGAAAAAAAATTATAACAACTAACCGCAAAGCGTTTCATGATTTTTTACTCTTTGACAAGTTCGAAGCAGGTATAGTTTTATGCGGAACCGAAATAAAATCAATACGGAAAGGTGCTATCAATCTTAAAGATAGTTTTGTAAAAATTGAAGACACAGAAGCCTTTCTTTATAACTGCCATATTAGTCCATATGAGCAAGGAAATCGCTATAACCACGAAGCAGAAAGAGTGAGAAAGCTACTCTTAAACAAAAAAGAAATCCTTAAAATGCTCGGAAAAATAAAAAAAGAAAATTACGCAATTGTACCGCTTGAACTTTATATTAAAAACGGATGGGCAAAAATAGAAATTGCACTTGCTAAAGGTAAAAAACTTCACGACAAAAGAGATTCTATCAAAGAAAAAGCTATTAAAAGAGATTTACAAAGAGCTTCAAAAATCAATAGCTAATTAAATACAAGTGTGTTAATATTTATTAAGTATTGGAAAATGACTTTTTTAGAAGTATAATTTTATTAGACAAACTGTCTGACAGAGGAATAGTGCAATAGTTAATTTCATAAAAAATAAAACTTTTATAGGGATACTGCTTGGGGCTTTGCTAATTATACAAAGCTACACTCCAGCATGTGCTGCACTATGGAATTTCAAAAAATCCCCCCATAAAACACCAGTAAGTGAACCTACTGTTTTTAAAGAACCAGAATTGTTAAAAACAGAAGAAGAAATTAAGAAAGAAAGCAACAAAGATATAAAAAATGCAGTTTATATTCAAGATATTAAATTTGATGGTAACAAATTGATAAAAAGCTCTGATATGGCAAAAATGATGAATATTCAAGCCGGAGACATCTATAGTCGTGATATGGTTCAACAAGGGCTAAAACAACTTTATCAAATGGGATATTTTACCGAAAAAATTAAAGCTATCCCTATAAAAGTTGACGACAATAACATCATACTAAAAGTTACAGTAGAAGAAAATCTCCCAATAACTGGTTTTACGATTGAAGGAAATGAAGTTTTAAGTGCCGGAGATATAACAGCAGCAATTTCTTCACTCAAAGGTCAACCGCAAAACATGATTATGATTAATCAAGCTATAACAAATATAGAAGAGCTTTATGCCTCCAAAGGCTATATTCTGGCTAGAGTAACCTCTGTATACGATGATCCTGATGGAATATTAAACTTTGAAATAGAAGAAGGACACATTAATTCAATAGCGATAGAAGGCAACAAAAAAACAAAAGACTTTGTTATAGAAAGAAACATCCTTTCAAAGCCTGGAGAAGTATACAACGAAAATCAGATAAAAGCTGATCTTACCAGACTTTATGGAACTCAAGCATTTAAAGATGTAACAAGAAGCATCCAAAAAACTAACTCTGATTCAGACTTATATGACGTAACTATAAATGTTGAAGAACAAAGAACAGGAACCCTATCACTTGGTGGTGGTGTTGATACCGTTACAGGTTTATTCGCAACTCTTGGTTTTGCAGAAAACAACTTCCGAGGCTTAGGTCAAAGAGTATCTCTAAACGTTATGACCGGTACAGGAATTATGCTTAACGACCAATCAATGTTAAATCGTGCTAATATTCAATCGGAATTAAGCTTTTATGAACCAAGACTAAAAGGAACAGATAACTCTTTTTTATCTAAAATATTTTACAGAGACTATGCCAGCTACCAAGTTCCATTGGCAATAGAAAGACGTCTTGGGATAGAAGGTACAATTTCAAAACCGCTTAATCCAGAAAAAACTTTAAGAGGTCAAATCACTCTTGGATTAGAAAATATTGACGTAAGAGAAGGGGATTCAACTCAAATTAAAAAACTTTTCAACCAACATAATATTCCAATTGCAGAACGTGCAAAACAACTTGAAGGTGGGTTATTTATAGGAATTGCGCCAAGCCTTGTTTATGACACACGAGATAATGCAATAAACCCACGTAATGGTGCACTTGCCTCTATACGATTTGATCAAAACATAGGTCTTGATGAAATAAGCAACACACATGGTAAAATTACAGCTAGTATAAAAAAATATTTTCCTGTAATGAAAAAATCAAGCTTCTCAATTATGGGTAGAGCAGGAGGACGATTATATGGAGATATGCCTGAAGTTATGGCATATCGACTAGGTGGTCCTTATACCATTAGAGGCTTCCGTATGAGCGAAGTTGGTACAGGTGATGGATTTATGATGGCTTCTGCTGAGTTGCTTACTCCTCTTTTATTCCTTGATAGAATTGAAAAAATCAAGTTTATGGATAACATAAGACTTGCTTTCTTTGCTGATGCAGGTAAGCTATTTAACAGTTCTCTTAGTGATAAGATGTACAACAGACCTGGAGAAGCAATCTCTGTTGGTGTAGGGCTTAGAGTTTTTGTACCAGGTGTTGGTCCTCTTAGCGTTGATTGGGGCTATCCTCTTACTAATGTTGGAGATGGAAACCGTAGAGGAGCATTCACTTTTGGGGTAGGTGAGTTCTATTAATGAAAATTTTTGTCTGCAAAAACATTACACAAACTGACTTGCTGGCACAAAAATTTGCCAATCTCGTTGAAAATAATAACGGATGTTTTGTTTGTTTGTTTGGAGATATCGGCGCAGGGAAAACTGCCTTTGTAAAATGCGTAGCAAAATATCTTGGTGTTACTCAAAAAGTAACCAGCCCAAGTTTTGTAATACTAAATGAATATCATAGCGGTAAATTACCAATTTTTCATTTTGACCTATACAGACTTGAAAACGAAGGAGTCAAAACTATAATTGATGAACTTGAAGAATATTCAAAAGATGGTTACTTAACTTTTGCTGAATGGGCAGAATTTTCACAAGGCGTAATTCCTCTGGAAAGAATCGAAATAAAAATTGACTATATTAATGAAAATGAGCGCAAGTTTTCGTTTACAGCTTTTGGAAACAAGGCTCAAAAAATACTGGAGAACTTAAACTAATGTATTTTCTAACATTTGATACAGCTTTAGACAAAACATACATAGCACTTTTTGAAGATGACAAAGAACTTGTTTCAAAAATAATTGAAAGCACTGACGACAAATATCATTCAGCATTTTTAGTTCAAAATTTAGTAAATATCTTAAAAGAAAAAGGACTTACCCCACAAAATCTTAGTGCAATAGGAGTAAATATCGGTCCGGGAAGCTTTACTGGGATAAGAGCCTGCCTTACAATTGCAAGAGTAATGGCTCAACAACTTAATTGTCCTCTCATAGGAATTTCTTCGTTAGAAATTTTATCTAATTTAAATTCATCAAATAAACCCTCTATCGTTATCATGGACGCAAGAAAAGGTATGTGCTATTTTGCTGAATTTGACAAAAATGGAAATACCATTCAAGAAGCAAAACTCGAATCGATTGAAAATTTGCATCTAAACGATGCAACACACATGATTATAACTGACAAATCAATGAGCGATTTACTCATAAAACAAAATATTAAAAACATATGCTACAACGCAGCTACACATAATCTTGGAAAACACCTTGGAGCCCTTACAGCTAAAAAAGCAAAAACAGGCTCTCATCATTGGGCAGAAGTAAAACCACTATACCTTCAAAAGCCGTCCATAACTATATCAAATAAAACACTACTATAACTAAATTAACAAGGAAAAAAATGTCTGACGCTACTCTAAATTGGTCTAAATGGCTATTAAAAACAAGATTTAACTACATGACAGAAGAACAAAAGCAACAAACTCTTAAATGGCTATTAAGTGTTAGAGACGCCGTCTTGTATAATGCAAACTTAAAAAAATCTGATACAATTATAGATTTGGGTACCGGAACAGGACTTTTAGGTTTCGGGGCTTTAGATTTTATTGACAACAGCGGAAAAGTATTTTTTTTAGACAAGTTTGAAGACTGCCTAAATGCTTGTCGTGAATTTGCAAAAAAAAATAAAATAACCAAACCACATGACTTTATACTTTCAGACTGTAACAATATTAAACTACCTGCAAACTCAATTGACAAAGCACTTATGAGATCTGTTCTCGTTCATATTTTAGACAAAAAACAAGTCTTTCTAGAAATATACAAAATATTAAAACCTGGGGGAATTTATTCAGCATTCGAACCTATAATTAAATCAAATACTCGATGCTGGGAACTAGTTCCAAAAGATGCACTAAGCGACTATAACGACTTTAAGCAAGCAGAAGACGAATGCCTAAACTCCAACACAGACCCGCTTACAAATTTTGATGAAACTACCTTATCACAAGATCTTGACTCCGCCGGTTTTTCCAACGGAATTATTGATAAACAAATAGTTGAATCTAATTATATTATTAAACCAAATATGGTTAAATCTTGGCTTTGCACTCCGCCAAGCCCAGGAACCAAAACAATGAAAGAAAAATTTTTAACATACTTTGATGAACCTAAAGTAGACAATTATATTTCCGAGCTACAACAAGCTCTTGAAAATAAAACTGTAAGCATTAAATCTAACGTTGTCTACATAAAAGCTATAAAATAATTGACTTTTTTTTTACACTCATTAAAATTCAAGAAAGACCTCATACAAATAGATGTAGCAGGTTTTTGAAGGTTAGTTCATAATGTTACTTGTATAATTGTAATATTTTGGTAAAATATGCCCTTTAAGTACAGACTTCAAAAAGTAGTTGAATTCAGAATAAGAAAAAAAGAAGAACAACTGCAAATAGTCATAAAAGCACAAGCAGAAGTAAGACGTATTGAAGGATTAATTGAACAAAATAATCAAACAATTATAAAAACACGTCAAGACATGCGAACCGCAGACCCAATGATGTACGAAAGCTATGATAACTATCTTCATCATTTATACGAAGTAGCAGAACAACTGGAAACTCAAAAACAAGAAGCAATTGCTCAACTTGAACACGAAAAAAGTATACTTGTTGAAAGAGAAAAAGACGTAAAAATTCTTGAAAAACACAAAGAAAAAATGAAAGAAGCTTATCTTGAAGAAGAAAAAGCAACCGAATTAAAAAGACTATCAGAAGTCGCTGTTCAAAAATATTTCAGAAAAACTCAAGAACAAAAAGAAGATAAAGAAAAAGAACTCGCACTAAAAAAAGAAGGGTATGAACAAAATGAATATTAGTTCAACATCGTCCACAGAAAAAATAAATGAAACAACATCACAATCCTCATTAAAAACAAATGAAGATAAAGATGAGAAAACCTCCTTTTCAGAAGAATATAACCAACTTCTATTACAAAATGGAATAAATTTAGGCATTAACGAACAAAACCAACTCTTAGCAATAATGTCCGCTAATCAAAATGACCCAAAAAATAATTTTTTAAACTACGCCAATAGCCTAAGCAAAGTAAGATCAGCTTTCAACTATGACTCAATGACAATATCAAAAGACGATGCTTTGTTTTTTAATGATCTTGTTGAAAAAACAAAATACATTATTGGTGAAAAAGGAGATAAAACATCTTTCCAAACAACTCTTCTAAAAGTTGTAAACGACTCTGATACAAAATCACTTAAATCCGCAGAAGTATCAAAATCATTAATGAATTTGATTGAAGAAGCATACCAAACACAAAAACCGACAAGAATAGATTTTGACAACAACGTGTCTGTTATATTAAAAATTTCCAAAGAAGGCAAAGTTTCTGCCGAATTTATTCCTGGAGACAAGGCTGTTGAGAAATATCTAAAAGACAATATTGGTTTTCTTAAAACAAGACTAGAAGACCAAAATATTGATTACGGAGACATTATGTACAAACCCTACAAAAATAACAGCAAACAAAACCGCAAAAACGGAGGAAATAAATAATGAATGATGCATTTATAAACTCACTCAACACCCAAAAGTCAACAGATACCTGGATAAACGCATTAACACAAAACATGTCAAATATGTATACTCCCGGGTATAGAGAAAGCGCACTAACATTTAAAACATTTCTCACAGGAACTATAGCAGATAGTCACATGAAAAATACAGGACAAGGAAAATCAATTCCGGGAACCAGTAATGAAAATGTTTTTCTTGAAGGTAACGGATATTTTATGCTGAGAAGAAATGATGGAAAAATAGTTTATTCCCGACTCGGCGAATTTAGATTTGATGGTGAAGGCATTTACAAAAATGCTTCCGGAGAAGAAGTTCAAGGCTTTATCTTAAATGATAAAGGTGAAATCATGCAAGGTGCAAAACCCGTTGATGCAAATATTTATGAAGATACCGCACTTGAAGGTGGAGCAATAAATATTCCAACAACAAACATTAAAATGTGGATAGATCCAAATAACGGTAAATACTTGGGCAAATATGAAGAATTTGAAATTAAAGACGACGGAATTATTTACGGCAAATCTGATGCTGGCAAAACAATTGTTCCTCTCTACAAAATCGCAGTTATGAATTTTCACAACCCAGAAGGACTTTTTGAAATTAAAGAGGGCGTATTCATAGAGACGGAAGATTCAGGTAAAGCAGTATTTGGTCGTGCCAACGTAAGAGGCGGACTCCTTGAACAATCAAATGTCGACTTAAAAGCAAATATTTCAAGCTTCCAACAAGCAAAAGTACAAATTGATATGGCAAACAAAATCATATCAACCAACAAACAATTGCTGGAACAAGCCTTAGGATTACTAAGCTAATACACACATACCCTAATATCGTTACTTAATCTCTGACAATTGTCAGAGATTTATTTTTCTAAGTAATCTATACTTCAACCTTATGGTTTTTCTGTTCAACTTTATTATCATAATCAATACGACCAATAAGCTTATTTAACCTGCGTTGAACCTGCTTAAATTGTTCTATAGACAAACTTTGTGCACCATCAGAAGATGCATTGTCAGGATCATGATGCACTTCCATCATAATACCATTAGCACCAGCAACCAAAGCTGCTTTTGCCATAGGTTCTATCAAATATCTTCTTCCGCAGCCATGACTAGGATCAGCTATTATCGGCAAATGAGAATACTTTTTAACTATAGGAATTGCAGCTATATCCAAAACATTCCTTGAATAAGTTGAATCCAACCCTTTTACACCTCGTTCACAAAGAATTACATTTTGGTTTCCATTACACATAATATGCTCAGCTGCCAACAAAAACTCCCTTATAGAAGCTGCCGGACCTCGCTTTAACAAAACGGGCTTGTTTGATTTCCCTACAGCTTTTAAAAGCTTAAAATTCTGCATATTTCTTGCCCCTATTTGTATTAAATCTGCATAATCTAATATTAAAGGAAGATCTAAAGTATCCATAACTTCAGTTACAACAAGCATTCCGGTCTTTTCACTTGCTTCTTTTAAATAAACTAAAGCTTTTTCTTCTAAACCTTGAAAATCATAAGGTGAGGTTCTGGGCTTAAATGCTCCTCCTCGCAAAAACTGACAGCCCATTTCTTTGGCTGCTGTTGCAACTCGCATTAACCCATCAAAATCCTGCTCTACTGAACAAGGTCCAACCATCATAACCGGTTTTTCATAACCACCTACTTTAACTCCATTTGGGAATGTAATTACACTATCTTCCGGGCAACTTTCTCTTGAAGCAAGCTTAAATGGCTCTTGTATTAGTTTAACCTCTCTCACTCCTTCATATGAAGACAATGCTTCTGGATTTACAAGTCGCCTATCTCCAATTGCTGCAATAACAGTCATAACTTCACCTTCATTAAGAACAATTTTAAATCCTTTACTTTCAAGTATTGACACCATTTTTTGAATTTGTTCTTGTGTTGCTTTAGGCTCCATTACAACTATCATAAAACTTCTCCTTTTTCTTTTTCTATGATCTATACTTTAATTTAATTTTAAAAAAATTGCAAAACTATCAACTAACTTTACATTCACAATCCCCTAAAGGTAAAGTCAAAACCTCTAATCCTTTGTAATTATACATAACATTTAACTTTGAACTTTGCGCTACTTTATATGCTGCTATTGCTCCAAGTATTGCTTCTAGTTGGGAAACAGGAATCATATTTGACGGTAATTCACTTAATCCAAATCTTGTTTTAAGGACATTTTGCATAAACTTACAATCCTGTGGAGAACGACTTTTAAAAAGCCCGCCAAGTCCAAGCTTCATTTTTATATCTGCAATTTCATACCTATATAAATCATACCCAGACGATTTTAATGTAGCAAAATATTCCGCTCCTCTGGCAGAAAACCTCTCCTGCCAATCATCAACATTTTTTATATTCCCTGTTGTTTGAACTAATTGATACTTCTTAGACGTATATTTCCACTTATGTGACAACATCACTGCATTATCTGCCATTGATATTAAACACAATACATCTTCTTTTCCATTAAGATTATTAAGAAAAAATATAATATCATCAAGAGTATACAACTTGTCCAAAGTCACTATTTTTAAATTCTTATTTAAAATTGCAACACCCGTATCATTTGAAGATTGATTACCAAGCGATATGCCTACAAATGTTTGTTTTGTTGAAAAATCCCTCATATCTAAAAGCTACAATATATTTTATTAAATGTCAATCAAAAGAAAAAATCTATTTCATAAATTCTGCAAATATTTTTTCATCTTTTTGAGAGGCATCTATATTTTGCCCTATAATTGTGTTTGTCTTGTTCATTACCTGCGTATAAGTCATGGCTTGCAGAGCTTTATCTGTTTCTTCCTGAGTAGCTTTTTTTCTATTATTCCACTCCGTCATTTTTATATTCAATTTTGGTATAAGAATTCCCAATACCAATCCGGAATAAACATATCCTGCTGCTTGAGCAAAACTGAGAATCTTTATTTTCTTAAGAGTATCAGTCATTTTTAACTCACGTGCCTTTTTCAACATATCCTTAAATGGTATTGCTTTATTATCCGAAGTAACTGTAGAAATACCAGCTTTTTTAACTAAATCATACTGGAGAACTTCGTCCACTGTTTTCACCGATTTGTTTTTTAACCAATTTATAACACCTTTGGTTTTAGAATCAGATGTTGAATTCAAAAGCTCCTTACTATTAAGCATAGTAACAATTCCTTTTGTAACAAAGCCACCCAATATAAGCCAATTAACAAAACCTAAAATATCCTTAAAACAAGCTTCTCGCAGCTCATCGCTGCTTCTTGCTGCCAAAAACCTTGACGCTACTGTAAAACCATATACAAATTTAAAATGATTTAAAGTAGGAATTTTACCCTTAAACTGTATTTTATTTGGTATTTCTTTAAAATTTGTACTTATTGACGCTAGAGAAACACCAAGCATTCCTAAAGCAGCAAAAATTTTAGCTGCTATAAAACTTTTTGATACCTCTAGTTTATTCTCTTTGACATCAGGGTGATTTGCAACACCAACAAACCCATCACTACCTGTTCTTTTTTTTGTTAACCATCTATTAAAAGGTTGAACACTTGCACCCATTGCACTTGAAATACTTAACGCCAACAGTGCAGATCTTATTTTTAACCCTTTTAATTCTTTAATAAATGTATTTGAATTAAAATCATTAATTGAAGCTTCAAATGCTCTTGCTACTTTGTGCGTAGAAAAAGCTCTGCCTAAAGAAAACAAATCATCTAAAAATGATATTATAGGGAAATTTACCTCTTTCCCATTTGAAGCTAAAAGTTTAAAGCCTTTTTCTGCCCCTGTATCTGAAACTATAAGATTTCTAAGATAATTAATTTTATCACTTGGTAATTTTTTACCTCTAAGAGATCTATCTTGAGATAATTCTGTATATGTTTGTGCAATTTTATCAACAGTTTCATCACTTAATTTAACCCATTTTGCACTAACTCCATCTTCAGAATTAAGACCTCTCAGTCTTTCCATTGTTTCTTTGTAAAAAGTATGCTGTAACTTCTTTTTATCATATTTTAAATTAGCAAAATTTTTATGCCAAATACGCCCCAAAATATCTATAGTCTCATTATTTGCAAAAATTGAATGAGAATAAACATCATACTGCTTATTAAATTTTCCACTCAATGCCAAAGCTGAAAGACCACCTACAGTACCAATCAAAACATGGTTAAGCGTCCCCGAATTTTCACGTATTCCTGTTTCAACACCCGCATCCAACCCTCTTCTTGCATCAACCAACGTTCTTGGCATTGCCATAAAGCCAAAATCTACAAGCGTTGCTCCAACAGCCTCATTAACATTTAAATACCTCAAACCTTGGCTTAAAAGATCTGAAGCAGATCCAAATGCCGGAGACCGCTTATAGTTGCTAACTCTATAATTATTAATATTATTAATGTTCATGCTACTTTTCACATTTAACCAATACTTATAAATTTATAAAATTGCTAGTTTGGGGTTTATTTCCTGTACTTTTTTAATATTACTTAAAATTAGCCATTTTTTCAAATCTGCCAAACGCACTATTTTCCGACGTCCACTTGTGCCACAACATAGATACTGTTGATTCAGGACCAAGCTCTAATGGATTTCTCTCTATATTTTTAACTAATGAAACTTGGTTTTCAAGCTCCTTAGCTCTATTTTTTTCTGTTTGTTTTCTGCTCCATATCGGAATAAACAAGCCTAATAAAAGCATCGATGCTCCAAGTGATGTAGCTTGACATATTGATCTATAATTTTTAAATTCTTTTGGAACTTCATCAAATGATTTTAAACTATGATTTTTCATCCAATTTCCAAATTTTCTAAAAATATTAGCATTTGCGCCAACATCTTTATGCTTATTAATTAAATCAATCCGTGGATTAACTTTATGCATTAAAGATGCAAAAGATTTGGCAACATAATCTCCCAAAAAATATAAACTTGCAAATCCTGCCATATCCCTTATAGTGGATTCTCTAACCTCATTACAATCTTCTGCTGCAAGAATTCTACTCGAAAATGTTATTGCCGCAATCCAACGTGCTTGATCAAGTGTTGGAAAAAGCCCTTTAAACTGAAACATTTTTAAGCTAGGTTTTTTCATCATTGAAGCAATAGCCAATCCCATCATTGCAGCAACGCCTGCTATTTTATGCGATAAAAGTTTTTGTGGCTGCTCTTTTTGTGACTTGTTTTCCGAACCAAAATCCCTATAAATCGGAGCACCCTTTATCCCCGATTTTTTTCTTGTAATCCACCTGTTAATATACTGCATTGAAGCCGCCAATGGCAATATTAACGCTAAGCCTGCAAAACTTTTTTGTTTTACAAACTTAATTGCCGTAGCAGAAAATGCATCAATATTTTTTGAAACTGCCGGGTCATTAAATTTTTTACCCATATCTACAATATCTCTAAGTACAGCCTTAAGGTTAGAACCAAACTCTGCCCCATCATCTTGAATAAATCTTATGGTCTCAGTAGCGTTACTTGCATCTGCTAAAAGTCTATATGCTGAAGATATAGCATCTTTAACCTTTGTTTCCCCTTTAATTGCACTTGTAAGCTTACTAACAGCATTATCTAAAATAGTTTTATCATTAGCATACCCTACCCATCCGCCTTTTGAAGAATTAAATCCTTCCATATCAGACAAAACAGATTTTACATAAGCATATACTTTTGAATTATTTTCAACATTTTTAGTACTATTTTTATAATGTGAAGCTAACTTTAGAATAGAAGTTTCATCTGCCCAAGACGAAGCCAAGCCCAAATGCCGATATTCTTTTGGTAAAGACAAATACTTTAAAAATCCGGCTATCCCCATTACAAAATAACTGGGCAATATACAATTAACTAATAATCCTGAAGATTCTCTACGGAGAGTTTCTAAACCCGCATGCATGTTTGTATGAAAGTCTACAGCCGCACGTGGAATTATACAAGTCGCGGCATCAATAACAGAAACACCAATCATCGGATGCTGCTCACATGCCTGTAATCCTAACGTCAAAAGCTGCCCACCTATCCCAAAACTTGTAGGCTTTGATTTTTTTTGTGCTTTATTTGGGAAAAAGGGTGTATTGATCCGGCTATTTTGTTGTGCATTTATATTTAAATTTATATTCATAATTTTCAAAATAAATACCGACAACTCCATTCTAACAAGTCCGCAAATATATTAAAATAGACCAAAAAATTATTTGCTAGTTGAAAAAAAATACATTTTTCACAATTATTGTTTTTAGAACAAATTCAAATAAAAAAGCACTTGTTGTTTTTTCAAGTTTAATGATAATATATCATTTAGCTTCATTAACCACTCTATTTTTACAAAGCTAAGTAAACAATTTTTTTTAAATTTACATTTACAAAAATTAATAAATTTGTATTAAACCAAGCAATTATTTTCTATATATATATTTAATATATACAGGAGAGCACTATGTCATACTTATTTTTAAAATTTATATCAAGAAAAAAAAGATTTTCTACATTAGATTTAATTTAAAAAATTTTACTTTACCCACTTGTATATTGGACAAAATCATGCCAAAATAAGCCTATACAGGTTAGGGAACTTACATGCATGACTAAAAATATTCTTGTAGTGGATGATGATGACGAAATTCGAGATTTACTTGAATTTGACTTACAGCAAAGCGGGTACAAGGTAGATACAGCATCAGACGGGATCCAAGGACTTGAAAAAGCACTCGTTTCAAGATACGACTTAATTTTGCTCGATGTAATGATGCCAAAGATGAACGGTTTTGACGTATGCAAGAATATTCGTAAATCACAAAATTCCGTACCTATTTTGTTATTAACTGCAAAAGGAACCATAAACGACAAAACTGAGGGCTTTGATTGCGGAGCTGATGATTATCTCGTTAAGCCGTTTGATATACAAGAAGTTCTTCTCAGAGTAAGAGCATTGATGAGACGCGGTGATAATAAAGCTCAGGATAATACAAAAGAAGACTCCTTTAAAAATGAAGTTTTAAAAGCTGGGGAAATAGAAATATTTCCTGATGAACTTGAAGTAAGTATTAGTGGAACTCGATCTAAGCTTACGCCCACTGAATTTGAAATTTTATACTGTCTTATGCAGCATTTTAATAAAGCTGTATCACTAGCAACATTACTAAATGAAGTCTGGGGATATGATTCTGATGAAGATGTGAGAATGCTTAGAGTTCATGTTGGCGGTTTAAGACAAAAAATAGAAGAAAATCCCAAAACCCCAAAATATCTTCATACTGTTATAAACGTAGGCTATAAACTCACACCATTTAAAGATTTAGAAAATGAAATTTAATTACAGATTTAAAATTATTGAACAAATTATTGTTGTAATGGTAATAGCAGTGCTAACACCAATGGTTATAAGCGGCATAATCATTAACAACATAAGCCAACACACAATAAGAAGAGAACTGGATTATTCTGTTTCAATACTTAGTGAGGTTGTTGTAAAAAATATAGAAACATTTTTTTATGCTGCAAAAGGTGAATTAAATACAGTTGCAATGGCAATAAAATACTTACCTCGCAACTCATATAGTAAACAATTTTTAAAATCTATTCGAGAATACTCTCCAGAAATAAGTAACATCGAAATAGCAGATATCTCTATATACAACAAATATTTTAAAGACAATAAAGATCACTACTATGATAAACAAAGCAAAAAAATTCTTTTAGCTCAACCTTTAGACAACAAAAATTGCATAATAGCTACAATAAATAGAGAAAATTTTACCAATAAACTATTTGAAATCTTTAAAAATGATTCTCGACAAATATACATTCTTGATAACGAAAGAAACCTTCTATTATCAAACAATTTTTCACAAAAAGAATATGATTATACAATGAACTCGCTACCGCAAAAGCTTGTTGAAAATAAAGCTAAAGGATTTGGAAAAGTAAAAAACCAACCTCTTGCATATTACAAAATAACAAATCCAGCATTAACAGTTATTGTAAATACAACTCGTGATATAACAGAAAATACAATAAATATTGCAAGGTACAAAATTATCCTTTCAATTGTCCTTTCCGTTTTATTTATATTTACAATGGTGGGTCTTTACACTTCATATTTATATATAAATATAAAACAATTATTTAAAGGAATTATGGCAATTTCCAAGGGTAACTATAAACGCAAAATTCGTTTAATATCAAATATTTTTACTCCTTTTGAACTTATATTCCTCGCAAATGAATTTAATAGAATGGTTGAAGAAATTAATCTTTCATACAGACGTATATTGCAAAAAAACAAGGAACTTAAGCAGCTTGATGAACTCAGATCAAATCTTATTGATACGGTAAGTCATGAATTTAGAACTCCGCTGACAAGCATAAAAGGCTACACATCAAGACTGCTTAGACAAGATATTGAAATAGACAAAGAAACTGAACTTAAATCACTCAAAGTAATTAAGCGACAAGCAGAAAGGCTATCAAGAATGGTAGAAGACCTGCTTGTTATCCCAGATATAGAACGAGCAAATTTAAATATAAATATTGACAAAGTAGACATAAATGAAGTAGCTCAATTATCTCTACACTCATTAAAAGAAGTAGAATGTTCTAACATTAAAATTGATATACCACAAAATTTCCCATACATATATGCAGACAAAGACAGACTTGAACAAATTTTAATAAACCTTCTTGAAAATGCTAAAAAATATGCAAATGAAAATACAGAAATAACACTTAGCGCCTATGCAAAAGAAGATATAGCATACATTAAAGTAGAAAACGAAGCACCATATATAGAAAAAGAAAAATTAGCTACTCTATTCGATAAATTTACACGTATAGATGACTCAACAACTCGCACAACCAGAGGAACAGGGCTTGGTCTATATATAGTTAAAGGTCTTGTTGAAGCAATGAGCGGGAACATAAAAATCCACTCAACCAACGATAATCGTTTTATAGCCAATATAACACTTCCGGTGGTCAATGATTAACACAGATTACATGTACCTAGCACTTAAAGAAGCAGCCGACTCAAATACAGATATACCGGTTGGAGCCGTTATTGTAAAAAATAATGAAATTCTGGCTTCAACGTGTAACAAAAAAGAAGAACAACAAAATCCAACCAGACACGCTGAAATAATTGCAATTGAAAAAGCTTGCCAAAAACTTAAGACTTGGCATCTTGATGATTGCTGCTTATATGTAACGCTCGAACCTTGCCCAATGTGTGCTTGGGCTATTATTCAAAGTCGTATTAAAAATGTATATTTTGGCACCTACGACCCTTTATATGGTGCATTAGGTTCAAAACTTGATCTAAGAACACTTCTAAATTCTAAACTAAAAGTAAAAGGTGGCATTCTGGAAAAAGAATGCGATAATATTTTAAGAACTTATTTTGAGACACTAAGAAATGATAACAAAAACAAAATTAGATGAACTTGTTAAAAAATACGAAACAAAAAACTTTATAACTACAGATCCGGTTAAATTTATTCATATGTTTAAAAACAAAAAAGACATTGAAATCGCCGGATTTATATCCAGCATTTTTTCCTATGGAAATAGAAAAGCTTTTATCGCAAAACTCGATGAACTATTTTCTATTATGAACTATACACCTTTAAATTACGTTTTAAACTTTACACCTAATAAAAAAGATCTCGATAACTTCAATTATAGATTTTCAAAAGGAAAAGATATAAAAGAAATAATTTTAATACTAAATAAGTTATACAAAAAAGATAACTCAAGTCTCGAAAAGCTCTTTCAATATGGTTGGGAAACACATAAAAATGTAAAAGGCATGCTAATAACAGTTAGTGATTATTTTTATGCAAATGTAAAAAACAATGTAACAAAAGGTTTTTACCACCTTATACCTAATGCTCACAAATCAAGTTCACTAAAAAGAATGAATATGTTCCTACGTTGGATGATAAGAAAAAGCCCCGTAGACACAGGAATCTGGAATTTTATGCCGACATCAGAATTAATTATCCCCCTAGATACACACGTTGCAAGGCTTTCAGTTGAAACAGGGTTAATCAAAAAAGCCGCTGGAAATTTCAAAACAGCACAAGAAATAACAAATATTTTAAAGACATTTGATCCAATAGATCCAATAAAATACGACTTTGCCTTATTTGGATACGGTGTAAATAACAAATAATTTAACAAATACATTTACTCCGTTGTTTACAACTTCTTTACAAACAACAAAAAAACAATGACAAAAAACCTCTATTCATTTATTATGTTGAATACAAGGGGATTTATTATGGAAGCTTACACATATTCGGATAATAATTGGGTAACACAAACAACAGGACTTTCTGCACTAAGCACAGAATCAGACAAATTTTCATCTTTGTCTACCTCAGCACTCTTGGCAAGAAGTGAAGTTCCGCCATCACACAGACGTGTAGCGGATAACTATATGATAATTAAAAAAATCTACGGTTTTTCAGCCGTTCAAAGCAGACTTACCAACGCAGAAAAAGCATTACTTGCTAAATATGATTTTAATCCGCTTGAATACTCAACAATTAAACAAATCAATGAAGAACTTGTGTATCTCAAAAAATGGGCTGTGTCTGTAGAACCAACACTCAAAAAAGAAGCAGAAGAAATTATGCAAATTCGCTGCAAAGAACTGAAATTTATTGTATCAAGCAGCTACGCAAATATTACAAATGAAATTTACAACGGCTACATGGCACTAAACAGATATTTTGAAGATATTTCAAAATATCACAACTTATAATTCTACATCTTTTATACTATATTTTTGTTTTACACTTAAATTTTAAGATCTTTTTGCCGTTACCATAACAGAAGAAAACTATGTTATGAGGCTATAATGCTTAAGCAAAAAGATAAAACAATACCCCTAAGCGCGGATAATCAATTAAAGACAAATGGATCCCAAACTCTGGAACTTGCCAGAAAAGCTCACGAAAGATATCTACTAAGGCTTTCGCACGATGATCTTAACGAAGCATTAGATTACTATATTCAAACAATCAAAACATCTCCTGAAATGCCGGAAACATACTATAGATTAGCTAGTTTATTGTTTGAAGATGGGCAAATAGGTATCGAAACAGCTATAGAACAATGCAAAGAAGCTCTAAAACTTGATCCAAAAAACTACAATGCACATCTTTATACAGGATATTTTTTAAAACTAGCTGAAAAATTTGAAGAAGCTGAAAAAGAATTTACCAAAGCAATGAAACTTATGCCCTTTAACTCAGCCCGCGCAAGAGTTGTACTTGGGATTATGCTGCTTCAAAAAATGCACAATCAAAAAGCTGGCTTCGTTGATTTTATAAAAAGCGTTTACTATATGTGCTCAGGTAGCCTCATGATACTCCTTGATTATCCTACAATGCGCATGCTTTATAAAAATTTTACTGATAATTTTTCTGTCATGGCTTATAAATGGACAGGAAACATTTTACAAAAATTTAACAAAGACTCACTTGCTGTAAAAACTTATGACATAGCTGCAGAAAAAACCGGAAGAAATGAACTTTTTTACGAAAAAATTGGAGATGTATCATTAAGAAACTCTGCACCGGAAATTGCTCTCGATGCATACAAACGAGTTTTACAATCAAACCCATACAATCGTGAAGCACTTATTAAAACTGCAACACTTTTACAAACACATTTTGAAGAACGCACAGATGAAGCAATTGACTGTTATACAAAATTACTTGACCTTGAACCGGATAACTCCCGAATTTATTATGAACTTGGTCATCTTTATGTTAACAAAAAAGACATTATAAACTCCATAAATGCCTTTAAACTTGCCCTTGAGAAGGACGAAGACAATCCTTTTTATCACAATAGTCTTGCATTTGCTTTGCTTCAAGCAGAACAATACGATGATGCAATAGAACATTATCAATATGCAATAAACGCAAATCCTGACAACGAATGGACTTCTATTGTATGCCAAGCACTTGGTTCAATTTATCTGCAAATCAAAGAAAACCCAGATGCTGCTTTAACATTATATCAAACAGCGCTGGTACTTGATCCTAACAGTTTTGATGCATATATTGCAATAGGAGATTTGTATTTGGATTGCGACGACCTAGACAGTGCTATAAATGCATATTGCGAGGCTATAAAACTAGCTCCTGACAATGCTCGTGCTTATTGTAAAATGGGAATTGCTTTATGGGAAAAAGATTACATCGAAGAAGCTATTATTGCTTACAACAAAGCTATTTCTTTTAATTCTCAATATGATATTGCATACAACAATCTTGGAGTTATTTATCTCGATGGAATTGGTAACACAAAAGAAGCACTTAGATTATTTAAAGAAGCCATTAATATAAATGAAAATTATGCTCTTGCTTATTTCAACGCAGGACGTGCCGAACAAATTCTACTCCATAACACTGTTGCTGCAAAATATTATCAAAAAGCGCTCGAGCTAAATCGAATATCTTGGGATTTAACTGAAGAAGAAATTATGGAAAAGATTCACAGTCTTTTTGAAGTTTAAATAGAGAAATATAAATACACACTCAATTATAAACCATACAATCTTTTAACCTGAAAGTGAAAATATATCATAAATTTCTTGATCTGAAAGCTCAGTAATAATTTTTTCACCCTCAAATACAGCTAAGTCAGCAAGCTCTTTTTTGGATTTTATCATTTCATCAATCTTTTCTTCAAAAGTAGAAAGGGTTATAAGCCTATGAACCATAACATTTTTATCTTGACCTATTCTGTATGTTCTGTCTGTAGCTTGGTCTTCGACTGCCGGGTTCCACCAAAGATCATAATGAATAACATTTGTAGCACTGGTTAAGTTTAACCCCGTTCCCCCAGCTTTTAAAGACAAAATCATAGTCTTTATACTATCATCATTTTGAAACTTATCCAACATTTCATCTCGCTGTGAACGAGTTAACGAGCCATGGAAAAATAAAGGGTCATAGCCCATTTCATCTTTGATTATATTTTCTAATAAATGACCCATTTCTTTATATTGAGTGAATACAAGTGTTTTTTCATTATTTTCATTTATTCCGCTCAAAAGAGAAATAAACTTTTCTGTCTTACCGGACATTTCTTTTGTAAGATCTCCGGATTTTAAATATTGATAAGGATGATTACACACTTGCTTTAATGCCGTTATTAATTTAAAAATTAAACCTCTACGATTAATACCGCTAACCTTAGAAATTTCTCCCATAATATCTTCAAGCACTTTTTGGTAAAGAACAGCTTGAGACTTTGCAAGATAGCAATAATCATCAATAACCATTTTTTCCGGCAAATCAGCTATAACTGTTTTATCAGTTTTTAACCGTCTTAAAACAAATGGAGAGACTGCCAAACGTAATTTTTCAGCACGTTTTAACTCTTTAAATCGCTCTATCGGTATAGCATAACTCTTTTGAAAATCACGTAACGAGCCAAGATACCCTTTATTTATAAAATCAAAAATACTCCACAATTCATTAAGTCTATTTTCAACAGGGGTTCCTGTCATAGCAATTCTAATAGGAGCTTTAAGTGTTTTTACAGCTTGCGTTTGCGAGGTATCCGGATTTTTAATATTTTGTGCCTCATCCACTACTAACGCCCCCCAGGCTTGCTTTTTAAGTATTTCTATATCTATTCTTAAAATCGCATAGGTTGTTATTACAATATCTTTTTTATTATCCAATTTACGCTCTAAACCATGATATACAGAAGCACTCAAATCTGGAGCAAACATTTTTAACTCTTTTACCCAATTTCCAACAAGCGTTGTAGGACAAACAACTAAAACAGGATTTTTTAATTTTTTTTCTTCTTTCAACTTTGTTATAAGACTAATTACTTGAATAGTTTTTCCTAAACCCATATCATCTGCCATACAACAGCCAAAACCTTTTTGGGTATTAGTATATAACCACTTAAAACCTTTTTCCTGATATGGTCTTAACACCCCTGCAAGATGTTCGGAAACTGTTATATCTTCTGTTTTCGTTAAATCCTTTAAGACTTCTGCAAACGCTGCATCATAATCAAACTCAAACTCATCTATATTTCCAGACAAAGAAGCATGCAACAAATCAAGCTTTGTTAACTTTTTAATATCTGGATTTTTAACTTTTTTAATTAATTTTTCTGATTCTGCCTTATCAATAAGTACATATTGATTTTTATACTTTATAAGTCCTTGGGCATTTCTTGCAAGCTCTTCAAATTCTTCTGCACTCAAACGCTCATCACCTATTGCAATAGAATATGAAAAGCTCAAAATTTCTTCCAAAACCAACGTATCAGGATTATTAGAATTTAAAAGCTCATGAAGCTCCTGAGTTCTATTTGCTTTAATTTTAGCATTTATGGACGCTCTTGGAACTACAATATTATCCAGCCCATCAGGCAAAATAACATCTATGTTAGCTTTGTTTAGATAATATATAACTTGAGTCATAATTTTATACACTTCATTTAATTTTAAATGGAGTGCATAATTGCTACCTTCTTCAAATATTTTTTCAATTTCCGGCATATACCTATGAACGTATCTCAACTGCTTTTCTACAATTTGAGAAGTTGACTCCAAATCTAATCCAAATATGGGTTTTTGCTCCATTAAGTCATCTAAAGTTCCTACTTCTGATGTTAATTTGTTTTTTATCTTAATTTTAAGCTCAAAATCGTCTTCCCCAACTTTTTTTATTTCTATAAATGGAAGCAAATCGTACTTGCCTATATACAATTCATCAAGCCACTGCGCTATTGTATCTGCCAAATCAACCGATCTTATATAGCGCTTATGATCAAACTCTTTTACAAAATATACCGCAGCTTTTGCATCTTTAAACCTAACACTTTTTAAGCCCAAAAACTTATAAATAATATAATTTACATAATTTGCTATAAGCTTATCCACTAATGAAGATGTAGTTGAATTAGGCGAATTAACTACAAAATAATTTTGATCTGCTTGTTGTTTTATTTCATTTAACAATCTTATTGCGTCACGATTTTTTATAAACAACTCCCATACAATTTTGAAAGTTGTATTTTTCTCTTTGACAAAAGGTATAAAATATAACTTTTCAATAAGCTTAAGTATCGTTTGGGTAAGTCTATTTACATAATTAAAACTGTCAGTACCGGCTTCAAACTCAACAATACCATCAAGTTGAGTAAAATAATCCCAAATAAAATTTAATGGAACTATATAGCCGCATGTTTGTTTTCCATTAATTTTTATATACTCGGAACTAAACCTAAACAATGAACCTTTCGCTTTGGCATAAAAATCAAAATTATTGGTAGGAGTAACAAAAACACTAATATCTTTATCATTAAACAAAAAATAAAAATCAGTGTTTCTAAATGGAATATTTGGCGTTGCAAACAAATCAGAAAATTCATCCTCAAATAATTGATAAATTGTACTAAGCTGCAAACGAAAATCTTTATTTTCTTGTCCTACAGGATTTTCACTCAAATTTAAAAATAAATCATCTATATTATTTTTTTTAAGTGAAGTAAAAGTTTTATATTTAAAGTCTTTCTGCTTTATTTCATTTTCCATTTCACTATTATATCAAAAAATTTTTAAAGAATAAATTATTTTATATAAAAATAATCCGCGGTCTTTAACTACCGCGGATATATTTTTTTTATTCCTTAATACAACAACTAACATAATATTGAGAAACAATATTACCCAACACTATACAAAAATAGAAACAAACAATTGGTAATATCAAAATCCCCACAGTTGTATGATAAAAAATAACTGTTACAACCGTCAAACCGATTACCAAAACTATTAACATAAACAACATAAGTAAATAATTTTTCAAAGACATTGCCGAGATGTCTTTTATTCTTTTAAAGTCAAATGCTGCACTAAATCTGTCTTTTTCACAATAAGACAAAATCATAGCAGGTAAAATATAAATAAAACACAAATTAAACAAATATAATAGTACTAATAAGACATTTAAATGTATAGACAGGAAAATAATTAAGAAAAATAAAATAAAATAAAACACCAAAAACAATAATGCAAAATAAACTCCTAATGCGATAGCCAATCTAGCGCCCCTAAAGAAAAGTTTACCCATAACATCATCCCAGTCAGGAATAATATCTTCCTCACTGCGCATATATCTGCGAACTGTAGTTACCATATAACCAAGAACCGTCGAATACATCCAAAAAGCTAACAAAAATAAAAATAATGCTCCGATATAAAGTAAAATAATCGAAACAGAACCTTTTTGTGTTATTGTAGCTAATTCAATTTTAGGCATCATATCAGAATGAACTACATCTAAAGATAAAGATATAACCTTCACAAAAAATAAAAGGACAGAGCCTATTAAAAACTTTGCAAACCAATTCTTTTCCTTAAACATAAAAGTTAACGACTTAACAAAACTTATAGACATACCTTTTTTCTCCTATAAACGTAAACTCTATAATTGCTTCAACAAATTAACCATTTCAATTGCACTTTTCGCAGCATCAGAACCTTTATTTCCAGCCTTAGTACCTGCACGCTCTATAGCTTGTTCTATGTTGTCTGTAGTTAAAACTCCAAACAATACAGGGACACCTGTTTCTAAAGCTACATGGGCAATTCCTTTTGATAACTCCGCAGAAACATAATCAAAATGAGGTGTTGAACCTTTTATTATAGCACCTAAAGCTATTACAGCCGCATACTTCTTTGACTCTGCTGTTTTTTTCGCTACTATTGGAATCTCAAACGCTCCTGGCGTCCAAACTACATCTATATTATTTTCCTCAACACCATGTCTTACGAGTTCATCTATCGCTCCAGATAATAATTTTGATCCGATAAACTCATTAAATCTCGCTATTACTATACAATATTTTTCACTTCCTCCAACCAAATTACCTTGTATTACATTTGTCATTATTCGTCCCCTTTTCTTTAGTATTCTGTTTTATCCTTAGTAAATATTACAACTTTTTTTAAATATTTACAACACATTAAACAACAGTGCTATAATAACAATCATGAAAATACTTTTTTTATCTGATTTAATTCCTATTGACGATAACGAACAATGTGCAAAAGCATTGGTTCCAATTATAAAAGAACTTCAACTCACAAACTCAGTAGATATAATAAGACCAAATTTCTTGTTTAACAGTCTTTTAAGAGGTAAAAAATTAAAACCAAACGGACTTTACGAAGTCAATGGAATAAAAATTAAAAACCTCAATTTTCACACTCCTTTTTTGCTAAAACCTAATTGTATAGATATTTCTAATTACGATAAAATAATTGCGCATATGCCCAGTGGAATATTATTTGCACAAAGACTCCTTAAAAATTGTCCTAAAAATCAACGTCCGATAGTGACATATGCTGTTCACCAATCAGACATTCAGGTGCTTACTTCATTAAAATACGCCATTTACTTTAAAAATAAAATGAAAACAGCTTATAAAGAATGTGACAAAATTATTTGTCGCTCTGCTCACTTAAAAGAAAAACTTGCAAAGATTATGCCAGAATGTATGTCAAAAACAGAAGTTCGTATTTCTAAAATACCTCCCAAATATTTTATTTCTGATGCACAAATGCTGGATAAGATTAAACCGAATGATAGTATAAAATTTGTTACTGCCGCAAACTTAATAAGACGAAAAAATATAGACCTGATAATAAAAGCCCTTGCCAAATTTAAAGATAAAAATTTTTCATTTGAAATTATAGGAGATGGAAAAGAAAAAAATAACCTTATCAAATTGGTTAAAACTCTTGAATTAGAGAATAAAATAACTTTTTGTGGTAAACTTCCACATGATGAAGTTTTAAACAAAATGCAACTTGCCAACGTTTTTATACTACCCAGCATTAATGAAACACTAGGGCTTGTATACCTCGAAGCTGCCGCAAAAGGTTGTCTGTGCATTGGTACCAAACAAACAGGTATTGATGGCATTTTTTATGACAACATAAACTGCTTTCTTTGCGAACCAACTGTAAATGGAGTTTGTAAAGTTTTAGATAAAACTTTTAACCTTACATTTGATGATTTTAAAAATCTTTTACTAAATCGCAACCTATCTTTTGGTGAATATTAAAACAGGAATACCCTTTTTTAAATAAAAAAGGGTATTTTTAGAACAATAGTCAAAAGCAGTTATTTTTTTACACAACTATCAAGATATTTAAGTGTACTAATTTTATTATCATAAAGATATTTTAAAAAATTTAAATGGGGTTTACTTGTAGAGGACAAGAACATATTTATTTCAAATCCGTCTGAGCAAAATGGCTCATAATCATACACTACATAGCTATTATATTTACTTTTCCACTCTTTTCTGTCTACTCTGCAATTAATTTCTTCTGCAAGATCTTCGAGCCACGCTACTATATCCTTATTGACGTCCTTAACTTCAATTTGCTTTCTATTATTAAGTTCTCCCTGGTATCTTTCTGTTAACATAGCAAATCTCCAAAGTATACTACTCTAAAACCGCAGGAAAATACGTAAAATTTATTTATACGCATCTCCAATTATAGTTTACTTTTATTTATACGCTAAAAAAATACCAAAAAGTACTACAACTATACACTACAAAAGAACTATTAAAAACCAAGATATAATTAGAAAGAAATACATTTTTAATTATCCAATGATTTTATTCCAATATCTACAAATTCATCATAATTTGAAACTACAGTATTAACTAAATCATTATTTGCATTAACCCAAAATCCTGACCCTGCTAAAATCTTTTCTCCATCCATGTTATCAAGCTTAAACAACAATGGATCAGAACCTTTAAATCGAAGCATCGTATCTTTTAAACTCATCAAAATTTCAAATGGTATATTTTTCTTTATCGTCAAAGTAACAACATTTGAATTTTCTACAGGTTTTACGCTATCTACAATTATATTTAATTGATCTTCATCTTTTCGCTGAATCTTTCCGGAAAAAATTACTTTTTGTTCATTTTCAACAAAAGAATTAACCTCTAATAAAGTTTTATAAAATACTACAAATTCAACTTTTCCTGTTAAATCTTCTATCATTCCTGCTTTCAAAAACTTTGTCGGATCTTTTTTAAAAGGAACTTGCCTTACTTGAGATAAAAGACCGCATATTGTAACAAGCTTATCACTCGGCATTTCAGCCAACTCAGCTATGTTATGAGTAGTCAAAAAAGGTAAACTATTTCTTATCGAAGACAACGGATGACTAGTTACATAAAAACCAAGGTATTCTTTTTCATATTGCTGAATTTCTTTATCCGTATACTCACTATCATCACCTTGCAATACATATGAACCACCACCAAAGCCACTATTCGCACCCAATGAAGCAAATAAACTTGCCTGGCCAAGAGATTTAGCTTCATTTTCTCTTTGCGCCTGTGCCACAATAGAATCGAGGTTGTACATTAATTGTTTTTTACTTTTTTCAATATTCGCAAAAGCTCCTGCTTTAATTAAACTTTCCAACGTTCTTTTATTTAAACTTTTCATATCTACTCTAGTGCAAAAATCATAAAACGATTTAAATTCACCATTGAGTTCACGTTCACTGCAAATATTTTCAATTACAGCCTCACCTACATTCTTTATTGCACCTAAACCAAACCTAATATTATCTTCATCCGGTGAAAAATCAGAATATGACTTATTAATATCAGGTGCAAGAACTTTAACTCCATGCTTTTGACACTCTGCAATATACATTTGTGTTTTATCCTGATCACCTTTAACACTGGATAACAATGCTGACATATATTCCACAAAATAATGCGCTTTAAGATACGCGGTTTGATACGACACAAAAGCATAAGCTGCAGAATGAGACCTGTTAAAACAATACGCCGCAAATTTTTCTATCTGCTCAAATAATTCTGTAGCATCTTTTGCTGACATTCCATTTTTAGCTGACCCCTCAATAAATTTTTCTTTCTGCTTTGCCATTTCTTCAAATTTTTTCTTACCCATCATTCTGCGAACCATATCCGCTTGTCCCAGGGTATATCCGGCTAAAGCCTGAAATATTTGCATAATTTGTTCTTGATAAACAATAGTACCATAAGTATCTTTTAAAATAGGCACTAAAAGATCATGTGCATATACAACCTTTTGCCTGCCATGCTTTCTTTCTACAAAGTCATCAACCATCCCCGAATCTAATGGTCCAGGACGAAAAAGTGCCACCAATGCTCCCATATCTTCAAACACATTTGGCTTAAGTCGTCTAACAAGATTTTTCATCCCTGATGATTCTAATTGAAAAACTCCATCTGTATCACCCCGTTGCAACAATTCATATGTTTTTTCATCATCTAGAGGTATTTTATTTATCTCAACATCTATACCATGTCGTTTTTTAATTAATTTCAAAGTATGATTAATCATCGTTAGGTTACGAAGCCCCAAAAAGTCCATCTTTAAAAGACCTAAAGTTTCCAAATCCGACATCGGATACTGAGTTATAATAATTCCTTCTTTTGATGGCTGAACAGGAACAATCTCATTCAAAGGCATATATGAAATTATCACTCCTGCAGCATGCATACCAAAATTAACTTTTATTCCCTCAAGCTGCTTTGCCATATCCACAATCTCTTTTACTTGTGGATTGGCATCATACAACTCCTTTAACTCCATGCCAGGCTGCAACGCATCATCAATATGAACTTTAGGTCCGCTTGGAATTAACTGTGACCACTTATTTGCATCAGCAAAAGGTATATTATAAACTCTTGCCACTCCTTTTAGCGCTGCTTTTGCTGCCAATGTTCCAAATGTTATAATTTGACAAACTTTATCTGTACCATATTTTTTGGCAACATAATCTATAACTTCTCCACGCCTTTCAATACAAAAATCTATGTCTATATCAGGCATAGTATATCTTTCAGGATTCAAAAATCTTTCAAACAACAAGTTATGCTTAATAGGGTCCAAATCTGTTATCCCTAAAGCATACGCAACTAAAGAACCAGCCGCTGAACCCCGACCAGGTCCAACAGGTATATCATTATCCTTTGCAAATTTAATAAAATCCCACGTAATCAAAAAATACGCAGAAAATCCCATTTGCTCAATTATACCCAACTCATATTGATATCTTTCTTTTAACTCCGGAGTAATTTCCCCATAAAGCTTCTTCAAACCCTCTATAACTTGATAATGCAAATATGAATCTACTGTATACCCTGCAGGCACTTCAAAATTTGGCAGCGGTGCTCGTCCTTTATCTAACATAAAGTGACATTTTTCTGCAATATCTACAGTATTTTTTATGGCTTGCTCAAAAACCTCTGAATCTAACCATTTAAATGCATCTCTCAATTCTGATACATTTTTCACATAAAACTCATTATTTGGAAATCTAAATCTGCTATCATCATCTTTCGAGGCATTAGTCTGCAAACACAACAAAGTATCATGCCAATTTGCATCATCTTTTTGTAAATAATGACTATCATTTGTAATAACCAGCTTTATACCAAGTTCATTTGCAATTCTTATTAAATCGGGGTTAGATCGTTTTTGTACATCCAACCCATGATCTTGTATTTCTATATAATAATCCTCGCCAAACAAAGATTTATAATATTCAGCTCGTTTCTTTGCCTCATCTTTGTTTCCTTTTAATATATATTTTGCGACCTCTCCTTGCACGCAAGCAGAAAGACATATCAAATCTTCTTTATATTCTTCCAATAGCTTATGATTTATCCGTGGTTTATAATAAAATCCATCAACCGCCGCTATTGAAGCTAATTTTACTAAATTCTCATAACCTTTTTTTGATTTCGCCAACAATACTAAGTGAAAAAGCTCATTTTGAGTAGACTTTTTTTCTTTTATATCTCCCTCATAGACATAAAATTCACAACCTATAATAGGCTTTACTCCTGCTTCCTTGGCTATTTTACAAAACTCCATTGCTCCGTACATAACACCATGATCAGTAATTGCTACAGCCGGCATGTCATTTTGTTTAGCAAAAGCACACAAATCTTTTAATCTTATTGCTCCATCGAGCAAACTATATTCAGTATGTAAATGCAATGGTACGTATTTGGTCATAATATAAATTTAGCACGAACCTGAAACAATGTCGGTAAAGTTTTGATAAGATTTTATTGCAATCACCTTTCTACTTTATAAACATACAATCGCCATAACTGTAAAACCTATACTTCTTTTCTATTGCTTCTTTGTAAGCATTAAAAATATTATCTTTTCCTGCCAAGGCACTAACCAACATAATTAATGTAGATTTTGGCAAATGAAAATTAGTAATTAGTGCATCAACCACTTTAAATTTATAACCCGGGTATATAAACATTTCAGAGCTATCTTTTACTGCTTTTATCTCTCCATATTTTTGAAAAGTAGTTTCTAAAGTTCTTGTAGTCGTTGTACCAACAGCAACAATACGCTTTTTTTGTCTCATCGCTTCAGTAATAATTTTTGCCGTATCCTCATTAATAGAAAAAACCTCATTATCCATTTTATGATCTTCTATATTTTCGACTGTTACCGGCTTAAAAGTTCCCAACCCCACATTCAGCGTAACAAAACAAACTTGTACACCTTTATCCCTTAACTTATCCAAAATTTCTTTTGTAAAATGCAACCCAGCTGTTGGCGCAGCAACAGACCCCTTATCTTCCGCATAAACCGTTTGATAACGCTCATAATCAAGTCTATCAAGCTCTTCATTCGTCATCTTACGCTCTATATATGGCGGTAATGGGATTTTTCCAACTCTATCCAATATTTCAAAAAAATCACCTTTATAATTAAGTTTAACAAGAGCCTTACCACCATCATATTTTTCTATTGCCTCTACTGACAACTCAGGACTAACTGTCATAATATCGCCCGATTTAATTCTTTTTGCTGGTCTTAATAAAACTTCCCAATAATCTTTCTTAATTTCCTTCAACAAAAAGATTTCTATATGAGCGCCGGTAATCTTTGTAGCATAAATTCGTGCAGGTATAACCCGAGTATTATTCAAAACAAGAACATCATTTTCTCCAAGATACTCAACAATATCGTAAAAATGCCTATGCTCTATCTTTTTATTATTCCTGTCCAATACTAAAAGTCTTGAATCTTCTCTTTTCTGCGCCGGAAATTGAGCTATCAGCTTGTCCGGCAAGTCATAATCAAACTCTGAAAGTTTCATTATTCCTTATCTTCTCCAACATTTTTTACTTCTTTTGCTTCTATTTTTCTTGCATTAAGCTTATCTATATTTGCCGCTTTTGCTGCTTTATTTGCTTCTTCTTCCATATCAAGCTGCTTATTTATAATAATTGTTTGCACTACTTGGATAAGATTACTTGAAATTAAATATAATAAAACACCTGCAGGAATTGGAATAAAAATAAATGTTGCGGTTAACATAATCGGCATCATTGTTCCCATGGTTTTTTGCATCGCTGCTTGAGTAGGATCCTGCTGAGCTTGCTTGTTTGTAGCCATCATTATTTTTTGAGTTACAAACATAGACAAACCAAAAATAAGTACTAAAATCAAAACATCATAATGAATAGATGTAGAAACTGCTTTTGTCGGAACTTGAGCCTTTAATATATCACCTGATTTAACAAAATTAATCGTTTCAATCTCACGTGTATTATTATCTATAACACCAATTTCTGCACGTTCCACCTTTTCAAGCTGTGAATACTTCATGTTTAAATCGTCTAAACTGATTTTTAAATCTAAAGTTTCTCCAGGAATAATATCTCCTTGAACTTTTATTATTTTTCTAGGATTTGAAACCTTTTGCTCTACTGGTGTTTCTTCACCTTTTAAATACACCTTTATTGCTTTTGTTGCAGAAAAAGTATCATTCTGAGAAACATTAAACTCATTATCATAAGATACACCGGCATTCCCTCTAAGGGTAGCATCAAGCCTCTTTATAAAGTAAAATGATTCATTTCCTGCCACTTGTATAAACATAGGGCTCATTAAAGCAGAATACAACAAAATAAATATCGGCATCTGTATTGCAACAGGCCAACATCCGGCCATGGGATTAAACTTATGCTCTTTGTAAAACTCCATCATTTTTTGTTGCATCATTTGAGGATTTGATTTATATCTGTCCTGTATCGCTTTCATTTTGGGCTGCAACATCTGCATTGTTTTCATTGAACGCTGCTGTGAAACCCCCAATGGCCACATTGCTAATCTGATTATCACAGTAAGAAGAATTATCCCCCATCCGTAATTACCCATTATATGCCCTAAACTTTTTAATATATCTATAGTTAATACTGTAAAATCCACGTTATGTTCCTCATGTTCTCTAATCGTACAATTCTATTTTAATATAAACATAATTATTGACTTGTAACAAATTGTTATTAAATAATTTATAAACGATTAAGGGGTAAACATGAGTATAATATATTTATTTAAAAGAAAATGCACACATGACAAAATGAATCTCAATGTAAAATGCGGATATTGCCCTGATTGCGGAGAATACGTCGAAAATCGATGGTATCTTGTCAGATGTTCTTGCTGTGGGGTAAAACGCATCGCAATAACTAAAGGCAATAAAATTATGCCAAGTGAACTCTTTTGTACAAATTGTGGAGAAACAGGCTACTATATAGAAGAACTTAAAAAACTAAACTTTATCGACATCAATTACGCAACTTTGCTAAAAGTAAGCCCTAAATATCCTAAAAATGACTATACTCAATCTTGGATACAAAAGACACCTCCCTCCATACACCTTTTATCCTGCGCAACTTTGTAAAATTATAAAAATTTAAAAATAAAAAAAACCATAACTTACGTTATGGTGTATGCTTATTATTTTTGTGCTATATGGTCATTATTTGTGCTAAATAATTTTATCTAAACTTTGAGCTGAAGCATATCCTGTAGCTTCAAGCAAGGCGTCAACACCTTTATCAATTTCTTTAACCAACGCTTTATGTTGCGGAGTCGACATAACTTTTCCTGCTTGTTGAAGATTTTTAAAACCAAGAATTTCTCCAGCAATAATAACTTTATTTACAAATGCTGACATAAAGTTTGTAGCTGTAGCATCTTGTTTTGTTGCTTGCTTCATCGCCTTAACAAACTTATCTGCATCTTCTGCAGAAACTATTTGAGATCTTAATGCATAAAATCCCGGATTTGAATATCCTTTAAATGTTTGTCTTTTAGTATTTATTTGATTGTTGTTAATAGAATTTACTTTCATTTTTCTTTACCAAATTATTTTATGGTATCCTTTCGAATTTTGTACTTTTTCTTTCTCTTTGTTAATAAGTGTTTTTTTTACACTTCATTTAACACTTTTATTATGCAACATATTATTTTTTTTGTCAAGTGTTAATGTTAAAAATAATTAAGACGCCCAAAACCATTAAAAACACTGATGTTTACATAAAGTGGAAAAAGTACACTTAATCAACTCCCAAAAGATTCCCCAGCTTGGCTACTAAAAAACCTACAAAATTATAGACACGTGGGTAATTGTACTAAGGTCTAAAATATTGTTATATATAATTAATCTTTTTCATACTTCCAACTATTCTTAATTCCAGACAGCTAGGGGCAAATGCCCCTATTTTTTTTTATTGTACCTTTTAATTATTAATATCCGGTCTTAAAATTTTTGCCCCTTTTAAATAGAAATGTTTAGGCGCAAACTCATCATTAATTGTATTTATTACAATTAATATTCTTAGGCACATGCCCAATGCACCTTCTACATCCATTTCTTGTGAACACATCATAGGTATTGATGTTATGCCCAATTTGGTACGTATAAATTTTGCAGGATGTGCCTTGGTTATATCTTTTGTCGCTGAAAAATTTACATATGCAACATCTTCCGGCGCAATATCATTTTGTTCCATCAATGTATTAAAAAGCTCTACTGTCGCTTCTTCTATAGCTTTTTCAGTGTTTTCATCTAAAGTTATTGCTCCACGTATCCCTACAATTTTCATATTATTCCCCAAATTTATCACCTTTAACTATACCAGAACCGTTTGACCAAGAATACGCACTCATAATACCTTTTCCCTCCGGTTTTATTAACTGCAAAACAAGCTTATCTTTTCCGGCGCAAACTTCTATTCCTTCTTTAGTAACAGATATCACTTTTCCATTTTCTTCACAACCTTCATATGATACTGAGCATGCTTTCATTATTTTTATATGTTTACCTTTATATGTGGTATATGCATTTGGCCAAGAATACATTGCTCTAACTTGACATACAATTTCTTTCGCAGACTTTGTAAAATCTATTTTTCCATCAGATTTATTAAATTTATTAGCAAAAGTAACTTTAGTTTCATCTTGTTTTTGAGGTTGAATTTCTCCATTAACAAGCCCACACAAAGTTTTTTCTATCAACTTCGGCGATTTATTTGAAATTATCTCTGCCAAAACAACATCTGTCATCTCCGCATCAATATCAATTTCTTCACTAAGGCATATATCTCCTGCATCCAAATCTAAAACAGTAAGCATTGTTGTTATACCTGTAACACAATCTCCATTGTATATACAACGCTGTATAGGATTAGCACCTCGGTATGATGGCAAAAGAGAAGCATGCAAATTAACCGTATAATATTTAGGTATATCAAGCACCTCTTGTGATAAAATTTGCCCAAAAGCAAAAGTTAGAAAAAAATCAGGTGCCAAGTCTCGCAATTTTTGCATCAGCTCAGCATCTTTTCTTATCGATTTCGGTTGAAAAACAGGTATTCCTAATCTTAATGCAGCTTGCTTAACCGGTGATGCACAAACTTTATGACCTCTTCCACTTGGTTTATCCTGTTGGGTAACTACTGCCAACACTTCAAATTTTTCTGATTGCACCAAATATTCAAGAGACTTTACTGCTATCGCTGGAGTCCCAAAGAAAACAATTTTTATCACTCTTGAGTGTCCTCTTTTATCAATTCTTCAAGTTCTGATTCTTCAATTAACCTCGATTCATCAACTGGTGGCAAATTATTTTCTTGAAGAATTTTATCAGCTTCAAACCTATTTCTTACATGGTCAATAAATAACACTCCATCAAGATGATCAAACTCATGCTGAATAGCTCTTGCCAAAAGACTTCCGTCTTTAGCCTCCAGAACAAATGCCCTTCCTTTACGATCAATGGCTTTAACCATAACATCTCTGTATCGACGAACATCGGTATATGCTTCCGGAAAACTTAAGCAACCCTCATGACTTACTACGGCTCCTTCTTTTTTTATTATTTTAGGATTAATAAAAACCATAGGATTAAGAGGTTCATCATTTGTTGAAACATCTATAACAAACACTCTCAAATGAACACCTATCTGCGGAGCTGCAAGTCCTACCCCATTTTTTGCATACATTGTATCCAATAAATCATGAATTAAATCTAAAACCTTTTTAGAAACTTTATGTACTTCTTTAGAAGGTTGTCTAAGCGTCTCATCACCATATGTTAATATCTTTTTTACTGCCATAATTTTATCCTACTACTTTTGTTTTGCAAAAAAACTTAACAACAACAATATAACAGATACAGCAACCGCATACAAGAAATATTTTAACAAAGAAGTGTTAATTACAATAGATGCAACAGCACCTGACACAATTGCAACTAGAGCAAGCACTAAAACAGTTTTATTTTGTGAAAAACCGACATGTAAAAGTTTATGGTGGATATGCTCACTATCAGCTACAAAAGGTGAATTTCCTTTTGCAATACGGCGCAAACTGGAAAAAGTAATATCCATAATAGGTACAGATAAAATTAAAATCGGCACATACATTGCAATTGTATCCATATACATAACTCCGGTTATAGACAAAACAGCAAGCATAAAACCACCAAACAACGCTCCTGAATCGCCCATAAAGATTTTTGCCGGATTAAAGTTATATGTTAAAAATGCTAACATTGAACCTGCCAAAATAAATGCTATCAATGAAGATACATTTGCCGGTGCCAAAGATACAGATATAACTCCTAATGTAACTGAGCTTATTGTTATAATCGAACCTGCAAGCCCATCTATACCATCAATAAAATTAACTGCATTACTTATCCCCACAATCCATAATATTGTTAAAATATATGAAATTATCAAGTTTAATTGAATTAAATTCCCAAACGGGTTGTAAATTGTATCAATTCTAATTCCTAAAAGAAAAACTATTGTAGCAATGGATACTTGAATAAGAAGCTTAAACTTTGCATTAAGACAATAAACATCATCTATAAGCCCTAAAAAGAACATCAATGAGCCACCAAGCAATATACCAGACAACAAAGAACCTTTAGGATAAAAACTCAAAACTATCAACAATAAAAATGTAGTCATTGTACTTATCCAAATAGCAACGCCCCCCAGTCTTGAAACTGGATGATCATGTATTTTTCGTTCCCCTGGCTTATCTACCAATCCTTTTTTCTTTGAAAAAGCAATAACTAAAGGTACTATAAATACACCTAAAAGGTAAGAAATAATTGTCCCTACTATATGTGCATCTGATAATTGTAAAAGTGTCATTTTTGTTTATTTTTGCCTCTTTAATATAACGGATATTTATCACAAAGTTTTTGAGAACGTTTCTTTAATTCCTGCAAATATGCAGAATCATCAGAATTTTTAACAGCTAGAGCTATAATTTCCCCAACTTCCTCCATATCTTTTTCTTGAAGTCCTCTTGTTGTAAGAGCCGGAACTCCAAGACGTATACCACTTGTAACAAAAGGACTTTGTGGGTCATTAGGTACTGTATTTTTATTTGCCGTAATACCAACCATTTCTAAAACATTAGCAATATCCTTACCTGTTTTATTATATCTTCTCAAATCCAATGTCATCAAATGATTTTCTGTACCACCGCCTATGATGTCCATATCATTTTTTATCAACGAAGCTGCCAAAGCCTTAGCATTCCTAATAATTTGCTTTGCATAAGATTTAAATGAGGGCTCAAGAGCTTCTTTAAAAGCTATAGCTTTTGCCGCAATAATATGTTCCAAAGGTCCACCCTGAATTCCAGGAAATACAGCTTTATCAATCCCCAAAGCATGCTCTTGTTTACACATAACAATTCCGCCTCTTGGCCCACGCAATGTTTTATGCGTTGTAGTTGTTACAAAGTCTGCATATGGTGCCGGAGACGGATGCTCGCCGGCTGCTACAAGCGCTGCTATATGCGCTATATCTGCCATTAAATATGCCCCTACCTTATCTGCAATTTCTTTAAAACGTTTAAAATTTATAATTTTTGAATAGTTAGATGCACCACATATAATCATTTTAGGCTTGTGCTCTAGCGCTAATTTTTCTACTTCAGCATAATCAATTTCACCATCTGAATTAACACCATAGCTTATAATATTAAAATAAATTCCGGAAAAATTGACCGGCGAACCATGACTAAGATGACCTCCATTAGAAAGATCCATGCCCAAAACCGTATCACCAGGCTTAAGTGCATACATAAATACAGCCATATTCGCCTGTGCACCAGAATGCGGCTGGACATTAGCATGCTCAACACCAAAAAGCTCACAGCAGCGTTTCTGCGCTAATTCTTCGATTTTATCTACGTTTTCACAGCCATTATAAAATCTTTTATATGGTTTCCCTTCTGCATATTTGTTTGTTAAAACTGTTCCACATGCCGCCATAACAGCCTTTGAAGTAAAATTTTCACTTGCTATAAGCTCAAGTGTGTTTCTTTGACGCTTAAGCTCTTTTTCAACAAGTTCTGCTATTTCCGGATCTGTATTCCTTATAATTTCGAGTTCCACTTAGTACCTCTTTCTTGTTTCTACTTTGCTAAAAGTTCATTTATCGCTGCCGCAGCTTTTTTACCTGCCCCCATTGCATTAATGGCATTTGAAGCCCCTACCGGTGCAACGTCTCCTCCGGCATACACATTTTCTAATGAAGTTTCACGAGTTGTTTCTTCCACAACAATGTACCCTTTTTTATCGGTTTCTATTTTTAAGCCTTCATTCTCTGCTGATTTTTGTATAATCGGATTTGGACCAGTTCCTAGTGCAACAATAACTGTGTCAAAATCCATATCAACACTTTCTCCTGTAGCAACCGGACGTCTTCTTCCTGACTCATCCGGTTCACCTAATTCCATCAAATCAAAACGCATGCCCTTAACGTATCCATCTTCACCATATATTTCTGCAGGTGCATGCAAAAACTTAAACACAACTCCTTCTTCTTTAGCATGTCTAATCTCTTCTAAACGCGCAGGAAGTTCTGCTTCTGTCCGGCGATACAAAATAGAAACATCTTCAAACCCAACACGTACAGCTGTTCTTGCTGCATCCATTGCCACATTTCCTCCGCCTATAATTGCAACTTTCTTTCCGACACGTAAAGGAGTTGGATTTTCTGCTTTATTTGCTCCCATTAAATTTACTCTTGTTAAAAATTCATTTGCCGAATAAACTCCATTTAAATTTTCTCCAGGTACGCCCATCATTTTAGGCAAACCGGCTCCTGAACATATAAAAATTGCATCAAATCCATCTTCTTTTAATTGTTTTATCGTAATAGATTTACCTACAATTACGTTAGTTTCAAATTTAACTCCAATTTTTTTAAGAGTATCAATTTCACGATCCAATACTGTTCTTGGAAGTCTAAAAGGAGGAATACCATATCTCAATACACCACCAAGCTTATGTAATGCCTCAAAAACAACAACTTCATGACCAGCTTTCCTTAAATCTGCAGCGGCAGTAATTCCTGCACATCCTGAACCTACAATAGCAACTTTTTTACCTGATGGTTTTATTTCACCGATTTTCATTGCTGTATTATCACCAACATATCTTTCTAATGCACCAATAGCAACAGGTTCCCCTTTAATACCAAGAACGCATTTTCCTTCACATTGTCTTTCTTGCGGACAAACACGACCGCACACCGATGGTAAAAGACTAGTTTCTCTAATAACATCCCCTGCTTTTTCTAAGTCATCTTCTTTCAAAGCTTTAATAAACTCGGGAATATTTATATTTACAGGACACCCTTGCACGCAACGAGCATTTTTACAAGTCAAACATCTTGATGCTTCAAGCTTAACTTGTTCTGCGGTTAAATTCTCCTCTACTGCATTAAAATTCGAACGACGAGCAATTTTATCTTGCTCTTTTGGACGTTGTCTAGATATTTTTTCCATTTTATTACCTCTTTTTATTCTTCTATGCTATTTTAATTTTTGATTATTTACTGCCGAAATTAACCCTTTAAATAACGGATGGGGATTTTCCGGTCGCGACTTAAATTCCGGATGAAACTGACAAGCTACAAACCAATCATTTTCCGGAAGCTCTACTATTTCTGCCAACATTCCATCCGGCGACATGCCTGAAAAAACTAATCCTGCAGCAGCAATCTGCTCTCGCAATTCATGATTCACTTCATACCTATGTCTATGACGTTCAAAAATAACATCTTTTCCATATGCTTTATGAACTTTTGTCCCTTTTTTCAAATGGCATTCATATTTGCCAAGACGCATTGTTCCACCATAACCTTCTACGTTTTTTTGTTCTAACATTAAATCTATTACCGGATAAGCTGTTCCTTCCTCAAACTCCGTAGAATTTGCATCTTTCCACCCGACAACATTTCTGGCATATTCGATTACTGCACACTGCATTCCCAAACACAAACCAAGAAAAGGAATATTTTGTTCTCTGGCTATTTTTATTACATTCAACTTACCTTCAATACCTCGCACTCCAAATCCACCAGGAACAACAAGCGCATCTGCACCGCTCATCGCTTCTTTTGCCTTTGATAAATCAATACAATCATCTGCTGAAACCCATTTAATATTAATTTGAGCATCATACGCATAGCCTGCATGCTTAAGTGACTCAACTACTGAAATATAAGCATCACTAAGCTTTGTATACTTTCCTGCAATTACGACATTAAATGTCTTTTTAGGATTCTTTATTTTTTCAACAAGCTCCTTCCAAGATTCTAACTTTGGCTTTTTATCTTTCATTTGTAAACGAGCCAACACTACCCCTGCAAGATTTTGAGCCTCTAAAGCCAACGGAACCTCATATATGCTTTTTAAATCCTTACATTCTATTACTGCTTCTTTTGGAACAGAACAAAAAAGTGCCAATTTTTCTATTTCTTTTTTAGGAATTGGACGAGATGTTCTACAAACGAGTATTTCCGGTTGAATACCATAACTCCTCAATGTAGTAACACTGTGCTGAGATGGTTTTGTTTTCATTTCACCTGCTGCTGCAAGATAAGGAATCAAAGTTACATGAATAGAAATAGTATTTCCAAACCCGGCTTCAGACCTAAACTGTCTTATAGATTCTATAAACGGTAAACTCTCTATATCTCCTATTGTACCACCTATTTCTGCAATCAAAAAATCCGGTTTAAATTGAGCTGTCGCCTTTTTTAGCCGTGATTTAATTTCATTTGTAATATGAGGTATAGTTTGAACCGTTGCTCCCAGATAATCACCTCGGCGCTCTTTTTTTATCACTGTTTGGTAAACACTGCCGGAAGTAACATTATTAATTCTTCCTAAATTTGTATTTGTAAAACGTTCATAATGACCTAAATCTAAATCTGTTTCTGCTCCATCTTCCGTAACAAAGACTTCTCCATGCTGAAAAGGACTCATTGTTCCGGGATCAACATTTATGTATGGATCAAATTTTTGTATAACAACAGAGTATCCCCGAGCCGTCAATAATTTACCCAAAGAGGCAGCAACTATTCCCTTCCCCAAGGATGATACTACTCCACCTGTTACAAAAATATACTTTGTCATCTTTCCCCAATTCAATAACTGAACTAATTCTTTTTAACTAATTTTAGGAACTCTAAAAAATCCATCTTCCTCAAACGGCGCATTTTTCATAAGTTCTTCTTTTGTTTGTTCGTATTTTACTTCATCTTCTCTCATTACATTAACAAAATGAATGGCATGTGACATCGGCTCAACACCTTCTGTATCAACCTCATTCATCTCCTCAACATATTCTAAAATACTGCTAAGTTGGTTCGCAAACTTCCTTTTTTCTTCTTCTGTAAGCTCAAGCCTCGCCAACTTTGCAACGTGTTCAACATCTTTAATTTCAATCATTATACAATATCCTCACTTCTAAAAAAATTTTACCATGAGTATACCAATTATAGCCATGCTCCTAAGTTTTGTTAAGAAACAAGAAATAAATAAAATAAAGCGCAGGCTGTTATATCCTGCGCGGGTTATTTAATAAATACCAACTCATGTAGGTGGTTTAATTAATCAATTCCAAATCATAAGATATTCCATCAAAAGAAAACATCGCTGCAAGTTTTGCTTTCCCTTTAGAAATAATCCCATCCAGTGAAATAATAGCATCTATTAACTTGTTTTCAGAATGAAGAAACTTTTCTAAAAGACTAAAGTCTTCTTTTTTTATATGTTCAATATCCAAAGATAATCTGTATCCAGTAACATTCTGCGGCAAGCTTCGCTTGAAGTCAAATACTCCCGCAACACGATCAACGTATCCGAAATTAATTCCAACTTCCAGATTTTTGTCACCATTGTCCAATTTCAAATAATCTTTGCTCATCCTAACCTCGCACAATGTTACCTATCATTATAATAACAATAAATTGTTTTTTTTTCAACCCTAATTCAAATAATCTTTAAGATGTGCAACATTTTCATAACTTTTTATTTTAGCAATTATCCCATTTTCCAACTGTCTTATTCTCTCTTTTGAAAAGCCATACTGTACACCTAATTCTTCTAATGTTTTTATTTTAGCCCCACACAATCCAAACCGGCTAATCAATATATTTCTTTCACGTTCTGAAAGAATTTCCAAACACTTCATTACATCTGCACACATGTTTTCTTTTTCTACAATAAGTTCGGGTGCTTTATAAGAATCATCTGCAATATAATCTTCTAAGCATAAATCCTCTGCAATAGGCACATCAAGGCTTAATGGAGATGGAATCATTGCTTTTTTTATTGCTTTAATTTTTTTTAAAGGCAAATTCATCGCAACAGCCAACTCCTCTTCGGTAGGTTCTTTTCCCGTAGAAAAAGTCAACTCGACCATTGTTTTCTTTAGCAGCCTTATTTTATCCGCCATATAAACAGGGATTCTAATTGTACGGGCATTGTTTGCAATAGCCCGTACTATAGCTTGTTTTATCCACCAGGTTGCATAAGTCGAAAACTTAAAACCTTTGGAATAATCATACTTTTCTGCGGCTTTGATAAGCCCCAAAGAACCTTCTTGAACCAAATCCATAAAAAGTATACCATGTCCAACGTACTTTTTGGCAATACTAACAACCAATCTTAAATTCGCCTGTATTAATTTTTTTAATGCATAATCAGATTCTTTCTTTTTCCCAGTTCTAATTATTTTGCCTAACTCCACTTCGTCATCTCGCTTCAATAATTTATATTTTCCAATATCCTTAAGATAAATTTGCAAAATATCGTCCTTGTGAGCTATCGCATTAAAAGTAACAGGGCTGTCTGCAATGTCCTCTTGGCGTTCTTCAAACTCAACCATATCCAAAAGCTTTGTATTTTCTTCCAATTCCTCAAAATAGTCTTGCTGCAAGGTTTTAAATTCCACGATAAATCCTCCAACTCATATATAACAAAAAGCCAACCTGGCTATATATGGGTTGACGAACAAATTTATTCAAAGTTCCGCTAAAAAATATTATTGAGGAGACGCCATTTTAGAAAGAACATACTTAACAAAAGCAGCACCTGTTGCTAATAAAGCACCTATAAAAACATATCTGAGTAATGGACGATACCTTTTTATTGCTGCTTCAAAAATAAAATTATGACTTTTTTTAACATCACGAACCTTTTGATCAACCATAGTTCTAAGACGCGTAAAAGTAGCTTGAGCATTTTCAGGTAGGGTTTCCAATTCCTTCATAAAACCTTCTCTGGCTTCATTATTTTTACCAATACTAACGTATTTTAAATATGCATCATAGCCCTTATCTTGAGTACCGTTAGCTACAATTTTTCTTATAGCCTCCAACTCCTCAGCAACCGCTTCTCGCACTGAACGTTTTCTATCAATTACAAATTCATCAAACTGATAGTGTTCTTTTTCGGCTTTTGTAATTGGAAGCAAATCCTTTGCTATATATCCCCCAAGAGCGCCTGCAATTGCCCATCTTGTTGGATTAAAGTTATTTTGTTGTTGAATTTTTGTTACACTGACTGACATAGTTAGTCACCTTAACTACTTACTTGTATCGACTATATCTCTCATTAGAAATACATTTTTAGAAAACTTACATTGGGTTTTTTGTAAATTTTTAATACTATATCAAAAGGTATAATATTTGTCAATAGTACAGTTAGTATTTCTTAATAATTAGTAAGAAACAAATAAAAGTGAAATTTTAAAAAAAAGCTTTACAAGAAAATTTTTTTTGTTATTATAGTCATGTAGATGTTCCTCGGTAGCTCAATGGCAGAGCAATCGGCTGTTAACCGATAGGTTGTAGGTTCGAGTCCCACCCGAGGAGTTTTTTTAAAAAGAGATGATATTTATCATCTCTTTTTATTTTCTAAAAATTTAAACTCTACTTTCACTAATTATCTATTTATTTATTTATTTTTATTAATTACTTGCTTTAGTTAAATAATTACATTATGCTACTTTCAAAATGCATTACATATAAAAGAGGTAAAAATGAATTATATTCTAATTTTATGCACTGCTGAAAGTCCCAAACAAGCTAAACTAATTGGCGGTGAACTTGTTAGAGAAGAGCTTGCAGCTTGTGTTAATATTATTCCCAAAATTACCTCTATATACAGATGGAATAATACTCTATCTGAAGACGAAGAAGCTTTACTTGTTATTAAGACAAAAGCAAATCTTTTCGAAACGGTAAAATCCAGAATAATTGAACTTCACACTTACGACCTTCCTGAAATTATATCTTTAGATATAGCAAATGCAAACAAAGGATATTTGAACTGGATTGACAAAGAAACTTTATAACTGTTTACCTGCAATATTTCATTTTTTATATCATTTACTGCAAAGTTGATGTTTTTTTGCTCTTTTTTTTACCCAAACATCATATACCGGAATTCCCAAAAAAGTAATTAACAAACCTGGCACCGTATATAATGGTCTATAAACAGTAAGTGACAATATAATAAATAAACTTATTAATAAGAATGCAATAGGAATAAAAGAGTTTACTCTATAAACACTGCTTGAACCGACATACATCTTTCGCATTTTAAATATACCCAAAATAGTAATTGCATAAAAAATTAAAGATGCATATATTACATAATCCAATAGTTGGGAATAATTTCCCCAAAGTATGAGCAAACAAACCCAAGCACATTGAAGCCAAAGAGAATTTACCGGAACTTTAGTTTTTCGGTTAACAACAGCAAGACTTCTAAAAAAAAGTTTATCCTTAGCCATTTTATAATACACCCTGGAGCCGGTCAAAATCATTCCGTTTGCACACCCAAATGCTGAAATTGCCACAACAAAAGAAATTGCAATCATTCCGGCAGCACCAAATATATAATTAATTAACGCCGAAGCTACAATATCTTCAGGTGCATATTTTATAACTTCTAACGGCATAACTCCAAGATAAATTAAATTTATAAACATATAAAGTGTAATAACCAGTCCTGTTCCTATTATCAACGCTCTTGGTACATTTTTCTTTGGTTCTTTTATTTCTGAAGCAATAAATGTTACATTATTCCAAGTAATTGACGCAAACAAGGCTCCAACAACAGCTACTCCTAAAAGTTTTAAAGCTGATATATTTATAGCTGAAAAATTACTTGCCAAAGAAAAATTTTGGACTATAACATCCCAATTAAGTCCAAAGAATAATCCGCAACATATAATCGCAATCATTGAAAAAACCTTTGTTACAGTAAATAAATTTTGAGTAAAAACACCATGTTTAATCCCACGAGAATTTATCCAAGTTATCAAAACAACTGTAATCATTGCAAATAATTGCTGTGTAGAAAAATTAAACTGTCCTATTCCAAACAAAAATTTATGAGAACTTATAAAAGGAAAAACAATACCCACAAATTTAGCAAAAGCAATATCCACCGCTGCAAGAGTCCCTGTTTGAATAACAAGAAAAAGCGTCCAACCGTATATAAAAGCCAATTTTTCACTAAAAATCTTTTTAAGATATATATACTGACCTCCCTCATCAGAAATTGTAGAAGACAATTCTCCATAACACAAAGCACCACAAATAGTTGTAAAACCAGCAAGCGCCCATATCAAAATTAACAACCAAGCAGAATTTACTTGTCTTGCTATATCTGCAGATACAATAAAAATTCCGCAGCCAATCATGGAACCTGCAACAATTGAAATTGCATCTTTAAGATTTAACGTTCTTTTTAAACTGTCAGACATTATCCCTCTTAATACTTTTAACATATTCTAGCATGAACAAAAAAGAGTTTTTAAAGGGGCTTGATTTTATTTTTTGAACATTTTAAAGTTGTAGAATAAAAGTTGTGCCGATGTAGCTCAGCTGGTAGAGCAACTCATTCGTAATGAGTAGGTCGCGGGTTCGAATCCCACCATCGGCTTTTCCTTTATTTTTTCATCTTTTATTTTTTTAATTTTAAAAAAACTTTTTTACATCGTTCAAAATATGTTCCACAGTTAAATGATATCGTTCATAAAGCTGCTCAAGCGGAACTCTGTCCGTAAACTCTTTTTTACCACCATAAACCAATACTCTCATAGAATCCGGTCCATAATATTTGGCTATCTTTTCTCCAAATCCTCCATCCACGCAACCGTCCTCAAGGGTTATAACAAGGCTATGTTTTCCCTTTAATTCGTCCAACAACTCCGTATCTATTCCGGTTATAAATTTAGGATTAATAAGAGTTGCATCAATATTCAACTTATCTTTTATCTCTCGCTTAACTTTACAACCTAAATGATAAAAATTGCCAAGACCTATAATAGCAATTTTTTGACCTTGTTCTACCAACTGAAATTTATTAATTTCATCATAATTTGTTTTATCCTCAACACCTGTTGAAATAACTTCACCAAAAGGCACTCTAATTGCAACAGGGTACTTATCTTGCCCAACAGCCCACTCCATCATTTTCAAATATTCTTCTTTACAAGTTGGGGCTAAATATACTATGTTTGGTATATTATTTATCAACGGAATATCAAACGCCCCTAAATGTGTCGCATCTGCATTTGATAAGCCTCCCCAAAAGACAGGCATAGTTATTGGTGAATTATTTAAACACAAATCTTGCGAAAGTTGATCATAAGTTCTTTGCACAAAAGAACTAAGAATTGCAAGTATAGGCTTAGCCCCACTTTTTGCAAGTGCAGAAGCATATGCAACAGCATGTTCTTCTGCTATACCAACATCCGTATACTGTTTGCCCAGTTTACTTCTAAACTCCGGAGTAAATCCATACGCTCCAGGTGTAGCCGCAGCAATAGCAATTACTTTAGAATCCTCTTTTGCTTTTTTTAATATAAAGTCTGTTGTAATTGAGTTATAAGTTTCTTGAACAGCTTCACAAGAAGTTTCTTTTTTATCAAGAGCTCCGGGTAGAACCCAATGGAAAGCTTCTTTATTATTTTCCGCAGGCTTAAGACCTTTACCCTTGAGTGTTTTTATATGAACAACTACAGGAACAGAAGTATCTTTGACTTTTTCAAAAACATCTATCAACTCATTTATATCATTGCCCTTATCCACATAATAATAATCAAAACCTAAAGCCTTAAAAAAGTTACATTCAGCCGCTCCGTTAGTCTCTCTTAATAATTTTAAATTTGAATAAAGACCTCCGGTATTTTTAGCTATTGACATATCATTATCATTAACAATGACTATCATGTTACTACCCAAAACTGCAGCATTATCTAGCCCTTCAAATGCCTCTCCGCCACTAAGAGAACCATCCCCAATCAAGGCAATAACATTTCCGCTTTCACCTTTTAAATCTCTTGCTTTAGCTACTCCTGTAGCTAAGCTTACTGATGTTGATGTATGTCCTACTTTAAATAAGTCATGTTCGCTTTCTTCAGGGGCTGTATAACCGCTATATTTAAGATATTTGTCCGGATCTGTAAAGCCTTCTTTCCTTCCTGTCAATATTTTGTGAGGATAACACTGATGCGAAACGTCAAAAATTATCTTATCTTCCGGAGAGTTAAATACATAATGCATCGCAATAGTCGCCTCTACTATCCCTAAGTTGGGACCCATATGCCCACCTGTTTTATTAACTTTCTTTATAATTAACTCACGCATTTCTTCCGCAAGTTGTTTTAATTCTTCTATTTTTAATTGCTTCAAATCTATTGGTGTATTAACTCTATCCAAAACCATATTACTCTCCTTTATTTCATAGAATATAAGCATATAACTTAATAATTAATGACTAACAAACTTATATAAGTTTTTACATCAAAAAATATAAAATCTCAAATTAATTTAAAAACTTTACATTTAAACATTTTTAATTATATTTTTAAGAGAAATAAAAAAGCATAAATTGATAAATTCAGCATTGCTAATTCTGCACATTGCAAAGAGTGTTTTGCTCCAGACATTTTAGAATATACTTAACATAACCTAAAAAAAAATCAACTTACTGAAATAAATTTTTTTCTGCCTTGTAATCTGCTATTAACTGTTTTACGGCATCCAACAAAAGATTTTCTGTAGCCACATTAGATTTTTTTATAATTTTAACTCTACTTGGGAAAAGTCTTTGCAACTGCTGCATAAAAACTCCAAGATTATAAAAATCCATGTACTGTGCAGAATTTCTCTGCTCAAACACATGATCAACAAAAATAGCTCCAAATGGTAGCTTACTTAATTTCTTTTTAAATTCTTCAACAGCCCTTTTATTAAGGCTATTAATTTTTTCTACAGAATCAATATTTTTTGCTCCAAGATAATTAAATATATTCAACATTTCTTTATCATTAGGAGCATCGCCAGCAGCAATTACATATCCACCATGTTTTATTGCATCTTTAAGTTTGAGCTTCACATCAAAATCTTTTCTAATAACATGCCCATCAGCCAAAGGCTCTACACGCACCCCCAGACCACTTTCTAAGACTTCGCCATTTGTTCTGTATTTTATATTTTCTATTAACATTCTCACTTGAATCTTTGCTTTATTAAATTTAGAAAGTAATGTATTAAAAAATTCATTAATTACACTACTATCTGACAGAATAACGTCAAGCTTATGAGAGCTTCCGCGAGAAACAACTGAAGATTCAACCCCAAATTCTTTAGCAGACTCTTTAACAAACTTATCAGCTTTTTCTTTTTTCCAGCCTGTTGCTTTCGAAATAGTATCAATTTTTTCTTTTAATGGAGCAGTATCAAGATGCCCAGACTTAGAAAAAGCATAAATATCCCCACCATCCTCTGTTATAACTTCCTTTATTTTAGGAAAAACAACACCTGCATCTGTTAACGCTTTATACGCTTTTATAAAATCATAAGGACCTCCTGCAGCAAATTTTCGACCAGTAGTAATGCTTATTTCAAAATTACCCTTTTGTTCTCTAATATACTGCTGGATTTTACCAAAATATTTATTGTAAGCATCAACATACTGGCTTTTTTCCTCTTGCGCATTTTTTTTCATTGCATCAAAAGCAAGTGGCATTAGTGTTTCATCAAAGTCAGTATATAAACTAACCTTACCGGAATACTTTTTTATATTACTTAGTCTAAAAATATTTTGAATTCTCATACATTACTTTATTAATTATCTGCTATATAAGTTAGCAACCCATCATCCGGCTCACTAACCCTGTATTTATGATTAAAATTCAAAAGCTCCATTATTTCACTTTGAACTTTAATCAAATAATGTTCAAGTCTAAAACCCAACTTACCTGCTGCATCACGAAGAGCAGCAAATTCATCACCTTTAGAGTTTTTTCCTAACTCAAACAATTGATGATTTAACAATCGTGCATTAAGTCCAACCATAATCGCATTTATCGGCTTCCCTTGGTTTAACTCCTGAATAGATTGCGAAATTTGCTTATAAATAATTCTTATTTGGTCATAAACAAATATATTTTTATCTTGATCAAATTTAGCAACATATGATTTCATTGCTTTTTGACCATATAATCCTTGCAGTGCATCATTAAGATCAGAGACATACCCTGCAATTTCCTCATTTCTACTTGGTCCCAACACCTTTAAATTTAAATTATATTGTTTAGATCTATCTCTTATTAATGGTGCTAACGTTTGAAACTTCTCAAACACATATGTTTTATTCGCTTTGGGACCAAGAGGTCTAGTCTGGTTAATTTTTTCTAACCCTGCCGTTAAATCCATCAAATAATTAAACGTTCCCCAAAGCCACTTTTTATATAGATTGGCATAATATTCTGCGAAATCTTTATTATACTGAATATATTTTGATACAAACCTCGTATCTTTATTTGTTTCTTCATATTCACACAACTTATGATAAAAATTACTCAAGGTCATCACAGTGTTAGCTAAATATGGATATGCGTTCAAATTGTTAATATTCTTTCTATTATTCGGATCAGTAAAAGAATATGACTTTTTATGAGAATACAAAAAGTCCATCTTAAGCAGTTCTAAGTCAATTACATCATCATTAGGATGCTCATATACCATTGCCAAAGCTTCTTCGTACATCAATGGTACTGTAACTCTTTTGTTATAAGATCCGTCTTTATTATAAAAATTATTATCTTCCTTAATTGCCTTAATTTTAAAACGCTCAAATCTTGCATCATGATAGTATGATTTTACATTTAAATAATCCTTGAAAAAATTTCTTGTATCCCTAATATTATGCTCTGAAGCATACTTAAGCAAATATGGAATATACGAAAACTCCTCAAAATTTAAATAATTACCCGGAATAATCGTTTTTGGAAAATATATATTTAAATCGCTATTATCTTCATAAGGTTTAAATCTTTTTGCTAACTGATAATCAACAACATTAGCATCAGACAAATCATCATTTATCAAAAGATTTTCAAAGCTCAAATCATTATGATAAATATTATTACAATCCAAATCACTTAAAGAACTACCAATCAAACACATTTTAACATAATCTAAAGGATTTGAATTATAATCAACTTTTTTCCCCGGAACAAAAGTTGAAATTAAATAATATTTTCCGTTTTCAGTTAAAACTCTGGACTTAAAACGCTGTGTGGGCCAAAACGAACTAGGAATACTTTGCAATATTTCTGCTTCATGCTCAAACTTATTATTAATCGCACTTTTACCCGCTTGCGATTTTTTTATAACCAGCTTATCCGACTCATCAAGCAAATATACTTGAGAAGAATCCCCCTCTCCTAGCTTTTTAAAAAGTCCAGGCTTCTCCTCAAAAATATCTACCAACGCCTTTACTCGCTCTGTTGCAGACCCTGCTGGAAAATCAGAAACAACCCTGCTTTTAAAAGAGGGATTTGAATATTTTTTGTTATTAATAGAGTAAACCCTTACTGGCGATATCAATACTATGACCTCATTGGCAATTTAATTACAATCATATATAACATGTGATTATTTTTTTTGAACAATTTATAAACAAATATTAAGTTTTCAAAAAAATTGCACACAAATTCATTTAAACTATAAAGTAAATATAAATTCATATTAACTTATGTAAAGTTTAATTATTTCTAAAGCAATTTGTTTTATTTACTGCTTTAATTTCTTTTGTAAACAATAAGGTGAAAAAATGAACATTAAATACTTATTAAATAATCCTGCTTTTAAAGGGCATATAAATATAAAGCTCTCAAACTATTACGATAAGCGTAATCTTTTGTATGATACTAATGACATTATTGGAATAAAAGAAGAAAAACTCGACGAAAGCACAAGAGTAATTACTAAAAACGGCACTCAAGTTTTAAATATACCATATACAAAATTCATCCTGGCCTATTTACAACAAAAAGATTTACCAAGTCAATCTAAAAGTATAACTTATAGCCAAATTATAGAAAAAGCTAGAAGGTAAAATGAACATTCACAGAATTACACAAGCAATTGTAAAAAAATCATCCTCCATAGGAACAGGGGTTAAAGACTTTCAATCAAAAAGTTTAAAAATTCTTGACAATGCACATAAAACCTAGTAGATACTTATATACTAACAGCAGAACTAAAAAAACTACTTATTATAATATTATAAAAAGGTGAAACCGCCTTAAAATCATCAATGGGAAAAAAATAAGGAGACCAAAATGAATATCGCAAGACTTCCCCACGTAGTATCACGAAAAACTCCACCAATAGGAACTCAAATAGAAAAATTATACTCAGACAGTATAAAAATATTTGAAAAATCGTATAAAAATAACCAACCCGGGTTTTCTAAATTACCATTTGATGTTCCTTTTGCAGACGAAGTAATAATTTCTCCAAAACTAAAAACTAAAAATGGTATAATTTTTTGGCTAGAAAAATTCACACCCGATAAAAGAAGCAAAGCTAAATTGAAAACTTCTAAAATTGTAATTCATTCCTCTGACCCAAAAACAAACCTAGTGGATGATTACATATCAATAGAAGAACTAAAAAACTCTCTTTGCCCTAAAAAAGGTGAAAAACGCTTTGAAATTATGAATGGGAAAATAATAAGCTGTAAAGAGCCATTCAAAATGTTTCATTTTCAAGTTGGTGATGAAATAAACCAAGCAGATAGCTTTATTATGAAAAAAATTAAGACATTTCTTTTCGAATTTGTAAGAAACATAGAGCATCTTGGTCTTTCATAACAAATGTAATATAAAAGTAAAAAAAAAGTTTACTAAAAAAGAGCCTGAAAAGGCTCTTTTAAAATGGAGGAGGAGGTGGGATTCGAACCCACGGTACGCTCATCACGTACGACAGTTTTCAAGACTGCTCCAATCAACCGCTCTGGCACTCCTCCAAAGCTTCGCTTTCGCGATTGGTTAATTACTATAATATTAAGAAGATAATTTTTTGTAAAGGGGGTAGTGTAATTTTGTTAATTTTTTAGTTACCTACCTACTAACCAAATTCAATTCAAAAATATAATAGCCCTATTTAATAATGTAAAAGGCGACGACTTAACAGTTATATGCATTTATTCTTTATTTATAAATTGGAGTCATAATGCATTTAGTTAAACGTCACCACAAAAACTTATCGAGAGATAATCTTATTCTTTTAGCACAACAAGATGATTACCATGCGCTTGAAGAACTTATTAAACGTGAACAAAAAAATGTTTACGCCTCTTTTTATTACCTTGACCCTAATAGACAGGATATTCCTGATCTTACTCAAGAAGCTCTTTTTCGCATGGCAAAAAATATTAAAAAACTTAGAGATCCAAAAAAATTTCAAAGTTGGTTTAACCAAATAATTACAAACCTCTTTCATGACGAAATGAGAAAAAAATACAAAAAACCACAAACACTCTCTATTGACGCAGATACAAGTGAACAATCAAATATTGTAAACATCACCGAATTACGTGACAAAAAAAAACTCCCAGCTGAATCAACTTTAGCTGGTGAACTTAACAACAAAATCATTTCTGCAATTCATACTCTTCCGGAGCCATTCCGTGTTGCCATTGTCCTTAGAGAACTCCAAGGGCTTAGCTATGAAGAAATTTCAAATATAACACAAACTTCTATAGGTACAATTAAGTCCAGAATTGCAAGAGCAAGAACCAAATTACAAGAAAATCTTAAACCTTATTTAATCCAATAACAGGAGAAAAAATGACTCAAAGTATAACATGTAAAAAAGTAACCTCATTACTTGCCCTATACATAGACAACAAGCTTGATCCAAGAATGCAGCTCTTTGTAAAACAACACCTTGAAATTTGTCCCTACTGCCACAAAAAATATATAATGCTTAAACAGCTAATTTCAGAATTAAGAAACGCCTACAAAGATATGATTCAAGATACGGCTGCTGAAGAAAAACATAGACAATTTAATATTAAAGAATATGAAAAATTTCACACAAACCTTTCAGCATATTTTGACAATGAATTACCTCTTAATGAAAGTGTTTCTATGAAAAAGTACATGATAAAATTCCCAAACGCAAGGAAAGATTTAGAAGAAATGTATAATTTGCATAAAATTATTAACAGTTCGCTTCTTTGCGTCAAAAAAACTCTTAACGAAGATTACTCAAAAACTATCTGCTATAGAGTACTTGGAAAAAATCCGGATTTTAAAAAACAAATAACTCTTAAAATAGCTTCTTTTGTAGGAATAATAATAATGCTCGCTACATTAATAACTGCCAATATTCCAATAGGAAAAACCGTAAAAGAAAAAAGCATAAAACTTTTCAAAAAAACTATATATGTCCACTCACCTATAAATCACGAACTTGCCTCTGATTTAATGCAATAACCCTATTTTAATGACGCTAATTCTACAAGTTTATTAAACGATGCATCTTTCTCAAATAATTCCATAAAAGTGCCGGTAACAAATTCTGTCGGTGATTTAAGATAATATAACCTGTCACACGTTTTTAAAGTTGACAAACGATGAGCTATAGCCACAATTGTTATTTCTCCTTTTAGCTTATTTAAACACCCCATAATCTTGTTTTCTGTTTCTAAATCCAATGCAGAAGTTACCTCATCTAAAAACAAAATTGAAGGATTCTTATACAAGGCTCTTGCCAAACCGATTCTTTGTTTTTGCCCTTGAGAAAGGCTATCCTGCCCATTCAATATTGTATCTACCCCATTTTCCAACTGCAATACATAATCATCAAGACTAGCAAGTTTTACAACTTCTTTAACCCTATCATAGTTTATCTTTTCAATGTCTATTCCAAAAGCTATATTTTGAGCAATTGACAGTGGTAATATTGTAATATCCTGCGGAACATACCCCACAGTATTTAACCACTCTTTTGCCGTTTTTTCCTTTAGCTTAACCCCATCAACGTAAACATCTCCGCTATTTAAAACAAATAACCCCATTAAAACATTTACCAGCGTAGTTTTTCCAACGCCAGACGGTCCAATTATTCCTATAAACTCTCCTTTTCTTATATTCATCGAAATATTTGAAAAAACTTGTTTATCTTTATAACTGTATGCTATATTTTTTACTTCTATAATATTTTCAAAATTAAATCTATCTTTATAATTAAGCTCATTAACCTCTAATTTATCATAATACATATATGCATCAAAAAGCTCTTGAACAATAGGTTTGTTCGAATGAATAAAATTCAAGTGTATTTGAATCTTATTCACCAAAGGCGCCATCCTAAAAACTGCAGCAGCTAGCATTCCAAATGAAGCAACAATTTTATTTGAATCACTATTTGCAAAATCAACTACTCCACAACTCATAATAACTATTGCCAAGATAATAGTTATTTCAACTATATTTTGAGGAATTGCTCCATAAAAATCATTCAACACCTCTACCTTAACCATTTTACTTTTACACTTGGAGTATTCATCATAAAAATACTGCTCCTTAGCAAAAATTTTAATGTCTTTAATGTTACTTATTGCACCTAAAATACTCTTGTTAATTTCATCCATTAACCTTACTTGTTTTCTAACATATTCACGTACCTTTGTTTTGAAAAATTTGTTTTGCAACAATCCTGTAACAAGAAAAAACAAACATGTAATTATGGCCCAAATTTTAAACTTCCATACCAAAAACAGTAAAATTAAGCTTAAAATAATTAAATTTGACATCAAATTCAATACTCTTGAGACAAAATTACAAAAAGTTATCCCACATAACTGCCAAACTTGAAATACTGAATATTTTGACGGCAATGTAAGTTTACTTTCATATGACGAAAAAAGATACTTCTTAAAAAACAAAAGATCTAAACTACATTGCCAATTTTTAAGAATATAAGTTTGATAATACGTATTTATAATCATAAATACGTTTTTAACAATAAATATTCCAACAACTCCTACACTAAGAAGAAAAATTGCCAATCTGGAATTTTCAATTGTTATAAAAGAAGAAATATAAGGAATATTATAACTTTGCTCAGGCTGCAAAATTAAAATAATTAACGGAAAAATTAAGGCTATTCCTATAAACTCCATAAAACCTGCAATTATAGACAAACACAATAATAAAATAAGTTTATATTCATAACCTTTTGCAAAAAATTTTAAAAATTTATAAAAATAATCCGTAAACACTAGTTTTTATCTTCCTTAAAATAACGCTTTACATAAAAATTATCTGATTTACCCAAAGCTTGCTCAAGTTTTTTAAACTCCACTTTACCCTTAAAACCTGCTACTATTTTAGCAACTTTTTCATCAATAGTATAGTCTTTCAACTTTATAGCTTCTTGTAAAATATCTGCTATTTTTTGCTCTGCTTCTTCACCTGTAATTGGCATTATACTGCTTAACGCTTCTAAACACCAATATAAATTAAAAAGTCGAACAGTAATAAAATTTTTTTGCGTTTTATCAGGGTTATTGATTTTATAAAAAATATTTTTTATTTTTTCAATTATAATATTTTGTAGCTGCACTTTATAACTAAGTCTGGGCAAAAATTCAACAACGAACCTGCAAATATTTGGATTAACATCACATAAAGCATCTGCAAATACAGGATAATACTCTACATCATCAAAAATATCATTATTTTTGTCAATAACAGCCTCCCTTATTTTTATTGCGGTAACTTCTCTAATAGGTCCATCCTGCCCTGTCAAATGCAAAATAAGCTGATCCGCCATTGATTTATCCTCAACTTCTGATAATTGTAAGATTGCAATTTGCTTCTCAACATCATCACCTTGTTTAAGTATTGTCTCTATTTCATCCGTATTTAACCTACTAATACAAAGCGAAAAGGCTTTTTCAAATATTTTCTTATCCAAATTAACTACTTTCATAAAATAAATATAGCATAATCGGGGGTAAAAAATCCTCTAAAATAGTTTTAATATAGGATATGCACAAAAGAAAAAGTATTTAATAATAAGTTTATTAAACAAAAGGAGTGAAAAGTGAGAGAAATACTTGATTTTTTTAAAGATATCTTTATGATTAAAGAAGACACAAAAATGCACATTGGGCTTTCACAATTTAAAGTGAGACAAAAAGAAATTATCAAAAGTACACCAATAAAGAAAAAGAAAAAAGATATTAAGCTATCTGATCTTATGCGCGGAAGCGTAAACTAAAGTAAGGGTGAAAATGAAACTATTACTAATACATGGTCCAAACTTAAACCTACTTGGCACAAGAGAGCCTGAAAAATACGGTTTAGAAAAATTTGAAGAAATTAACAAAAATTTATACGCATACTGTTTTAAAATAAATGTTGAATTGGAAATTTTTCAAAGCAACACAGAAGGCGAAATTGTCACAAAAATTCAACAAGCCCTTGGCAATTTTGACGGTATAGTTATAAATCCTGCAGCATATACTCACACCAGTATTGCTATTCGTGATGCTATTTCCGCAGTAAATATACCCACTATAGAAGTTCACCTCTCCAACATATATTCAAGAGAAGATTTCAGACACCACTCTTTTATAGCCCCAGTTTGTATAGGGCAAATATCAGGTTTTAAATCTAATGGCTATAAACTAGCAATAGATGCAATGATTAATTACCTAAAAAATTCAAATGAAAATATTACTTAAAATACTAATTGTATTTATATGTATAAACACAGGTTTGGCTTCATTATCACAAAATTATGAAGCACTAAAAGCATTGTTATTATCAAATTTTCCAAGCACTTTTGAAGGAAAGCAAATTCATCCTAAAACTTATAAAATGGGAATGGCTATCATAAATCAACTTTGCGAAGATTTTAGAAAAATAGGTTTTGATGAAAATAAAGCTCAATGGTATCACGTAAACGACTATGTGCTTTATGACACAAATTCACAAAAGAAAATAGGAACAACCTGCTGGCTCGTCTATAAAACAACTGACAATAAAATTATCGGAACATACATGATGAATACAGAAAACCCAGTAAACAACAGACTAATGCACACCTCCTATCACATCTCCGGAGGAAGTTATAAAATAAAACAAAAAATAACAAGAGATGATTTTTCTCACGTCATATGCCAAGAACCCGCTAAAAAATCCATCCGAAGATTTTAGGATAATACAACTTTTTTAAGCTGTGCAAAGGTTAAAAGTGCTTGATATTCTTGCTTAAGTTCATCAACAAGATTCAAATGTCCGAGTCGTGATGCTAATGTAATAGCTTTTTCATAGAGTTTTTTTGCAGAAACCAATGGAGAAGATCCGCCGTCATTTCCTGTTTTAAACATTTCTATATGATACTTTGCATAAAAATCATATATTTGAACACTCAAATACTCTAAATTAAATTTCTTTGTCAATAATAAAGATTTTTCTAAATACATCTTAGTAGCTTCAAAATCACCTTTAATTAAATATATTTCAGCAATTAAACGCTTATACATTACTTGGAAATAATATGAATTTATATTTGGATTTTTAGCCACATCTAATGCATTTATTGCTACTTCCAATGCCTTGTCAGTATCAGAAACCTTTAAACATAAATCCGCTATCAAAAACCAAGTAAGTAAAGCCCCAACAGCTACTCGTTCTTTTGCAAAATATGTAATCTGATCATTGTATATCTCAAAGGCTTTATTAAAATCACCTTCATTCTCAATCACTTTACCCAATGCACTTTTTAATAAATTTTTTCCAATATAATCACTCGCATTATTAGCAAAGGTAACTGCCTCAAAAAGATATGTTTTCATATTAGAAAAATCTTTTTTCATAAATCTACTAAGCACTTGAATTAAATTAAACTTACAAGCAAAATCCATTTCCGGTGGGTCTACTGTAGCAGATGCCGTAATAACCTCCATAATTCTATCTGCTTCTGCAGCCTCACCTTTCATAACAGAGGCAAAAGCTTTTGTAAGATTTAATTTTTGCTGAAAACTTACCAATTCTTCACCATGAGCAGATATTGCCTCGTCTAAATCTGCAATAATATTATAAACCTTGTTATTACCTTGCAATATTAATGCATCTGCCAATATAAAATTTGTTTCAAGCCAGGTTTCAAATATCTTAGAAATAGGTAAATTATATACAGTATAATTTTGAGACAATGCATCTTCTAAAAATGGCTTTATATCATTTTCTATCGTATTAATTAATTGTTCAAAATTGCCTAAATATAATAGTGTCTTTATTTTTCTAGTTTTCATTAACGCAATTTCTAATTTATATTTTTCTGCAGGTTGCAAAAGCTTAACAGCATTATCCACCAGCTCTATAACTGCATTATAATTTCCGCAATTATTTGCCGCTACGACAGCATAAGAAGACACATCGATAAAATCAACCTCGCTGCCCGCCTCTACAATCAGCCCTAAAACAGAACCAAGATAGTCTAACGCTAAATCAGGCTCAGTAGAACAAAGCAACTTTCCTAATCTAAATTTTATATTTCTGTCAATAATAGCTTTCTGCGGAAGATTTAATTCTTCATTTAATTTAAGACACTGCTTTTGAGCAAGAACATACAAACTAACATCACCAAGATACGCAGAAGTTTTAACCGCCTCACTCCAATATTGAAAAGCTTTTTGATTATCCTTTGCATTTTGAGCAAACAATGGCTTATATGCAGAATTAGAAAGTCTTAACTTTTCAATAGCTTTAAGAATTTGCTCAGCACACTGCGCATAAAGTTCATCCTGTTTGACATAATCAAACAAACACCTCCACAAAGTAGAACTTTGGAATATAAACCAATTTTGAGCACAAGGCTTAATAAAGGTAAAGCCTACCAACTGCTGTATCAAAGGTTCCATATCTTCCGAACTCAATTCCATTGCAGCTTGGAGCATCAAAATATTAAATCTATCACCTAACATAGATAAGATAATCAAAGCTTTATATAACTGAGGAACTCCTGCTTTAATACGTTCTAATCTTTTAGCTAAAATTGATGCTACATCTACAGGTGGGACAAAAGTCTTTTCATCTACAAGTGCCGTAAGATTGGTTCCATCAAAATTAAACATGCCGGATTCATTCATCAAAAGCAAAATTTGTCCAATATATAAAGGAGAGCCGCCTGATGCCTTTATTATTGCTGATTTTACATTCTCTGAAAAAGGTTCAAATCCATTTAAAATATTTTTCATCAAAGAAGCCGTACTCTCATCATTTAATCGCCCCATATAGAACTTATCACAAGCATCTTCCGGCATTTGAGTTACCTGTATAAAACCTTCTATATTCCTTTGATTTTGTACAGTTAAAAATATTTTTAAATTTTCATCAATTATATTTTCGCTATACATCTCACACAATAACTCAAAAGATGTAGCGTCTACCAAATCAAAATTATCAACCGTTAAAACAATTTCACCAACTGATTTTATATTAATAAAAATCTTCTTAATAAGTTCCTTTAATCTTTTTTTATTTTGTAAAATTTCCTCAAAATAAGCTGTTTTTATCGGATACAAAAACTCAAACAAAGCATACGCATCATCAGAAGTAAGCCCCAAACTCTGTTCCAAAACTTTAACAACATCACTTTCTTTTTGCTGATTCTCAACAAAATAATTAGGCAACTCGCATGAAGTTAAAAACAAATCTTGAAACAATCCAAAAGGAGACAACTGAGTAACAGGAGTCGCATCAACAGACAACAAATTTATCTTTGCGTTCACAAGATCGTTTTTAATAAACTCCAAAACATATGATTTTCCATATCCTTCACCAGAAATCAAAGCACAAACAGCCTTGTCAGAGTTAATCAAAGAATTAACAACAAGATTTTTCACCTCCAATTGTTCTTTCTCGTCATGCTCAACTTGCTCGGGTACAACTTGCTCAGAAAAAGGCTTTTCTTTAATGTTATCTTCTGAGTCCAAAGTTTCTTGTTTTAAGGGAGAAATATCTTCAACAACCTCATTTACTCGCGCAGAAACATTTTGCACATTATTCTCAGATCTATTTAAAGGCAAAACTTCTACATTTTCTTCTTTAACCAAACTAGCAGAACATTTTCTGCACAATTTTGCACTGGGTAAATTATAAGCTCCGCAACTAGGGCATCTGCGCAACAACTCTTTTCCGCACTTTATACACCGCAAAGCATTAACTTTATTTAAAGTTCCGCAATCCGGACACTTTGATCTAACCTTAACTTTACACCCGGGACATCTCAACACATTTTCCGGAACTTCACTTTTACACTTCGGACACAACATCAGCCTAATACCCGATTACGTCATTTTTAATAATTTTAACAAGCTCGTACAATCTTTTACATACTTCTGACTGAGATATAGACAATTCCTCAGCAATCTCAGCCTGCTTCTTCATATCAACATACCTTTTTACAAAGATATCATAATAGCCCTTTTCAGGTGCAGAAGCATTTGCCATAGACACTGCGTTACAAACCTGTGTAAGAAGCTGACGGTTTGCTACTATCTCCGAAAAATCAGCCCTTGGATCCGGCAAATTATCTAATGAAAAATTATTTTTTACGTCTCCGCCTTCGCTCAACTCTTCCAAAGACACCGATTGCGGTACTGAAACATAATCTCGTCTAACGCGCCTAATTCTGCCTGCATTTTTTAACACTGTTAATATAGATGTATTAACAACTTTTTTTAAATAAGGAGTAATAAAAGTTATATCATCTATATTCTCTGTTATTGCAACAGAACGCCTGAGTGACTCTGCCAAAAAATCCTCACAGAGATCCTCATTTCCTTGATACTTCGCATTTGCTTTAATTAACTTTAATAAATCGTTATTCATTCTTCCCATGTCAAAACTTAACACCAATATGTGGTTAATTAAATTTTAACACATTTATATGGAAATAACCAAAACAACTTCCCTATCCCCAGTATCAGTAGACATTACAGGCGAATTAACATATTTTAACGTTTGCTTAATGCTTTGTAACACTATATCATCAACATTCTTCGAGCCGCTAGATTCAATTACTTTTATTCTACTAACCGGTGCGTTATTTCTAACTGTCATAGAAATTTTAATTTTATTATTATAAGCAAAATCATCTGTATCAAGAAGATCTGACGCTAAATTCATTTTTATATTCTTACCTGCTATTTGCAAATACTTGTTAAATACTGCATCACCATTAATAGATTCCGGAATTTGCCATGCTACGGATTTTAAAATAACAGGAGCGGCTCCAGCATGTTTTGATAATGAAGAAACTATTTTTGTATCTTCTTGCGCAGCAGTTTCAACAGAATTATTTACTTCTGCCATATCTCCTGTAATCGGAGGTAATACGTTATTCATATTATTTGCTGTTTCAGGAAACTGAAATTGATCATTATTCATATTATTATTTTGGCTGGCATCACTCGCTGCCATATTAACATTTTCATCAACACCTTTTTTCAAAAACGTTGCAGTCAACCCTCCAACTCCAACCAAAACAAGTATAGCCGCCATAATTGCTATTTTTTTATTAAACTTTATTGGCAAAGCCTTTTTACTGCTCATACTAACAATTCCTTCTCCAGGAAAAGTATCTGCTGTATTCGTATTCTCTTTAGAATACAATAACTGTAAATCTTGTTTCTGCTCCGTTTCATTATCAAAATATTTTTGATCTACATTATACCCGTCAGTATTATTCTTTTGTGTATTAATATCATTTTGGGGTGCATTTTGAACTTTTGAACTATCTTCAATTAATGACATAATCACATTATTATCAACAACAATATTTTCATCATCATTATCAGATTCTAACAATCCAAGTAACTCATCATCAACTACGCTGCTAATTAAATTAGCTTCTGAATAAGCCTTTTGACCTCTTTCATCTTCACTATTTTGAGTCACTGTATCACTATCAACGGTATTTATTTCAGATTTTTTCTCGTATTCACTTTCATCAGGCATGGTTTCTTCCATAACTGAATCAAAAGACTCTGCCAAATTATCCACATCTTTTTGCTCGTAATGTAACTCTGATGAAATCTGTTTATCGTGATTTTCATTATAAACAATTTCTGACTCGCCATTATCAGCAAAATTATTATCTGCGACCTCATTATCTTCTACAAAACTGAAATTATCCAAATCATCCAAATCAGCTTCATTTAAATCACTTACCGCCTCGTCTTGAACTTCTTTTGGCAATTCATTATTCGACTCATCCTCATCAGTCTCAAATATCAACGGCTCCATATCAGAAACAACTTCAGAATCATCTATAATAGGTGCATCTTCTTCTAAATTATCCAAAATGAAATTTGAGTCCGTATCATCAGGAGTCGTCTCTTTTATTTCATCTGCGACTTGCTCTTCTTCATCTGTTTTTGACTCTTCTAAACTTTCCAAAGTTTCAAAACTGCTTATATCCTCAAGATTATCTTCTTGATTATCTTCTTTATTATCCTCATCAAATAAAACCAAATCAGATAGATCATCCAAAGATGATATTTCACTCATCTGATCTTCTTGATCTTTTGCAATCGAAGCTAAATCCCCAAGGTTATATTCTTCAGCTTCTTCTATATTATTTCTATTTTGAGCGAGAATTGATGTTAAATTATCCTCTAACAAATCAGCATTTGTTTTCAACTCAGCACATGCTCTATCAAAACGACCCAATTCGGCAAAAACTTCCCTCAACTCGCTTGAATTATACAAAAGACATGCCAACTCTGAAAAATCTGCCTCTCCTATAGAATCATCAAAAAACTCTGATAATAACCCGAAAAATCTATCTGAAACCTCATCCAATGACAACTGAGAGTCCATTATTTCTATACTGTCAAAATCCTCAATCGGCTTTAGCTGTGAAATTTTTACAATATCATCAACCAACACATTATCATAATCATTAGCCATAAAATAACCAAGAATTTCAGTATTTTCAGCTTTTTCATCCAATCTTGCTACGACATAACCATAAATATTTGAATGGAAATCATCTTTCTTTATTTTAAATAATAATTCATTTGAATTAGGCTTAAGGATAATTAAATCAAAAAGATTGTTATTTACGTAAAAGTCAAACAGTCTTGTTGCAGAATAAAACTTCCGACCGTAAAACAACGAATCCGACATATCCAAAAAACTCGATTGTTTTTTTAACGCAGAAACAATTAAGTACTTTAAATATATTTCCTTCCTGTCATCAACAGAGCTATATGGTGCTGCTAATGCTGAAGCTTCTTCATTACTTGTGTCTAATTTTAATAAATTTTTCATTACAAACTACCTCTCTAAACTTTAAGATAACAAACAAAACAAATTTATTCCGAAAAAGCACAAATTGTAAACTTTTGTAACAAAAATTATTTTCTTGCTAAAATTGACGCAATAAATTATAATTACAAGTATTAATTAAAACAAGCAACTGTATATAATCAAAATTTAGGAGGTAATAAATGATTAACGGTGTATCTTTTGGAGCTCAAGATCTTAACTCACTTATAGCAGAACCGCCAGCTAATGCTCGCGCAAAAACATCTGCAGCAGCAGGCATCACTGATCCTATCAATGATAGCTTCGAAAAATCAGGTTCTAAAGGTAAAAAAGTTCTTAAAACAGTCGTCTCACTTGCTATCATAGCAGCAGCCCTTGCAGCATTAAGAAGCAAAGTAGGCGGACTAAAAACTATCAATTTGGACACAGGACTTGGCGAACAAAAAGGTGTAATGGCTAAAGGTAAATATATTATTGCCAAAGCTGGTCAATACGTTATCGACGGATTTAATTATATTAAAGGTAAAATCCCTTTCTTATCAAAAAACAATGATACTGCAGCGAAAGTAGAAAAAGCTGCTGAGGCAGTTACCGAAACCTCAACAAATGCTTAATACTATCTCTTAGTTGATTATATTAATATTGCCCAAAAGCTCCGTTCTGGAGCTTTTGGGCTTTTATAATAAAATCTTATGTATTCACTTGTTAAGAAGTGTTGCAATCTACTGTAAAAATTAGATTTAAGTTGCATTTTCCATCAATTCTGTCAGATAATGTTAGTGTTATGGCAAAAGAAACTGATTTAGATTTAAATAAAATCCTGCAAGACTGCCAAATAGCCCAAGGTAAAGACAGTAATGCTGTTATTGCAAACCTTGCGAACCTTGAAACTAAATATCCCCTTGAAGAAATGACTTTTATATACAATAAAATTCTTCAAAATGAGCATGACCCTGAAGTTTTAATGCACATAATAAGAAGAATAAACGCCTATAAGCCTCAAGAATGCCTTGATACTCTTTTGGATTTAATGCTGCTTAAAGAGACTTTTAAAGACAACTTATCTGATAAAGAAAACTACATAGATTTGCGTGTAAATGTTGCTCGCGTTATTTCCAATTATAAAAATAACAAAGCAGTCCTCCCACTTTTATATTGTATGAACAATAAAAATGAAAACTATAAAATCAGACTAGCATGCGCAGAAGCATTGGGAAAAATCGGAGACAAATATGCTGTAACGCCATTAATAGATCTTGTTTCAGATGAAAACGAAAAATCCATATACGTTAGAGAATCCGCAGCACAAGCACTCGGTATGATTGGTGATATGCGAGCAGTAGACTCTCTGGTTCATATTCTTGAAGCTAAAAAAACTTTTCTTGATAAATTTACTTTTTTAAAAGAAAGAGTTATTGAAGCTTTAGGAAAAATTAACAGCAACAATGAAAGAGTTTTTAAAGCACTTAAAAACTCTTTGGAAGATGAATCTCCTCAAATAAGAATTAACGCTATTGAAGCACTTATGAATAGCGAAGACGAAAGAGCTGTTAGTTTGATAAAACTGGCGTTACTTGATAAAGATCCAGAAGTTGTAGAAAATGCTGTAATAGCACTTTATAACTTAGAAGGTAAAGATGTTTTGGATGAAATTATTTTAAGCGAAAAATACAGCAAAAATACAAAAGATTTTGCTCAAAATATCATCGACGAATATGAGGAAGAAAATGCCTAATAAAAATGCAATAATTCTTCTTTCCGGTGGATTGGACAGCGTTGTATCAACGTCAGTTTCAATGCAAGAATACAATATAATAAAAGCCCTGCATTTTGATTATGGTCAAATACCCGAAAAAAAAGAACGTCTTGCTTTTAAAAATATATGCGATTACTACAAAATTGAATCTGAAGTAATTTGTTTGCCCTGGCTTTCTAACATAAGTAAATCATCTGACTTAAATAAATCTAACAACTCCTCATCAAAAAATAAAAAAAATTTTTGGATTCCAAACAGAAACGGATTATTTGCAAACATCGGAGCTTGCTATGCTGAAGCATTAAATTGTGAAACAGTTATAATAGGCGCAAACAAACAAGAAGCAAAAGATTTTAAAGACAATTCAAAAGATTTTATTTTGACAGCGACAAAAATGTTCTTAAACTCCACTCAAAATAATGTCAAATTATACGCACCTCTAATAGATTTAAATAAATCTGAAATAATTAAAATAGCAATAGAGACAAAAGCTCCTTTACATTTAATATGGAGCTGCTATTATAACGGAACAAAGCACTGTGGGAATTGTCCCTCTTGCAAACTTTTAAAAACTGCTCTTGAAAAAAACAATAAAACTGAATTATTAAAAATTTTATTTTAAGTAAAGGATAGAAATGAAAACAAAATTTTTAAAAGATAAATTAAAATATGATGGAAGACAGCTAGCTCCACACTTTATATACAAAAACTTTAACTTAATGGGAGATGCAATGATTGCTTTTCAAGGTCCATGCGAAGTTAACTTAACTGAAATGGTAGATATTGAAGACGTTGTAAATAATGAACCAATTTATAGCGAAAACATGCTTCATTTTATAGGAGAATTTTTTAACATCGACTTAATTCGCGGAGTTTATATGCAAAGACTTCTTGTCACCACTATCAAAGAACAGCTTGAAACTGTTTACAATAAATCTTTGACAAGACGCGGGGATGACTTATTTAAAAATAACGGAAAACTCTCAGTCTCTATCGCAACAAAATCAACAAACTCAGTACTCATTCATACGGCACTTAATATTACAACTGATAACACACCAATAAAAACTTCAGGGTTAAAATCAGATTTTGGCATAAATAATATAGAAAAATTTGCCAATGAAGTCTTAAACGCTTATAATAAAGAAATAAAAGACATATATTTAGCTACAACAAAAGTAAAAGGAGTTATTTAATGCCTTCGATTGAAAATAAAAAAAAATCACAACAAAATAAACTTTTATATATTTTTTTAACAGCTTTTTTTGGTTCACTAGTAATAATAATTTATCTCGCTACAGCACTAACCCCTGAGATTGACGTAGACGTAAATTCCGAAAGTGAATATAGTGCAACAGAAACTTCTCGTCCGGATATTGATCAAAGATTAAAAGATCTTCAGCAAGATGAGCTGATTGGTATAACTCCAAAAAATACAGACGAAGACTCCAGCTCAGAAATTATTCAGCAACTTAAAAAGCTTAAAGAAGAAACTATTGCCAAACAGAAAAAAAATGATGAAATTGAACTTGAAACAGAAACAGACGAAGACATACCCTCAAATGAAATTGCAAACAAAATAAGTCCTGCCAACCCGGCTTATAAACGACAACCCTCAACAGCAGCGAGCACTTCTACTCCTGCTAAAATGGCAAAAGTATACATTGGACATTATTCAAATTTTGATGAAGCAATTAAAGTTCAAGATGCACTAGTGCAAAAATCATTGGCATCTGCACCTTTTATTAAAAATATGGGCGATTATTATGTAATTCAAATAGGTTCATACTCAAATCAACAAACAGCCCAAAATATTGCTGAAAACCTTATATCACATGGTTACAGCGCAAGAATGGTTCTAGAATAAATCTATTCATTTCTCATAAAAAAGGCCGCTATCTCATTGTGCGTAAACTTTTTGCATATTGGTCTGCCATGTGGACATGTGTATGGGTTTTTTGTTTTTTTCCATCTGGCAATAAGCTCCTCTATTTGCCACATATTAAGCTCTTGTCCTGCTTTTACTGATGCTTTACAAGCGATGCTTGTAATCATATTTTCATAAAAACTTCTAACATCTGTATTCTTTAATGTTTTTATAATGTCCTCAAATAGCTCTTTTACTGCAATATGCGCAACAACTTGAGGAACCTTTTTAAATATAATCTCATCACTATTTACAAAATTAATTTCATACCCTAACTTATTCAACTCAGAAAGTTTTTCCTTTAATATATTAGCCTCGTCCGCTTCAACATGAATAATATCAGAGAACAAAAGTATTTGAGACTCTGGATGTTCCTCTTCTATCAATTTTTCAAAACGGTATCTTTCATCCGCAATATGTTGATCTACAATCTCCAAGCCGTCACTATATTCTATCAATATATAAGTATTTTGATATTGTCCTATAATACGATATTCTTTTTCAGATGATACTTGAGAAGGTTTTAAAAACGTATCATCAGTATTTGCTTCAAACACTGTTTTTTGTGTCACCTCATTCAAATTATAGATATTCGACTGCATTTGTTCTTCTGAAAAATAAACTACATCATCATCAATACTCGATTTTGTATGCGCAAAAATATCTATAATCTTTTTTTCTTCTCCCAAACTGCTAGAATCAATAGAAACAGACGAACTTATAGCAGAGCTAATTGCACTCATAACAAATTGAAAAACTTGATTTGGTGACTTATACCTCACTTCTTTCTTTTGAGGATGAACATTAATATCAACATCCTCGACAGGCATCTGTAAATTAACAATAACAAAAGGATACCTCTTAATCGGCAACATAGATTTATATGCTGTTTCTATGGCTTTAGAAAGAATTTGGCACTTTACAACTCTACCATTTAGAAATGTTATAACAGATTTTCTTGATGATCGTGTAAAATCAGGAGTAGCAGCATAACCGGAAATTTTTAACCCCGATAACAAATCTGTTTTAACAACCGTTTTAAGCTTATCCATAAAAGAATTTGTATATATTTCACAAATTGCTGTTTTTAAATCATTCGACCCTGAAGTTTTAAAATATTCAGAATTGTTATTTTTCAAAACAATCGAAACACCAGGATTAGAAAGAGCTATTAACTGTGAAATTTCTACAATATAACTAAACTCAGTAGACGGATTTTTCAAAAATTTCAACCTAACAGGTAAATTAAAAAATAAATCTTTTACCTCCATTACCGTACCAATAGCACAACCGGTTTTCTGTTTAATAACCTCAGAGTTTTCACAATCCACCTTAACACCATAATCAAAATCTTTTATTCTTGATGTTGCAGTAACTCTTGCAATAGATATTATACTTGCAAGCGCTTCACCTCTAAAACCAAGAGAATGAACCTCATATAAATCTTTTTCACAATGAATTTTACTTGTAGCATGCTTAACAAAAGCCAGCTCAATATCATCCGGATGAATTCCAGAGCCATTATCCGCAACTCTAATATTACGACAATCATTGCTTATTAAAATCTCAATTTTTGTTGCACCTGCGTCTATAGAATTTTCAACAAGTTCTTTCACCACAGATGCCGGGCGTTCAATTACCTCTCCCGCAGCTATTTGATTTATTGTATTCTTATCTAATAAATTTATTCTTTTCATACTATAAACTTAAGAAATCTAACACAATTGATTTTATTGCTTGGAAATTTACTAGCGCTTGAACAATTACAATTGAAACAATAAGCCCAACAACTGTCTTTGTCAAATCTTTTGCTATGTGTTTATACATTTTTTTAGGAGATTCAAACCTTAATCTGTGATACATCGCCATTTCACGACCTGCCAACAGCCCTATAAATACCCAAGTTGTGGACATAGGAATATTATTAAGCGTTTGAAAATAAATTAATATCACAGTATAAACCAAATCAATTATTGTTGCTGATCTAAGATCTTGTGTATTTGTTTTCAACTTAACTATGTTTTGGATTTCACCACCACGTTTATATGCAACTACCCACAAGAATATTGCAAAAGCGGCAATTACACTTATTAATTGCAAAACTGAAGCTTTTCTCGGCAAATAAACAAACAAATTTGCAGCATCCTGCATAATCCATGATGACCATAAAAATGCTGTAGCACACCATTTTGCAACTGTCCAGGATTTTACATGCGTGATTTTTTTCAATAAAAACACACGCTCTATCGGTCTGGCAATAATTGCATATAATATAAACGATGAAATAAAAGCTATAAAATATCCATAAATAGACTTAGTCAAAATCATTCCGACAACTGCATTTGAAGAAAAAACACTCAAAATTAAAAAGGTTGTCGAAACCGGAATACCTAATCTAGTCAAAAAAACCAATATTATAGGAGGAATTATCTGCCACCAATAAAATGTTTCAGGGAAAGGTATACGCTCTAAACGCCCAAATGACATATCTCCACCATTAACTACCCATCCAACTGTAAGCGTAACCGCCAAAACAAATGTAGCAAAAAACCATATCATCCATACAGGTTTATCTTTGTTTGAACTTAAAAAAGTACCAAGAGTCTGAATAACATCATTTGATACACATGAATACATGGAAACCAAAAATCCCACGATCATATATAATGTACTTAATGATATATCTATGCTAAGCGTCATACTCTATTTTCCTACACACATTTAGTTTAGCAAAAAAATGATTTTTAATCTTATATTTACCCTGATAGGTAACAATTTCTTAATACGTATACAATATTAACTAATGTAAATAATTAAAGTAATTATTATTAAATTATTTTTTGTTCACATTTTATTCAAGCAAGGAGTAACTATGGAACTTAAAATAAATAACAATATAAAGCTTACCCCCTTAATCTTCCAAAAACAAAAAATTACCCTAACCCCGGCAAGCTCACAACCTCAAATACTAAATACAACCACTCTACCCGGTTTTGAATCAAGACTTGGGAAAATATCTTTTGGCAACTTAGAGCCACAATACAAAGCTAATGATTTTCTTTTACCTCCAAACTGCAAACCTGATAAATATCAAATTGAAGCTGCTGTTGCACTCCAAAAAGGTCACAATACAATTGTCACTGCACCAACCGGTACAGGAAAAACAGCTATAGCTCACTTCATAATAAAAAAGAATTTCAAAGAAGGTAAAAGAACTTTTTATACAACACCCCTTAAAGCTCTTAGTAACCAAAAATACCACGACCTAAAAAAACTTTTTGGTAATAAAAATGTAGGGATACTAACCGGAGACAGAAAAGAAAACACCAAAGCCCCAATTGTAATAATGACAACTGAAATTTACAGAAATATGGTTGCATCAAATTATTTTGAAAAAAGAAATAATATGCTTGATAACCTTCAAACAGTAATTTTTGACGAATTCCATTACATGGGAGATCCTGACAGAGGAAGCGTTTGGGAAGAAAGCATAATGTTTACACCAAAGCAAACCCAAATTTTAGCTCTGTCTGCAACCGTCGGAAATAACCAAAAAATTACAAATTGGATAAATGAAAAAAAAGATAAAACAACTTCTCTGATAGATGTACCTATATCAAATAGGCATGTTCCACTTAAATTTATTTTAAAAGATATTAGCACTAAATCAACAGATGCAAAACGATCCAATAATAACAGCCGAAACCCTCTAGTTATGCTTGAGACAATCCAATCACTTGCTCAAACAGACAAACTACCTGCTATTGTTTTCATCTTTAGTAAAGCATTTGCAGAAAAACTGCTTAATGCTGCTGAAATTCAAGGACAAGACTTAACAACAAAAGAAGAAAAACATAAAATTGAAGAAATTCTTAAAAAATATCAAAAAGATCAATCCTTTTATTCAAATGGGCTTAACGAAAATGCCCTTTTTAAAGGATATGCAACGCACTCTGCGGCAATACTTCCTCTCCAAAAACAACTAATAGAAGAATTATTTAATAAAAAACTTATAAAAGTAGTTTTTGCTACAGAAACTCTTGCCGCAGGCATAAACATGCCAGCCAGAACAGTTATATTGTCTGATGCGCAAAAACCGGGAACACCCCCAAAAAATTTGTTCAACGAAAGTTTTCTTAGACCTCTTTTACCTAATGAATTTCACCAAATGAGTGGAAGAGCCGGAAGACGAGGAATTGACTCTGTCGGATATGTTGTTTTACTCTCCGACTCGAAATCAAAACAAAACCTATTTAAAGCTCTTATGAAATCTAAACCCAATAGCATTAACAGCAACTTCAAATTTGACGCATCAAGCGTAACAGGATTTTATCAAAAAACAGAAGACCCAACCCAACTAACCCGAATTCTGGACAAAACCTTTAGCCTGTTTGAATTACCGGCTACAGAAAAAGAATCAAAATACAAAGAACACATAAAAAACTTTGAAGATTTCACAACTCTACTGGAAATATACGGATTTCTTAAAAAAACTCAATACGGATACCGTACTACACAAAAAGGTGAATTAATTAGTGAAATAAAAGGGAAACCTCAAATTCCTATAGTACAAGCGATTCTTAAAAAAAGATTTGAAAACCTATCTCCTGTAGATCTTGCTGGAATTCTTGCCGCTATGACAATTCCACCAGGTATTAACGAACCAGACTTTAACTCCCCAACAAATACAATCCGTCTGGATGAATCAACTTTATTCAAAATCAATTCCACTATAAACAAAATTTTAAAAAATACTTTCAATTTTTCTAGTGAACAACTTAATGCAGATAATACTAATGATGAAATTCTAGATGCTATTGATAAACAATACAAAAAAACAATACAAAAAAATATTTATTCACTTTATAACGAAAAAAAATCTCTTCTGCTTTCAATAGAAGAAAATGAACTGGAAAGATCCTTGTTTGGTAGCTCAAATGAACTAACTAAAAAGATAGAAGATCTCTACCATAAACTTAAAACAACTAAAAACGAAATCAATCTTTTATCTCAATACAGACAACTTATAGAGCTAACTCAAGAACGCTTAGGACTTGAAGCATATAAACTAAGCAAAAAAGACCAAAAAACAGAAGATACATACAATAAAATTAATCAAGGATTTGAAAAATACAACTCAAACGCTGCTAAACTAATGAATCCATCTATTCCTATTGCAACACTAAATCCAACTGCAATGATTTTTGTTAAAAAGTGGGCACAACTCAATGCAGAATCTAAAAATTATACTAAAAACTGGGATATTATATGCGAAATGCTTAAAGAAACCGGCTCAATGAGATACGAAGGCGATTTATTTAATACAATTTCACAAACAATAGATTTTATTCACCAGTTTGAAACTGCAGTTAAAAAAACATCAATTCTATTTACTAGTCAAGAAGATAAATTATACTGCGATAAATTAATACAAAACTGCCAAATTGCTCTTAAACTTCTCAAGCAACCCCCCTTATATCCAGATGAAAAAAATTAAAATATAATCAAAATATAAAAAACACCTGCCTTGTGGCAGGTGTTTCAAACTTAAATTCAAAAACTTATTTAACAAGTTCTTTGAATTTTTTACCAGCAGAAAATGCCGGAACTGTTTTTGCAGCAATTTTGATTGTAGCACCAGTTTGAGGGTTACGACCATTTCTTGCTGATCTTTTTCTTGATTCAAATGTACCAAAACCAACTAAGGTAACTTTTTTACCTTTAGATACAGTTTTTTGAATTGTTTCCAATGTTGCAGAAATAACATCGGCTGCAGCCTTTTGAGAAACTTTAGCTGCTTTTGAAACTTCTTTTACTAATTCTTCTTTGTTCATAAGAACCTCCTTTTAAATCACATTTACGATTATACCTGTTTTTCGAGAGTTGACAAGTATTTTATTTTCCGCAACCCAAGATAACAAACAAGCTAGCTCCTACACAAAAATAAAACTCAAGCCAACAGTGCTTTTTAGGCTATATCGACCAAGTGGGGTTTAGTTTACCAAACTTAACATTATTGTAAAAATACGTTAATATTTGATACGCATTATAGCCTTTTCCTGCCAAATTATTAGCTCCATGCTGACTCATACCGATACCATGACCATTTTTCTTAACATTATCGTCAAAAGATGGAACAGCTCGTAAATATGGTAAGTCTTTTGCCCAAACATCGCCAGAATTAATTGTATGTCCTCCTGCACTTGCTGAATAATATGCCGGAATTACTTTTTGGTCATATGTTATTACAATTCCTCTTGTTTCATCACAAGCCCTATTTGTCTGGCTTGTCTCACTAGAAGCACCACCATATGCTTGATCTTCCGGTGTATCTTTAAGATCATATCCTCTAGAACCTCGTTTATTCAAATTCGCAATAGCATAGCTTCTTGCGGCTATAGCTTGTGCCTTTTGTGCCTCAAAATTCCATTTAGAAGGCATTTCCGATGGAACGACTCCTCTCAAATAATCCTCCAGATTAAGATTATTTATTACCGTTAAATTTCCATTAACGGCTTTTAATATAAATTCACCTCGATACCATTTCTGCTTTACACTACAAAAGCCATTATCAATAGGTCGAACCTGTACCATAGAAGCTCCCAAGTTATACTCATGTGAACCGCTTTCAATAATTACCACATTTTTTTTAGCTTTAAACTTGTATGGTTTCATAGCCTCTATTCTGTATATAGACTTATTAGTATTAGTATCTATTATATACCCCTGAGTTGATGTTCCAATATATGTAAATGGAACACTGTCTATAAGCCCTATTTTTATTGCATATGTCGGAGTGCTAACAGTAACATATACTAACAAAGTTAATATAAATTTGATGATGTTCATATTCTTATTATATGACAATAAAGTTAAATGTTAACATTTATTTGCACGATTTAGACTGCAGAAACTTCCAAATATTCTATTATATCGAAAGCTAATTCTTTTTGAACTTCAACAGGCGCAATTCTTAAATATTCCATAGCCTCAAATATAGTTTCCTCGTCATCATACCAACGACGCAAAGCATAATCAAAAGCTGAAACAAGGTTATTCTTTATAACAACACCCTTATTTTGTGCTTCTTTTATAATAAATGACGCACAATCCTTGCGTGTTGACTCATCTGAATTTCTTAAAAGACTAACTGCAAGGCTAACCGTAGGGTCTACATCATACCAGCGTTTGTTCATAAGAACCTCTCCTTTTATTTAATTATCTTAATTACAAATATAATTTACACAACTTTTAAAGTCAAACGTTTTATGATAATTTATATTTAGAAACAGCAAAGAGGTAACACAATGAAAAAGAAAAAAATCGTATCCGGAATGAGAACTACAGGAAAACTCCATCTTGGACATTATATGGGAGTTCTAACAAATTGGATAGAATTACAAGATGATTATGATTGTTACTTTTTTGCAGCCGACTGGCATGCTCTTACAACGAAATATGACAAAACAGAAAATTTAAAATCAGATACACGAGAAGTAGTCACAGATTGGCTAGCATCAGGACTTGACCCCAAAAAATCAACAATATATGTTCAATCGATGCTGCCGCAAACTGCAGAACTTCACATCTACTTAAGTATGATTACTCCTCAAAATTGGGTAGAACGTGACCCAACTCTAAAAGATATGACAAAAATTATACGTGGCGACGGTTCTGGCGCCAAAACAGATACTGTATCCTACGGATTACTTGGATATCCCGTTTTAATGAGTGCAGATATTTTAACTTTTAATGCCGATATTGTACCTGTAGGAAACGATCAGCTAGCTCATTTGGAAATTACAAGAGATATTGCAAGAAGATTTAACAATATATACAAAACAGATTTTTTAAAAGAACCACTCCCCAAATTAACTCAAGTACCGCTATTATACGGTATTGACGGACAAAAAATGGGCAAATCATTCCACAATGATATAAAAATTTCTGATACAGAAGAAGAAACAACCAAAAAAATAATGAAATGTATTACAGATCGCAGCAGAGTGAGAAAAACGGATAAAGGACACCCGGATCAATGTGAAGTTGCATTCAAATACTATCAAATTTTTGCCAACGAAGAAGAAACAAAATGCTGCGAACAAGAATGTTCTTTAGGAATAAGAGGTTGTGCTGAGTGCAAAAAAAATCTCGCAGCCATTATAAACAACAAATTTGCTCCTATTAGAGAAAAAAGAAACCAACTCTCTAAAAACCCCGAAATCGTTGACGAAATTATACAAGAAGGTTCTAAAAAAGCTCGAATAGAAGCACAAAAAGTTATAGATAAAATAAGAGAAATAATAAATATTTACTAAGACTTATTATTATTTGTATAAGCCTCAACTTTTGCAACTATTGTTTTAGCTCTGGAGGTAATTGTGTCAAATGGTACATTAAACCAAAAATCTCTACCTATAGTAACTGCATCTGCACCTGCATCTAAGTAATCTTTAACCTCATCAAGTTTGATGCTTCCTGTGGCAATTATATTCAGAAACGGCATTGGTCTAAGTAAATCTCTAATATAAGACGCCCCACCCATTTGATGAGATGGAGAAATTTTTATCAAATGAACACCTGCTTTCCAAGCTTGATAAGCTTCATTTGGTGTTGTCGCTGTTGTAACAACCGGAACATCTTTTGCTTGGCATAGTTTTACTAATCCCGGTTGAAATATTGGTGAAACTATCGCACAAGCACCTGCGTTTATAGCTTCATGTGCCTGCCTTGCAGTTATAACCCCACCTGCAACAATAGATGCATCAGTAGTATTACACAAAACTCTTATTACATCATACATCTCAGGATTTTCTACAGTAATTTCAATCAAATTTATCCCGCCCAATATCAAGGCTTTGGCTATTTTTAAAGACTGCTCTTTATCATCTGTTCTTACTACCGCAGACACCTTTACTTGCTTGTATTTTTCAATGGCATTCATCTTTATTCCTTACTTTTTTACTTCTTGCTTATGCGAACGAACCTTTATAAAATTAAATACAGTTTTTTCCTCTACTTCGTCATCCTCACAACCAAGTATTTTTTCTAAATCTTGTTTTAAAAGACTTAAATCTTCATATTTTTTAAGGACTCCACCTAAAGAAAGCGAAACCTCTCCTGTTTCCTCTGAAACAACAAGACATGCGGCATCAGAAACTTCACTCATACCTATAGCTGCCCTATGTCTTGTTCCATATTTCCAACTTAACTTTGGATCTTCTGTCAAAGGCAAAAGCACTCCCGCTGATATAATTTTATCATCTCTAATAACAACCGCTCCATCATGCAGTGGCGTATTTGGATGAAAAATTGTAAGTAAAAGCTCTTGACTTACATCTGCATTAAGTTGAGTTCCTACATCAGGATATGTGTTTTCATCCTCTTCCTTTTCAAGAACTATTAATGCTCCTGTACGAGTTTTTCTTAAATATTTAACACTTTCTATAAGTTCTTGAATTACATTCAAATCTGCTTCTGAATTATTTTTATTAAAATATTTGGCAAAAAAACCGCCTTGTCCAAGATATCCCAAAAAACGACGCAATTCCGGCTGAAAGATAACAACAAGCGAAAATGATATAACCATAACCATTGTTCGCAAGAAAACTCCCAATATTTGAAGATCTATCTTTATTAACATTTCAGAAAAGACCCAAATAAGAATAAGTATAAATATACCTTTTACAAATTTTTCACTATGCGTTCCTTTAATATACTTTCTATATCCAAGCGTCATAACAATTATTAACACAAATATTTCCACAATATTCTTAGGATGGAAATTTAAAGTGCTAAACTGTGAAATTAAAAAAGCATACAAGTTATTCAATTTTACCTGCCGATTTTAATCTTTCGGGAACACGATCGAGACTAACTAAATGTTCATAAGTTTCTCTTTCTACAATAATATCAGATTGTGAATTATTTACAAGTACCATTGCCGGTTTTAATACACGATTATAATTACTAGACATAGAATACCCATAAGCACCTGTGTTATATACACATAAAATATCGCCTTCTTCAAGCTTTGGCAGCTCTATATCTTTAATTAATATATCACCTGACTCACAAAATCTTCCTGCAATTGTTACAATTTCTTTATCAGTTGCATTTGGCTTATTTGCGACATCAGCACTATATTTGGCTTGATACATAGATGGACGAGGATTATCAGCCATTCCTCCATCAACAGCTACATATTTTCTGCCTTGTGGAACCTGTTTTGAACTTCCAACAGTATAAAGCGTCACACCTGCTGTTCCGACAATACTCCTGCCAGGCTCTATATATATTTTGGGCTCGTGCAAATCATATTCTTTTACATGTTTTTCTATAGATTCTATGATAACTTTAGCAATATCATATGTTGAAGGTGGAACATCCGCAGATGTATATTTGATTCCCAATCCACCGCCTAAATTAACCTCTGTTAGCTCAATGCCATATACATCTTTAATTCTTTTTATTTCTTTATATATTACGCCTACTTCATCATAGTAAACTTGTAATTCAAAAATTTGAGAACCTATATGCGCATGCAATCCTTTAAGCCTAAGGTTTTTATATTCATCCTTAATTAATCCAATGGCTTCATCGATTTGCGTAAGATCAAAACCAAATTTACTATCCAAATGTCCTGTTTGAATATATTCATGAGTATGGCATTCAATCCCCGGTGTTATTCTAAGCAAAATATCAACAATTTTCCCCTTAGACTTAGCAATTTCATTAACTAAAGACAATTCCAAAAAATTATCAACAGAAAACCGACCAACCCCAAGTTCAATAGCCATCCCAATTTCATCAACAGATTTATTGTTACCGTTAAACATAGTTTTGGACATATCCGCACCTGCTTTATAAACAGTGTAAATTTCACCGCCAGAAACAACATCAAAACCAAACCCTTCTGCATCTACAACTCTTGCGATACCTTGAGTCATTAAAGCTTTAGATGCATACATCATGTTAATGTTCGGATAATCTTTAAACGCATCCTTATACTGCCGTAAAATTTCTCTTAGCGAAGTTTCATCCATAACATAAAGCGGAGTTCCATATTTATCAGCCAACTCTGTTAAATCACAACCGCCTATTTCCAAATTACCATTTTTATTAATTTTCAACGTTGATGGTTTAATATTTTGATTTAATGAATTCATACTTATAACATCCTTTACTTATTTGCAAATACCTTGTTGTCTTGCTGTAAAATACTACCATGATCAGTCTTTCCCCAATTCATAGACTTTTTCATAAAAATTATTTTATAAACAATAAACATTGCCAATGGAAACCAAACAATAATTAAATAAACACTGGTTTCAACAGCTTGAAATATACTATTTATAAGACTTTCATTATTATATTTTTTTATACTGTATGTTGCAACAAGCCAAAAGCAAACACCTATTAAAAAAAGTACAAACAATGAAGATAATATGTTATTTTCATAACCTTTGATAACTCTAAATGCTTGAAAACATATTTCAGACATAACCCAAAACGGCATAATAACCTCTGTTATATATGCCGTCATATCAAGACTTACTCGGAGTGACATATCTTTCGAGAATAAAACGTCTATAAAATTTTCAAGATACCTTCTTATGGAACCTTCAACCCATCGACGTCTCTGTCTTAACAGCGGAAAAAACCTTGTAACCCCTTCTTCATACACGCAAACATCCGGGCAAAATCTCACATCCCACCCTTTTATCTGCATCCTCGTTGACATATCAAGATCATCAGTAATTGTATAATTATTCCAACCATTAATATCAACCAAAGCTTCTCTTTTTAAAAGCTCACCATTTCCTCTTAGCTCTACAGCACCCTTTACGGCATCTCGACCTACTTGAAAATGAGTATCCATTGCATATTCATTATTTTGACATCTTGTTAAAAAATTATACGATGCATTCATTATAACTTTTCTTGATTGTACTGCACCAACATCTTTTTGTTCTAACATTGGAACAAGATTTGTAAGAAAATCCTTGTCTACTCTCGCATCTGAATCAAAAACAAGTATAGCCTCACCTTTTGCAATAGACATAGCATCATTAAGCACCGCAGACTTACCAGGAAATGAAGTCTTTGGTCTAATCATTGCCGTAACTTTTTCATATTTTTCTTCTAATTCCTTTATTACAAGACCGGTGTTATCACTACTTCTATCATCAATAACAATTACCTCAAATCTTGGATATTCAAGGTTCAAAACATTTTCCACCGTTTTTGCTATAACAGATTGTTCATTGTGAGAGGGAATTAAAATTGACACAAACGGCTTGTAATTATAATTAATTTCTACAGGTTTTTTTTTCAACTTACGTTTTTGATGCTTAAAAGCAATTTGCATATATATTGCATAAACAACCATAAAAGAACACAAAAAAACCAAAGCCCAAAATGTAGGCATATAGTTTTGAAAAATAAACAAAAACACCCACAACGATGCAATTATAACCAGTAAGACTACTCGTTCTTTCATCTTTCTCCCAGTTTTTCTCTCTATTATTATTTTAACAGAAATATTTATGAGGTATTATTATTTGGTATATAAATTTACAATCTGTATCCTAGAATGTAAATTTTTATTAAAATGCCCATAAGCTAAAGCAAAAAAGTGTCTTGAGGAGCATTAAAACAAAAAAAAGCATGCAAAAGGAGTCTTGTGTGAAAACTTCAATTACAATTACCCCAGCAATAAATAAAAACAGCTATGTAAGCTTCAAAGGGCACACCGCCTACTCTACAGATAAAGGGCTTACAGGACACAAATTCTATCTTCCATATGATAGCAATAAATATTCAGCCACTTTAGAACTTTGTGGTTTTGAAGAAGAAAACGGAATTTGGCAAAAAATTGAAGACAGCAATGTTCTTACATATGAAATGGGGCCGGAAGGAATAAGCATTCCGGAAAAATATCTATTTACAGAAAAAGGAACAGCAACAGGGTACAGATTTAAACTAACCGAAAAAAATAATCCAAATAACAGCTTCTACAAAATTGATTCGGGACTTCAAACAAATCCAAATGCCAAAACACCTAATGACACATATTCATTAATTTTACCTAACAGAGCAGTATTAACAATTAATGGGCTTACAAAACAAGTTATGCCGGATATTTGTTTACCAGGATACTATCTCGACCCTCAAACAAAAAAACCTGTATTCAATCCTATAGAAAGACAACGTGCAATAAACGCTGTTCGTACACATGGAAACAAGCTTGGAGGTAATTTCGCTGGTATAATTAAAATGCTTCCAACTTGGAGTCGTGAAGGATATACTAAAATTGTAGGAACTCCTTATACAAGAGATACAACTTCTTCTCATTATTATTGGACAGAAAACCCCTACCAAGTTGATAAAGGATTGGGAACTCTTGACGATTTTAAAACACTTCAAATTGAATTATTTAAAAACGGAATAAATTTTATTGCAGATGGCGCTTTTGTTAACCAAGGTTTACAAGGTACAATTTTTCAAAATGTTCTTAAACATGGTGCGCAATCCCCATTTATTAACTGGTTTAAAGCTTCAGGAATTTTAAGCTCCGATCTTAAACTCGGTCTTATTCCTGCGAACCCGCAAGCCAGAAAAAACTTCCGCTTTAGATTAGTAAATTCTCCTAATATTTTAATTGAAGAAAACGGAAAATTAAAATTTGACTCTAATAGAGATTATGATGCAAAAAAACCAACATTTATTCAACTCTACGACAAAAGATTAGTCACAAATAAAGAGTTAGCTGATACAACAAAACTCTTAGAAAGATATTCAATACCTAATACTGAAAATGCCTACGATATTACAGGTCATAACGATATAACTCAACTGATTGCTTTCCAAATTAACCCCAAAACTTTTGAAAATAATGTAAAAAAGGTTAAAAAGAATTTCTCATCAAAAGAATTAACTTTTAATAATACAAAACTTATTGAAGCTCTTTTATCTTTTGAAAATTTCAAAATTAAGACCAAAGACAAAGGCGGTTTTGATCTTTGGGATGGTAATATGGATATAGCTAAGCTTAATTTCTATATAGGAAATACCGATCAAGCTTATTTAAATAAATTTACTGATATAGATGAGAAAAAACAAAAAACTAAAGATATTATAGCTGCAACTTATCAAGTACAAGATTTTGCATTAAAATCAGCACAATATTGGACAAGATTAGTTGCAAATACACAAACTGAATTTGCCGCAAATACACTTAAAGACGCTATAAAGTCAGAAAACACAGTCCAACCTCAATTATCTTTAGTTGATAGATTTAAACAGGTAATAGCAGAGCAAGTTGAACTTGGCAATCTACCTAAAAGAACTAAAGAAGTAATGACTGATAAAGTTATTCAAAACGTTATCTCCAATAAATATGTCTTTAACAACTTAAATACAATGGAATTCATAAAATGGAGAAAACCATACATACAAAGCCAAATTATGGATTTTCCTCTTGAATCAATAGATTTTGCACCGGATTTAACAGCTGTTTTAGCCTCACCATATATAACTAAACGAGGAACAACAGAAGGTGACATCTTTAAGAAAAGACATGAAATGTATGTAGAAAGAGATATTAATGAAGGTCCTGCTCCAACAAAATACTCAAATGTATATAACAAAACAGACGATGTAATCAACAATGAATTTACAAATTACATTGAAGATTTGCTTACTTGGGTTGATTTTAGAATGCCAAATAATCAAAAAATCTTTAAACATAGAAGTTTAGAAATAACAGATTATGGAAAATTTGTTATCTCCTTTTTGATGCCCGATCTGATGAAATATGGAATGGTCAAAGCACTTAATCCAAAGGCAAAAATAACTATAGATCCTATAAACCAAAAAATAGATTATTCTCAAGCTAAAGTAGATCAAATATCATTAAAAAGTATTGGAGCAGAAGGTTCTCCAGAAATAGAAGCCCAAAAAACTATCCAAAAACTCCAAAAAGGACTTAAAAATATATTCAACGGAAAAGAAGAAGAAAAAGAAACATTAATAAGATATATTGTAAACAGAATAAAAGATACAAATGAAGTTAGCGTAAAAATGGCTGCAGCAATAGTCGACCAAACAGAATCCGGACTTGGTTGGAGAATTGATGCTGCCAAAGATATTGCAAATATCGACGCAATTAGAACCGGAAATGACAATGATGACGAATTATTTTCGGCTGTTATAGATTTTTGGAGTAAATTCAAGAACGTTGTTACAAAAGAAAACAAACACGCCTTTACAACAGCTGAAATTACAGATCTCCAAACTGTTATAAAAAATCCAAATGGCAAATTCCACGATGAAATTAACGCAGAAACAAAATTTATTGAAAAAACAGGTTTGAACAATACTGCAAACTACATGTTTTTCTACTCTATGTTAAAGGATCTTTTCGCAAACAACTCTGAAGATGGAAATGCCAATGAATTCAATAATATTCACAACATTCCAAACAAACTTATTCATGGTTGGTCTGGAAAATGTCATGGCTTTTTATTCCAATACCCGGATGATTCAATTTCAAATTCTTATACATTTGTAGGTAACCACGACAAACCAAGAGTTTTGCATATATTTGGTCTTGATATGGCACTGTTCCACTCTGATTTTGAAAATAAAGAACACTTAAACAGAGCAAGAAGAGTCCTCAATCTTGGATATGACGAACAAGTATCTATAAAAACAATTAGCTCAAAAGCTGTAGCTATGGGTGAAAGAATTATTTATGCACTCGAATGTATTGGCGCAACTCTAACAGATGCTGAATTTGAACATGCAGATTATCTAAAACAAAAAAATAGTAAAATATTAAGAAATGCTATAGCCAATCTCGTAAAAGGTCAATTCAAAGGCAAAAAGTTTAATCCGGATGCGTTTGGAACAAGAGATTTTAAACATGCAATTCAACACGTATTTGAAGAAGCTAAATATCTTGGCTACAACAGCGACAAAATAAAAGAATATGAAGCTAAAGCTCTTCAAAATATACTCGAACCCGCTATGGATAAAATGGAAACAGTATATAAAATGTTAGTTACTCTTCCAGGCTCTCCTACCGACTTTGTAGGAGATAAAGAAGGTTCTTCTGGTTATGAAACAAAATCTAATAATGATTTTCAACAAAACAGAAACGCTGTTCCTTTCGAATGGGTAAATAATACAATTCAAAACAATGATTTAGGATTTAAAGAAAACAAAGATTTTGTCAATGCTTATTACAAAAGAATGACTGCAATAGGAAGCTTAAGAAACAGAAAAGAACTTTCTGCACTAAACAACGGTCATACGATATCACTTCCTATACAAACAGCACAAGATGGCAGTAAAGTTGCAGCTACATTCCGTTATAACGACAAAGGCTCACAAGTAATCTGCCTATATACTACCCAAGGCGCTCAACTTGATAATTACCACGTTATGAACAGACCAAATGCAGTAAACCTTGATAGAATTGTTTTAGATGACTTTAACTGGAAAGAAGGTATAAAAGGCGGATTAAAAGAAGGTGAAATATTCAAAAAAGTTGGTGATAATGAAGGTATATATAAAGTTGTAATAGAAGACAACAAATATAAACTTAAAAGAGAAGATTCAACAGGCTTTAATGCTATATCAATTCTAAACTCTGACAAAAACACTGCTGTGTTCTACAAAGTAAATCCTCAAAAATACGAACCTAAACTAATCTTCCCAAATATGATACCTTTATACAAATAAGTAAATTTTAATGTATTAAGAGAGAAGCCGACTTATTAATAAGTCGGCTTTCATTTTTATTTTATAATTCAAAACTTAAACTTTTTCCTTTAGATAATCCCTTTTACCCAAAGACATAATATCGAATAACATATATTTTAAACCATATGCAATAAGCCCTAACGAACACAATTTACCCACAGTCGGTAACTTTTTACCACCAAAGACAATCGCTCCTGTCGCAAATACTGCGGGAATAATATCGTTTACAACACTTCCCAAAAAGCCTTTAACATATCCTATAGTCGAATCTATCGGCTCTTTAATATTATCATCCATAACAAATCTAAACCATGCTTTTTTAGTATTTGCTTCAACTGTACTCAGTTTTGATATATTATTAGACTGAATATACTGATCCACCATTGTATCTGCAATGTTTTGCTTAGCATTCATAGTGCTCATTATTTGCCCATTTTTATGTGCATCATACATTATTAAACCTGCACTTACTATACCTATTGTTTTTGAACATATTGCTGCAATATTCATAACTTATTTCTCTTTCTTTTTACTTTCAGGTTTTGGACCTGGAACCGTAACTTCTACCTGTCTTCTTGACATCTTCAAAAGTATATCTGCTGCCAATATAGCATCTTCACCATAAACGGCACTTGAAGACTGCATTTTATTTAATATATCAACCGTAAGATTATCACCCCTTGCAAATTCCGAATCAAGCGTAGCAAGTGCAACAAACCTTACTGTTTTTGCTTTATCTTGGAGAGCTTTATTTAAAAGATTTGTTAACGCTATATCCGTATATCTGGATTTGTGTTCTTTAAATCTCTCCATTACTTCTTTGATTGCCATTTCACGAACTTTAGCGTTCGGATTATTCAAATAGTTTTCCAAAGTTTTAATATAATCATCCGTCAACTGTACAATTTTTTCTTTATGAAACTCAGGTTCTTTTTTCGGTGCTTCTTTTACTGTTTCTTTAAGCGTTGTATTTGCCAAATAAGACCTTGCAACCTCATCGGAAGAAGCCTTCTTTGGCGAACTAGTATAATAATTTGACGGATAAGACATTGAAGAATTATAAGGATTAGCTGAATTCATACTTGAAGCTGCTGCTGCAGAAGAAGCTCCTTTATTAGCTGAACCGTTACAAGCTGCACAATTGTTTGCGTACGGAGCAGCGCTTACAGGCATATTGTAACTGTTATTTGAATTAGCTACTGTTCCTGCCGATGGATTTACAGATGGGTTATATATTATTATATTAACCCCAGCTGACTGGTTTCCAGGAGTTTGTGGCGGAACATTAACCGGAATATACACACCATTTTGCTGCACAGGTACGCTTTGCGTATTTTGTGCAGGCATCTGTATTTGAGGAATTGTATTCATAACTTGATTTGTCATATTTTGCATACAAAAACCTTACCTTACTATTAATAATAAGTTCGATTAACTAAAATAAATGCCAAAAAACTGCATTAGAAGCCAAAATTGAAACACATCTTAACAATTTTTAACTCTATCTCATTGAAGAGCTTGAATTTTGTTTAAACTTAAATCCGCGGCTTTTCAAATATTTTTCAATTTCTCTATACCAAGGCAGTTTTTGTTTAAACAATATTTCATAATCCGTAACTTGCCCTTCAGAAATCATATTAAAATGTTCTGTACACAATACATCAAACTTTTTTTCCAACTCAGCAGTAAATTCATGCCTATCAAACTTTGCCGAGGTCAAAACTATAGGCTCTCCAACATCCACGAGAACCTCTGGCCTATGTTCTCTTAAAAAACAATATTCAAAAGATAAAGGCACTAAATTAACACCGCCTACCATCTTAGCTACATTTTGAGCAATATATGCAATGCCAGTTTGAAATTCAATTGGTCTATAATGTGGCGGACGAATTATCCCTTGAGGAAAAATCCATAAAGCTATTTTTTTTGTTTTATCTGTTGATAAAAGCTCTACTGAATGCTTTAATGCCATCATTGCAGACTGAGCTGATTTTTTATTAACAGGGAAAGCACCCGCATAATTAAAAAGCGGAAACCTGTTCATCTCTTCTATCATCATTGTTATACGCTTCTTAAATACACTTTTTGAAAGATTATAACAAACTATTCCATCCCACCAATTACAATGCGGTGCATAAAAAATACAAGGGTAATCAGGGTTTATTCCATTATCATACCTGCTTTTATTTTTATATCTTAATGCAAAAAACCTATGTCTCAGCATTTTAGCAAAAACATAATCCGCAACAGCAACCCAAAACGGAATCCATTTTGCTTTTCTAAACTTTTCATTTCTATTTCTCAGCTGAGTTGGCGGAATATCTACATATAATGGTTCTTTTTCTGTAATTTGCTTATCCATATACTCGTTTTACCATATTTTCATTATTTTTACAAATATTTCTACTCGCTTTTTTTACCCTTTGTAACGTCCAATTTATTATTTGAATATAACAATTTTGACACCTTAGCGTTTTTGGTCAAGTACATACGTATAGTTATTTCATCAAATTGCTGTATTATATTTTTTTTTGTTTTTATAACTATTTTGGTTTCTATTTTCCCAGAAGCTGCTTTTAATCCTTCTACTCCTTTTGTAATTTTTTGAGTATATTCATATAACTTTGTTCCTTTTTTATCATAAAATTCCACTATAGCAAAAAGCTTTGGAATATTATGATTTGTAATATTTTCAATACTAAATTTATATATTACATCATACTCATTTCTAATAGGAAATTTTTTCACTGCAAAATCAAAATCCGAAAATAATAACTCTTCTGCTTGCAGAACATTTCTTTGCATATAAGAACGTAATCTCGCAAGCTTTGCATCATACAATTCACTTTTTAAAACATTTCCTGCATACATAAACTGAGTCTTTAAGGAAAAAAGTAATCGTTTATATAATTGGTAATTTATAATTGACGGATCTTTTTTTTTCACCTCTTCAAACAAGTCAACTGCTTTTTCAGGATTTGTATCAAAATACAAAATACCAAGCTTATATGTAACTAAAGAATTTTTGCATCTGTCTTCGCTTTCCTTTAAGAATTCAATTGCTTGAGGCACTTTATTTTCAGCAACAAATTTATCGGCCAATGCAACAGATGAATCACATCGTGCTAATTCAACATCTTTTATAAGTGAATTATTTATTTTTTCTAAATAAAAATATGCTCTATCATACTGCTCCATAGCTTTTAAATACATACCTTCATTAAAAAGAGCATCGCCATAACTTTTAAAGAATTTACCTTTTCCTAAAATGGCTGAATATTTTGAAACATCTTTTAAACTACTAATCAGTGTTTCAGCTTGATCATATTTTTTTTCAAACAAATAAACTCCGGCAAGTCCGAAAGAAGCAGCATCATAATTACCGTTTCTTTTTTCCAATGCCAAAATATACTCTTGTTCCGCTTGCTTATATGAGCCAAGCAATTCATATAACTGACCGAGTTTTAAGTTTACAGTTGCATTATTTTTATCAACCTCTTCTTGATACTTATATTTTGATAACAAATATCCGACCATATCATCTTGCAGTGCCAAATCATCATCAGAAAGTTGATGTTGTACATTATACCTCGTACAAATTAGCACTACAGTTGCTATAAAAACAAGAACTATAAGTGTTATCATCGAAGTCTTAAAATATTCGATATATGAAATTTTTTTACCTTTACTCATCTAATTCCACTATTGATACATTATTTATTTCTTTTATTTCACTAACAACATCATTAATAAATTGGATAGGATGTCTTTCTCTTGACTCAAAAACAAATACTATCTTACTCTGATAAGTATCTTTGTCATATCGTTTACGATTAATTTCCACAATAGTAGAAAAGTTCTGCATAATTTTATTAAAGACTTCATCGGATAACGAAACAGGACAAGTAATACTAACCTTTAAACGCTTAATAGCTTTTGAGGTATGTTTTCCTATAAAATTTTTCTCGAAAATTCTAACCAAAATAAGCACAGCTACAGATAAAATTGTAGTAACAACCCCTAACCAATATAATCCGCTTCCACACGCCATTCCTATCGCCGCAGCAGTCCACAAAGTAGATGCAGTTGTTAACCCATATATTGAAGAGCCATGCCGAAGAACTGTACCTCCACCAATAAACCCTATTCCGGTTAAAACTTGTGCCGCAATTCTTGCAGAATCTCTTGTAGACGTAGCATTATCAGCCATAAGCACCGGAAATGCATATATCGAAAGAATAGTAAACACGCATGAACCAACGCACACCAATATGTGTGTCCTAAGTCCTGCCCATTTATTTGAATATTCGCGCTCCAAACCTATTGCAAAACCTAAAATAAAAGATAACAAAATACAAAACATAATGTTTGAAGTTTTTGCTAATAAGTCAATTCTTAAATACTCCATATTTTTCCTATCTCACCTTACTTTTTGGATCTAACACATCTCTTATTGTATCACCAATTAAGTTAAATGATAAGACTGCAATAAAAATTAAAAATCCCGGAGTCAAAAGCCAAGGTCTTGAAACTATATTTATATACTCCTGTGCTTCTTTAAGCATATTTCCCCAACTAGCATCCGGCTGTTGTATTCCAAGTCCTAAAAAACTCAACCCTGATTCTGCCAATATATATGAAGGCACGCTTAACGTTATTGCTACTATTACATAACTTATAGTTTGTGGCAAAATATGTTTTGTTATAATCCTTAATTTTGATGCACCATAAGATTCAGCGGCCTTAACAAAATCTTGTGTTTTGATAGACAAAACCATTCCTCTTATAACTCTGGCAAACCCGGCCCAGCCTATAAGTGCTAAAATTACTATTATCAATGTAAATCTTTGAATACTTGTCATCCCAGAGGGCAAAATCGCTGCAAGAATAATTAACAAGTAAAAACTTGGAATAGACATAATTGCCTCAGCTAATCTCATCATAAAGTTATCCGCAATACCGCCTAAATATCCTGACAACCCACCATAGAGCATCCCCAAAGGAAAAGAAATAAATAAAGCAAGAAAGCCTATAGTAAGTGATATCCTACCGCCATAAAGCACTCTTGAAAAATTATCCCTACCATTTATATCAGTACCAATAATAAATAAAGACCCACCAGGCTCCACACCAAACAAATGTCTTGTGGTCGGTATTATACCAAATAATTTATATGGTTCAGCTTTATTAAATAGTTTAATATAATATTTTTTTGTTCTATCTAACTTATAAACGACATCAAAAGTATCTTCATCGAATTCTCTCACATAATTATATGTATATGGTCTCGAGAACTTTCCATGCTCATCAATTGTAAATATTTTACTAGGTGGCGCATAAGATTTACTCCTATCCGAAAATTCTTTTGAATAAGGGGCAATAAATTCAGCTAATGCTATACACAAATAAAATAAAATTAAAATTATAAAAGCTATAGAGGCAAACTTATCTCTAAAAAGCTGCTTTAATATTTCCTTAAAAGAGAATACAGACAAAGAATCTTCTTTCATCAGCCTATCCTCACTCTAGGATCTACCATTTTAAGAAGAATATCTGCAATTAAATTACCCAATATCAACATTATAGTCCCCATCATAAGCGAAGCCATAACAAGATTAATATCAGACTTTAAAACCGCTTCTAATATTAACCTTCCTAAACCAGGATATTGAAAAACAAATTCTGTCAAAGCTGCACCGCTTAACAAAGAAGAAAACTCAAAGCCCAAAAGTGTTATCATTGGATTTATAGCGTTTCTAAGAGCATGTTTATACACGACTTTTGTCTCAGAAAGTCCCTTGGCTCTTGCAAACTTAACATAATCAGCACCCAAAACATCAAGCAAATTTCCCCTCATTTGTCTCTGAAGTCCAGAAAGTGAAAGTGTAAATAAAACCGTAACCGGTAAAACAAGGTGCCATATAATATCCGCTATTTTTCCCCCTATTGATAAACCCGAAAAATTAAAAGAAGTCAACCCTCCGGTAGGAAACCAACTCGTTTTAACCGCAAAAATTAATAATAATAATGCAAAGAAAAACGACGGAATAGCCATACCAATACTTGAAAAAACTGTTAGTATCCTGTCTATGGGCTTTTTCCAATTTAAAGCCGCCACAATTCCCAACGGTATACCAACCAGCCAAGTAAGCAAAATAACAACACCTGCAAGTAATAATGTGTTTGGAATACGTTCTTTTAAACGATCAGAAACTTTTTCGCCCGTAACACTTACACCCAAATCACCCGTTATAAAGCTTTTACCCCATTTAAAATATTGAACAATTATAGGCTTGTCCAGCCCTAAACGCTTTATTTCTGCATCTAGTGTCTCTTGAGAGATAGACGGATTAAGCCTTATTTCTGCTAAAGGATCCACAGGGCTAAGTCTTATTAAAAAAAAGCTTATCAATGACACTATTACTAATAGTGGAATTGTTTGCAATAATCTTTTGAAAATATATGTAACTAAACTCATAAATTGATTTTATATTAATAAGAAAGTTTTGCCAATTATACTAAGAAATAATAACAGGCTTATTTAATCTTTCTCAATTAAACAGAGGTTTACTTTCTACTGTAAATTATTAAAATAATAATATGAAAAAACTTTTTTTAATACTTTTTACTAGTTTTCTTATATGCACCTCTGCCTTAGCTGCAGATGATTCAGGCAGCTCTGATGAGTGGAGCGATATTGGAAAAATGCAAGACGCTTGGGATGGGCAAAAAATTATTACAGACGAACAATTCGAAAAAATTATAGAACAAAGAACAAAAAAATCAAAAGAAAAACAAGAAAAAAAATTTAAGAAAAAGGTTGGAGAAGCCATAAACCCAAATAATATTAACGAAACTAATCTAACAACTTTACGAAAATTAGCCGAAAATTATCCAACACTGCTCGTTCCTAAAACAATTTTTGTAAAAAATGAAGTAATTACACCAGGCTTTTATCGTGTACTGGCAGCAAAAACGAAAGAAGGAAAATTCTTTATAAATTTTTATCAAGGTAGTAGTCTAATCGGAAAAATCCCGGCAAAGGAAACCCAAAATGACTATAACGCAGAAACAATAAATTATGCTAAAATAATTTATATAGAAAATGACCTAAAAGCAAAAATAGTATACGGTTGCTTAGATTATAATCTTGTTGCCGAAACTTGGACAAAATAAATGAACAATCAATTAAAACTTGCAGTATTTGACTTTGATTCAACCCTAATGGATGGGGAAACGATAGAATTTTTAGCAAAAGATTTTGGAATAGTAGAAAAAGTAAAAGCTATAACAGACAAAGCAATGAGAGGCGAATTAGATTTTTTTGAAAGCCTAACAACAAGAATAAGCCTGCTAAAAGGAATGAGGCTTGAAAGGGTAAATGAAATTTGCAGAAATCTCCCATTAACTCCAGGAGCCAAAACAACAATTTCTGAGCTAAAAAAACGAGGTTACATAGTGGTATGTCTTTCAGGCGGATTTAAAAACGCAACAATCCCAATATGTAACAACCTTGGCATAGACGCAGAATTTTCAAATATTTTGCACGTTAAAAACGGACTTTTAACAGGGTTGGTAGGCGGAGAAATGATGTTTGGTGAAAGCAAAGGAGAAATAATAAAAAAACTTCAAACACTTTTAAATATTACACCTGCTGAAACACTCACTGTCGGAGATGGAGCAAACGATATCAGTATGTTTAAACATGCTTCAACAAAAATAGCCTTTTGCGCCAAACCTATATTGAAAAAAGCCGCCAATATAATAATAGATAAAAAAGATTTAAAACTAATACTTGACGCAATTTAAGGTTTAGGGTAAGTTATTGATACAGAACTACAAATTTTACGCATGACAAAAGGGCCTGTGGCGAAATTGGTAGACGCACTAGACTTAGGATCTAGCGGAGCAATCTGTGAGAGTTCGAGTCTCTCCGGGCCCACCACTCAAACTAAAAATTAATTTGGTAGTATGAATAACATTTCTGCAATTAATGGAATTTATAATCTAGATTCTATCCAGCTTTACAAAATTTTGGAATCTAATCAACTTACAAATAAACAAAAAGCTGAATTTATAAAAAATAATTCTTCTCTTGTAAATGATACTCTGAAACAAGAAATTACTCTGACGGAGTTCAAAGAATTGATGAAGCATAGACCTTTAATCAGATTTAGACCAATAAAAAATTCTTTTACTAAAAAAGGTGATAAAATTTTGTTGGCAAAGTCTTTAGGTATTGAGCAAAAAGAAGTAAATAAATATATTGAATCTATAATAAAAAATGAGTTTAGTCTTAAAGACGCTCAAAGAACCAGTGATATCGACAAAGTTAAAACATATGTATACAGACATGGAACAAAAAATCAAGTCGCATCATTTTTGGAGCATGAGCTCTCTGACGTCAAAACTGTTCTTGAAAAATTATACAAAACGCTTGAAGATAATTCAGGAGGTCTGGCGGATTATTTTTCACGACCAATCCACAGAATGGATAATCGTACTCTGCGTAAATTGTACAATATTATTGATAAAGCTCTTAGATCTTCTTATGACGCCGGTTATATTAAAAAAGAAGAATTGGATTCTGTCTCCGAATGGGCGTTAGTAAAAATTTATCAAATTCAAAATAATTCTAAAGTAATTAGAGCTTTTGAATTATATAAATCAATTAGTTAGCTTGAATCATTTTTCGTGTATCCCAAAATTTTAATTAAAAATTTTTCTTGACTGCACTTGCGTAAAGTTTAAATTTTCCTTAAATTTTGCTTTCTTTGAAAATTGTTGCTAAAATAAATTTATAATATTGTATGAGGAGATTTTTACATGAAAAAAATATTGTCAATTGTATTTTTATGCTTTGCAATTATGTCGCTAAATATAGCTTATGCTGATGAAATAACAGATAAAAATGTTGATAAAACTTCTGAATACTATCGTCAACAAGTTATAGTTGTGCAAAAATATACGAAAACAAATTTTATGAATGCTGTATATGAGGGGGATACAAAGCTTATTGAAGCATACATAAAGTCCGGAATGAATCCTGATACAACTCAAATGAAACTGACACCTGTAATGTTGGCAATCGGCTCAAAACGTTCTGATTCATTAGAAGCTTTGCTTAAAAATGGTGCGAATCCTGAATTGAAAGTTATAGGCGTAACTCCTCTTGTTTTTTCAATCAACAAAAAGTGTTATGACTGTGCAAAAGTTCTTGTAGATAATAATGCAAACGTAAACAGTATGTGCGATGGTGTAACACCAATATACGCTGCTTTGGCAAAAAAACAATACGATATTGCTGAGTTGCTTATAAACTCAGGTGCGGTTATAGATGACGATGCAATTATAAAAGCAGTTAAATCTAAAAACGAAAAAATAAAGAATCTCGTTCTCAGTGCTGCATTAAAACAAGCTAATAAATAAGCTATAGACCTCTGCTTAGGTTTTTAATAACTCGTCCTTTTACAACAAGTTCTACCTCATCATACGGATGTAGAACTTCAGGTGCTCCATATTTTGCAGAATTTTCTGAAATTATTTCAAGTTCACCGCTAATTCTTAATCTAAGTCGTTTTATAAACCATTCGTTATTGATAGTTAATAAAAATATACCGCCATTGTTGAAATCTGTTCTGCCCACGTCAACCAGTAAAATATCACCATCTTCAATAGTTGGCGCCATGCTATCTCCTGAAGCTTTGAATATTTTTAAATTTGCCGGGGATGTTACTTTTAAAATATCTCTTATCAGCTGCGTTCCAAGTTTAACAGGTGTAATCTCCGCATCATAATAAACTGCTGTTCCATGACCGCAACTTGGGTTTATATGAATATGTTCTATTGCAACACAATCATTTACATAACCGACTGTATTTTTGTAATCTGATTCTGAAATGTTAACGTTAAAGTATTCTTCAATTTTCTTTAGTTGTTCGTCTGAAACATCTTTGTCTTTTATTTGGTGTGCGTATTGACGCGATACACCTAAAGCATTTGCGATATCCTGATAACTTACTTTTTGCCGAGTTAATCCTGTTACATCTCTAATAATTTCAATAAGCTGCATAGTTTTTCCTTCTTGACTTTTGTATCATCCCATTCACTTTTTGTAAACTATGTATTGACATATGGCAATAGTTGGTTTACAATCTAATTATAGCATGACAATATTCAGATTTAGGGTTTTGTAACAAAATATACAAAATTTATAATTTTGTTTTTTTATTATTACTAGGCAACAGTGAGGAAACATGTACAGAAAAATTATTTTAACAGAACGAGAAAAAGAGATTATTTACTTAATTAAGGAATTACCAAATTTAAAAACTCTTGCGGAGCACATTGGAATATCCTACAGAACTTTACAGTGGCATTTAAGTCGATTATATGCAAAGTTTAGAGTAAAAAACAAGTTTGAACTTATTTTGGCATTAATAGAAATCAAGCCGGATTTTTTAGTAAGATAAGCTTAATATTTGTTAAAACAGGATTTCAAGAGGGGGGAAGTCCCCCTTTATTTTTAATAAATATGATTAAAAATATTAGCCAGTTGGGTAATAGATTTTGCAGCTAAAATTATATAGCATAATTACTATGAAAATTCAACATTATTTGTTCTTGTGTATCTTTTGGGGATGTTTAAGTTTTTCTTGCGAAAATACATTGGCGGCAACTAGGCTTTATCCTGAAAGAGTATATCAAGAAAAGTGGTGCAGTATAATGGGTGGGCAAACTGAAGTATACTTGGATGACAAGTCAAGAGTAGATTGCGTTTTACCTGAATATGCTATTGAATTTGATTTTGCTAATAAATGGAGCGAAGCTGTAGGGCAAAGTTTGTATTATAGTTATATGCTAAAGAAAAAGGCGGGTATAGTGCTTATAGTTGAAAATAAAAGCAAAGACGAAAAATATATAAGTAAAATTTCAAAAATTACACCACTCTATGGTATAACTATCTGGACTGTTGACCCGATGTTTTTAAAAAAGAATTGCAATTAGTTTCCCCTATTTGCAGAGGAAAACGGAGAACGATATTCGTTCTCCGTTTATCCTTATTAAGTATTAAATTTTAGTATACAATTACAAGTTCTTCACCTGGATTTAGGCTTGAGTTATTAGAGGTACTAGGGATTATAAGATATTTAACTTCGTCAGTTACTTCATAAACTACACCAAAAACACCACTAACAAGAAGTTTTCCAATATCAAAAATACCTTTTCCAAGAGTAATTATACTTCCTCCAAGACTTCTTAAGCCTGCTTTAGGTTGAAGCGACAATGTATTTACGAAAGTATTAGATATTTGATCTCCAAATTGTTCTAAATCGCTTCCTACAACATTAACACCTGAGCCAATAGTTCTTCCAGTAACACCAACAATTCTACCTGCAGCAGAGAAAGGTGCACCTATGAGTCTTGCTGCAAAATTTGGATTTTTAATTTTATCTGCTTGTGCTTCTGAGATATTTTTGGGGAATGTTAAAGAAGAATCATCATTTGTAATTTCATTAAATTTTACTCTAATGTAACCCGGATTTTTTAGACCTGGTCTGGAAACTTCTATAACTTCACCTTTTACCTTAGAGCCTGCCGCAAAAGACTGACCTGCTATTGTTACATTTTCTGTAGTTGTGGCAGTAAATTTTTCACCGACATTAGAAGTTCTTGCACTTAATCTTTCATCCAATTTTATGCTTATGCAAGTCGGAGTATAAGCTTCTGTAGTAGCTCCGTTTTTGTAATTATATATAAAATTTTGTCTCAAGCTGCCAACTAAGAAAGCAACTTGTTCTTTTGAAAGGTACTCGTCATTAGCAATTTTGTTTGGGTTTGGAACATCATCAAGAAGTTTAGATGCTACAACCTCTTTTGTTGCTGCAATTGACCAGGTAGGGATATATTTTATTTGATTACCCTTGAACTCAGGGATAATTAAGCTTTTGTCTGTTGGTACATCTATTAATTGTGCAATAGTTGCAAAGACTTCTGCTTTGGTAATTGGTTGATCGGGTTTAAAAGTATTATCAGGGTAACCAATCATAACACCTGCGGCTAAAGCTTTGTCAATCCAGGCTTTTGCCCAATAATTATCATTAATATCTGTGTATTTTGAGTCTGCAGTTGATTTAATGGATAACCCCTCTGCCAACACAACAGCTAATTCTGATCTTAATATAGGCATTTTAGGATTCCAAACTTTTGCTGAAGTGTTGTCTTTAATTGTAGCAAGAATATCTTTTGCCCATGAGGCAACTACAACATTTTCTTTGTTTTTAATACCGAGTCTGTTTTCAGATTTTAAAATTTTTCCACCTACGATATAAGTTGAGTCTGTTGAAACTGTTTGCTGGGATGCTGAGCCAAACATTGTTGGATGTGAATATGCTTGGCTTTGTTGCTCTTCTACAGCAAAAGCTGCTCCGCTAATCACACAGACTGCACCGAATGAGGCTAATAAGCCACGAAATTTTTTCATACTACCACCTTATCCTTTTCCCATAAATAATAATAACCATTTGATTGATTATCTCATATTTTTGCAAAATCGTCAAGAAATAGTTTAACTGCAATTTCAATAAATTTTTAATAAATCCTAAAATAAAAAAGGCGTTTCAGCCTATTGCTAAAATCGCCTATATTTATAATGGTGGAGGCTAGGAGATTCGAACTCCTGACCCTCTGCGTGCAAAGCAGATGCTCTACCAACTGAGCTAAGCCCCCTTTGAACTTATTTCTATCTTACCAAATGAATCTTGTCTGTCAATATTTTTTCTGATATTTGCTAAGTAGATTTGTTCATTTTCTTTATAATTATAATCTGGTTTGTTGATCTAATTTAAAGTAGTCAATTAACTTGATTATGGACAAAATTTCTTTAAACATATTATAAAATTGATCAAAGTCACAAATATCTTTATTTAGGGCTCCAATCGAAAATAAGTTTTTACGTAAGCTCATTCCTATATAAATAGAGTCCCCATAGAACGCACAAGATATATTATTTGTATTAAACGCTACTTTTATGTTATTCAATCTTTCCATAAATGCTGTTGTAATTAAGTATCTTGCTTCTACTTCATCATTAGTAAATACATCGTATTTCTTTTCAAAATTGACATCTTCCAATGTTGTTCGTTTTAATTTAAACTTAGGTGAAATGTGTAATAGAGAATCCGGTACTATTATAGTATTACCTGTAAAGTTTTTATTCATTGCACATCTTATAATAACACCATTAAAGACCGTTTCGGTAACTCTTTTTCCATCGCGGTCACGACTAGTTTTTGTATGTTTGGACTCTGCAATTTCAAATTGTACACCATTATGCGAACCAACAAAAACATCATCTGTAAAACTGCTTGTATAATAAGCCAGTAGATTAGATTCTTTTAATCCCTCAATGATGTAATTGTTGCAATCTAGCCAGGTCAAATCACCGAAGCATTTGCCAATATGCGGCATAACTTGGTTTTTGATTTTTTTCTCAAATGTCTTTATTATAACAGCTATTACTGCAACACATGCGACAACAACAAAACCTGAAAACTCATAGTAAGCAAAATAAAAACAGGACACTATAGCAGCTATAATTGTCAGAACTATAGTTAATATAATATATCCAATTCTTTTTTTTCTTTCTGGTTCAAATTCTTTTAATATTGGAGTTAGGTAGTTATAAAATTGATTTTTAAATTTATTTTCTATTTCAATATATTGAGCAGATGAATCCATTTATACCCCCTATTTTAGATAATCGTTTGCACTAACAGCTTTTTTAGCTTGTTCTTCTGCTTTGAAGAAGTCAACTGCTTTAATATTTAGCATGCTTGCAAGAACAGAAGATGGGAATATTTCAACAGCATTTTTAAGCTCAAGAGCCGCCGCATTATAAAATCTTCTAGCAGCAGCAATATGCGCTTCCACTTCATTATATGTTTGCATCGCTGTAATCATTGTTTGATTAGCCTTGATATCTGGATAATTTTCAACCGCAACCATAAATTGACCCATCTTTGAAGCAATTTGAGTGTCTAATGAAATTTTTTCAGCTATATTGCTAAGGTCTTTGGGAAGATTCATTGCTTGTGTTCTTAAATTCGTAATTTCTTCTAAAAGAGTTTTTTCGTGTTCCATATATTTTTGTGCAATTTGCAAAATATTAGGAATTAAATCGTATCTTTTTTCCAATTGAACGTCTATTGCTGAAAACGCTTCTGATACTTTATTCCTTTTTTGAATAAGAGAAGTGTACATTACGTAAAGAAGAATTAATACTACCGCAACTACACCGATAATAATTGTGTTTTGATCCATAAGAAATCCTTTCTATTAAAATTTTAATACTAAACAAGCTAATTATAGTTTAATTTTTCTAAGCTGTATTCATTCAAAAGTATTAGAAGTTCACAAAATCATAAATATGATAGAAAGTGCTTTAATCTCATTAGACCTCAAATATGTTTACTAAATATCAAAAAAAAGTGTTGTATAAGCCGGAATATCTAAGAGGGTAGTAAAAACTGAGCCCGGAGGGATTCGAACCCTCGACCAATTGATTAAGAGTCAACTGCTCTACCAACTGAGCTACGGACCCAGAATATATATTGTAAAGCTTTTTTAATTGCTTTATTAACGTATCACTAATTAATTAAAAAATCAAGAAATTATGTCTGTCACAAAACAATTATTTGTTATTCCTTTATCTATAATATTAATAACTTTTTTTTAAAACAATTATATGGTATTATTCTGTGGTGAGTTCAATTTAACAAAGTATTGAGAGTTTATGAGTGAGAATGTAAATAAATATATTACTGAAGTGGCTATTCCTATGAAGGAAATTTTTAAAGATATGTTAAAATATGCTCCTTCAAAACTTTGTGGTTTGCTTGGTAATACGGTTCTTATTCCAATTTATACAAACTTACTTTCTAGAGAAGAATATGGGCTTTATATTGTGTCCGTTGCTGTTTTATCTTTTTTGTGTGTTGTCTTTTCAGATTGGGTAGGACTTAGTGGGCTTAGGTTCTTCAGAGAACATCAAATGCATGATAAAATCTCCAATTATTTATCTATATTGGTTATGCTTTTAAGTGCTAATATTTTCTTTTTATTTTTAACTGCTTTTATTTTTAGGCATAATTTTTATGTATTTTTTAGCATTCCTCCTTCTTTGTTTATGGGAATTGTCTTTTTGACTATACCTGTTGCAATACGTGCATTGTTGTTTCAAATTTTGAGAGCACAAATTAAACCTAGTGCATTTACTATTTCAACAATAGTTAACCAAATTTTGACCATAGTAATTTCAGTTATTATAATTAAATATTTACATCTTGGTGGAGCCTCTATTTTGTGGGGTATGGCAATTTCTATATCTCTTATAGATATTTTGCTGATTTACCAAAGTAATATTTTAAAGCATTTTAAATTAGAACCCATTTCTTTATCGACTTTGTTATCTATTATTAAATACGGTATACCAATATCGATAGCCTCCACAAGTATGTGGTTTATTACACAGAGTAATAAGCTTATTCTTCAACATTTAAAAGGATTTGCAGAAGCAGGCATTGTTGGGGTCGGTTATAGTCTTACATTCCCAATTTTGATGACATTGTTTGCTGTTTTTACCATTGCGGCGTTTCCCCGAATCATAAATATGTATGAAGATAAAAAAGATGTTAGACCAATTATATCCAAGCTTACAGGGTATTATTTTTTAGTTTCTCTTCCGTTGATTGTTTTATCTTCCTTGTACGCAAAGGATATAACAATGTTAGCTAATGTTAAGTTTCACGACGCCTATATACTTATCCCTTATCTTTCTTGGGCTTGCTTTTTCTTAAGTCTTGCAGAGTATACAACTATGCAATATATGTTGTGCAAAAAAACTTACATTAATACTATAATAAAGGTTATTACCGGAGTTATTGGAGTTGGTTTAAATTATATTTTAATATTGAGGGTTGGTATAGTTGGTGCAGGAGTAGCTTCACTTATTACTAACGCACTATATTTTCTGGCAAGTATTATAATTGTTATGCCGGGATTAGAATGGCTTATACCATATAGGAGAATTATGCATATAGTTGTGTGTTTTATACCTATGTTGGCATTGTATAAAGTTTTTCAAGTTTATAATTTTATTCACCCTTGGGTACAAATGACTATTTTGCTTGTGATATACTTTATAACGTTCGGCATTATACGCCATTTTAAAAAAGATAATAAGTATATAGTATAAGGTTAAAATTATGACTAAAAATATATTATTTGTTTTTGGAACTCGTCCGGAAGTAATAAAACTTGCACCTGTTATTTTGGAATTAAAAAAGTACCCTGAAAAGTACAATGTAATAATATGCAATACAGAGCAGCAGAAAGAGCTTTCTAATCAGACGCTTTCATATTTTGGACTTAAAGCAGATGTAAATTTAGATGTGATGAAAGAAAACCAAGGTTTGGCAGAGGTTCAAGCCAGAATTTTGAATAAACTTCAAGACGTATTTTCAAGGAATAAATTAGATGCTACTGTTGTGCAGGGAGATACAATTTCTGTTTTAACCGGGGCGTTAGTTAGTTTTTATAATAAAGTACCTGTTTTTCATGTAGAGGCAGGTTTGCGTTCTTATGATTTATTTGAACCATTTCCGGAAGAAGCTATGCGCCAGATGGCATCAAGAATTACTGAGTTGCACTTTGCACCTACGGAAGTTAACAAAAAGGCGCTTCTAAATGAAAATATTCCTTTAGCGAAAGTACATGTTGTTGGGAATACAGTTATTGATGCATTATTTTGCTTGTCAAATGAGGTTATTTCATCTGCAAAACAGTTTTTTGAAGAGAAAAATGTTCCCATAGATGATAACCTTGTTCTTATAACAGTGCATCGCAGAGAAAATCATGGAGAGAGAATCGACCGTATAATTGATGCCATAAAATATCTTGCGCAAAAGTATTCAGATCATAAGTTTGTAATACCGGTTCACCCCAATCCAAATGTTAAAAATAAGATAAATGAGCGTTTGGGTATGCTAGAAAACATACATCTTCTGACTCCATTAGATTATCCGATGTTAGTGTACTTAATGAAAAATGCAAAGCTAATACTTACAGATTCAGGCGGAATTCAAGAAGAAGCACCGTCGTTTGGTTGTCCTACATTGGTTATGCGATATGAGACAGAACGAACCGAAGGTGTCAAGGCAGGAGTTTCAATACTTGTTGGAGCAGATTATGACAGAATCATAGAAGAAAGTTGTGCAATACTTTCTAAGCCAAAGAGTAAAACTCGGTTTGATGTAAAGAAAAACCCTTATGGAGATGGTCATTCAGCACAGAAAATAGAAGGACTTGTAAGTAAATTTTTTAAAATTTAAGTTTATATTAGAGGTTTGAAAAAAGTTCTGTACTGAGATAACGTTCTCCAAAATCTGGGAGAATTACGACAATCAATTTTCCTTTGTTTTCTGGTTTTTTAGCAGTTTCAAGAGCGGCATATAGAGCTGCACCGCCGGAAATACCTGTTAAAATCCCTTCTTTTTGCGCAAGTTCTCTTGCGGTAGACATAGCGTTTTCGTCTGACACAGGGAATATTTCGTCCAAAACGGATGTATCACAAGTTTCAGGAATAAATCCGGCTCCAATTCCTTGTAGTTTATGAATGCCCGGGGGGTTGCCTGAAAGTACTGCACTGGAAGCCGGTTCTACAGCTATTGCTTTAATTTTAGAGTTTTTGTTTTTAAGTGCTTGTGCAATACCGGAGATTGTTCCGCCTGTTCCGGCGCCTGCAATTATTATATCAACCTTACCATCAGTATCTTTCCATATTTCTTCAGCTGTTTTAGCTTTGTGAGCAGCCGGATTTGCAGGGTTGCAAAATTGTTGCGGTATGAAAGTGTTAGGAATTTGTTCAGCTAATTCTTGTGCTTTTTCAATCGAACCGCTCATTCCTTTATTACCGTCAGTAAGAACGACTTGAGCGTTAAAAGCTTTTACCATAAGTCTTCGTTCTATGCTCATAGTTTCAGGCATGGTTAAAATAAGCTTATATCCTTTTACTGCACAGACAAGGGCTAATCCTATGCCTGTATTACCGCTTGTTGGCTCAATTATTGTTGTTTCCCCTGGAGTAATCAAGCCTTCTTTCTCAGCAGTGTTTATCATGTTTAATGCTACTCTGTCTTTTACGGAGTTAGCAGGGTTAAAATATTCAAGTTTTGCGGCAATGGTTGCAACTCCACTTTTATTCAGTTTGGTTATTTTAACTAGGGGAGTATTCCCTATTAATTCTAAAATATTTTCAGCTATCTTCATGTTGTCACCTTTATCTGTGTTTTTTTGTGTAATTTAAGCTATTACCTTTGGACATTTTTATTGTACGCCCTGTTGGTGCATATTTGCAAGCAAGTATTTTTTTAAAGTTATTGATTGTAGTGCCGCAAGCAGATTTGTTTGGATAAATTTCGTATTTATTGCGATAGACTTCATCAGTGACGTTTGGCATTATAACGTTAGCACCACATTGCAAAGCTTTAAGTTGTCCTTGTGCTTCAATTGTTTCCATTGCAGTAGTGGCAGGAATATTAGAAAAAGGGAGAAGCAGTCTTGTTAATGCCATAACTTTTAAAGCAGTTATTAAACTCCCTTTACTTTCTGTGCATAGGGGAGTTTGAGGGTGAGGAATAAAAGGACCTATTCCAATCATATCTGCATCAATAGATTTAAAAAACAGAATATCGTCAGCCAAGGAGCCAATGCTTTGTCCAGGCAAACCTACAAGGCAGCCGGTTCCTGTTTCATAACCAAGCTCTTTTATGTTTTTAAGGCATCTGATTCTGTTATCAAAATCCATATTTGGATGGAGCTTTTTGTAAAGATTTTTGTCTGATGTTTCAATGCGTAATAAAAATCTATCAGCTCCTGCATTTTTTAAATCTTTGTATTCATTATATTCTTTTTCACCAATGCTCAAAGTAATTGCTATGTCGTTTTGTTTTATTTTTTTTATAATTTTGCACAAGGTTTTTGTACTAATTGCTGAGCTTTCACCAGATTGTAAAACTATAGTCTTAAATCCTGCATCTATTGCAATTTGAGCAGTGGAAATAAGTTTTTCTTCTGTCAATGCATACCTTTGTATTTGAGAGTTTTGTGCTCTTAACCCACAATATAGACAATTGTTTTGGCATATATTTGAGAATTCAATTAATGCACGCAAATAAATTTCATTTCCAACATATTTTTGTCTTACGCGATCTGCTGATGAAAAAAGCACATTGTCTATATTGTTGTTGGATAGAATAGATGTAATTTCTTCTTTGTTTAGTGAATGTGTTTTTTCAGCTTTCAAAATTAAATTATTCATAAGCTGATTATAATCTATAAGGGGAACTTTTGCAAAAACCCGCCAAGTAAGGCGGGCTATTTTTATAAATCGTGTTCAGTTTCAGCATCAGTTGTAACAATATCGAAGTTAAAAAAGTCTTTCCAGGCATAATATCCTCCGCAAAGCTCCATAACAGGATAGCCTTTTTCAGCGATTAGTACAGCGTTTTTTGCGGCAAGGTGACAGAAAGGATTATAACAATAAACAATATTTATTTTGTCTTTGTCAAACATATTCCAATGTTGCTCAAGTTCTTCAGGCGGAAGATGTGTTGCATATGGAATATGCCCGTCAATATAGTCTTGATAACTTCTAAGGTCGATTAAATTAAAGTGATTTAAGTCATTTTTTATCATGTTTTTTAATTCTACCGGACCTATTGTGAAAGAAATTTTGTCCAGAAAAAAATCTTTTGCTCGATTTGTGTTGAATGTTACATTTGGGTAGCTCTGCATAATTTTTCTCCTATATAAATTACTTTTTAATGCTTGCCCAAATCCTAAAAAACTACATTCCCCGCAGTGGCTAATTGTGATAATATTTTTTTATGACTAATAATGTTTATATTCATATTCCTTTTTGTGTACAAAAGTGCAATTATTGTGCATTTGTTTCTTACTGTAAACTTCAAAGAAAAAAAGAATATGTTGAGGCCCTGCTAAGCGAGATAAAAGAGTTTTATCAGCGAGAATTGATAAAAACTTTATATTTTGGTGGTGGAACACCGTCGTTGTTAAGTATTCAAGAAGTATCTTCTATAATGGATAAATTTGAGTTTGATACAGATGCAGAGGTTACATTTGAGGTAAACCCAAATAATCTAAAGCAGGAGTATTTATCCAAGCTTAGAGAAAAAGGAATAAATCGTTTAAGTATTGGCGCACAAACATTTGACGAAAAGACTCTTAAGATTATAGGGCGTTTGCATACACCATTGGATATTGAAAAAGCGGTTAAAAATGCAAGAAAGGCAGGTTTTGAAAATATTAGCCTGGATTTAATATATGGACTTCCTGGACAGTCTTTGGCTTTTTTCGAGGAGGATTTAAAACGAGCAATTAGTTTAGGTGTGGAGCACATATCACTTTATGGCTTAAAAATTGAAGAGGGAACTTGTTTTTTTGAAAAACAACCGAAAAATCTTCCAGATGATGACCTGCAAGCAGATATGTATCTTCTTGCAGGAGATGTTTTAAGATACGCAGGGTATGATAAGTACGAAATAAGCAATTTTGCTCGTGAAAATTATTTCTCCAGACATAATTTAAATTATTGGAATGCTAATACGTACTATGGTTTTGGTTGTGGTGCGCATGGGTATGAAAATAATATTAGGTATGAAAATCAAGTAGATTTGGATTTGTATATAAAAAATCCTTGTAAAAAACAAAACAAAATTTTATTAAGTAAGGAAGATAAACGTCAAGAGAAGATTTTTTTGGGATTTCGCAAGTCTGAGGGTATAGATGTAAACGAACTAAAAACAGAATTTGATTATGATTTCAATCGTATGCATGGTGATTCAGTAGTAAAATTTTTAGATACGGGACATCTTTACAAAACACCTAAAGGATATGCACTTTCAGACAAAGGTTTTTTGCTGAGTAATCTGATTATCTCTCAATGTTGTTTATAATTTATGGAATTATTGTCCCATGAATTAATAATTCATCGCATCTTCTTCAAGCACCCGTCCTGTGCAGTAGCGTGCATCCCAATTGCCATAATCTAATGATTTGAAATTGCATGTATTGTACAGTCTCCAGTAGTATCTTGAATCGAACAAATCAGCATACAATTTTGATCCCCAAGGTATTACTGCGTAATCATTAGAAAAAGAAAAGTAAAATATGTCTCTGCCATCTTTGTTAGGTCCTTGACTACCATTTACATCAACTACTGCGTACCCATAAAAAGTACTATATGCCGTTCCATCATTTGTAATAATTATTGGATAGGAACCCATATGCATGTTATTACGAGCTTGTTCACACATTTTATCATTTGAATTTTCATAACACAATTTATTAATTTTGAACTGTTTAGAGAGAAGATATGTCTGTTTGTTGTGTATATTTCCATTAAACTCCTGCCCCTCAATGTTTGTTACGTCACTAACCCATTGCCCATTTTCATCATAGTGCCCATATTCATTCCACCCAACACAGTCAAAATCCCCAGGAGGGCAGCCTTGAGTAATAGGAATCATCTTCATAGCATTTTGAAGTTGAGAGTAGGCTTTTTTAAGTCCAACAACATAGGTGTGTTTTTGGTATTTCGAGATTAAAGTAGGAATAGTTAAAGCAGCAATAACGCCGATAATAGTGAGAGTAATCAAAGTTTCAGCTAAAGTAAAAGCAGCTTTTTTCAGGTTAAATCTTTTTTTATTAAAATCTGTTTTATTAACAAATTCAG
>CASDWY010000004.1 GCA_949284985.1 uncultured bacterium | reverse complement strand
GCTTGATTTTTTGTGTGAATTTTTATTCTCTTTTTTAGTTAAATATTTTTATTTGAATATGGAGGTATCATATGAACTTTGACAGTTATATCACTAGCAGCACTAAAACCGCTTTTACAGTTGGCGTTAATCAAAAACTTATTAAATATAATAAGTTAAATCTTAAAAAAGCGGCTTTTACTTTAGCTGAAACATTAATTACTCTAACTATTATTGGTGTTATTGCTGCTTTAACTATTCCTACTTTAATCTCGAAATACCAAAAACACACCTATGTTGTTGGGCTTAAAAAAGCCTACTCTCAACTTCAAAATGCATTTAAAATGATTCCTATTACTCAAGGCTGCTCCCCTGGAGATTTTGACTGTGCAGGGTGGAATGACAATAAAAACATTGATGGGCAGGAGTTTAATGGAAATATAAGCAACAAACGTGCATATCTGCTATCTAAACAGTTTAAAATTAATAAATTGTGTTATTACGGCTCAACTGATGAGATCTGCAGAAAAGCTAGCAATATTGTAGATGATGGTGCCAGCAGAGCATATTTTTTTACAAATGACGGGATGATATGGAATGGATACAGCTATATTGTAGACGTAAACGGTTTTAAAGGTCCTAATCAAATAGGTCGAGACATATTTAGATTTAGAATAACAGACCAATCCTACGAAAGTCTCTATGGTATTCCTCAAGGCACTGTTGTTCCTTTTGGCTCAAAATTATATGCTGATATATACAATTACCCAAACGACTACTGGAGAAATAACAACTACTGTACTACAGAAAATGTTAATAGAAATAATGCAGACTGGTGGAGTGAAGGGTTCTGCACAGGGCGAGTTCTTGAGGAAGATGCGATGAATTACTAAACACAACAAGAGGCACCATATGGTGCCTCTTGTTTATAAATATTATAATAATTAAAAATTCAAACCATTTTCACGAGCTGCATCTGCTAACGCTGCAACACGTCCATGATAAACGAACCCGCCTCTGTCAAAGACTACATCTTTCACTCCGGCTTTAATTGCTTTTTTGGCAACAGCCTCACCTACAATTTTCGCAGCATCTATATTTCCGCCATGACTTAACTTCTCTTTAAGCTCTTTGTCATTAGACGATGCTGAAACTATAGTTACACCTTTAACATCATCTATAACTTGTGCATAAATATGTTTTGTGCTTCTATAAACTGCTAATCTCGGGCAATCAGCTGTTCCTGCTATTTTAACTCTTATTCTTTGATGTCTTTTTCTTGTTTGTGCTTTTTTATTTAATTGTTTAATCATTTTTCTTTCCTTTCACCCAATCTTTAACGTATTTTACGAAAAGATTATGTGGGCAATTTATCTATATCTAAAGTTTAGCTCTTTGCTAAAACACTGCTAAACTACAACGAACTTAGCTTATGCAGCTCTATTTTTTACCTGCTTTACCAGCTTTTCTTCTAATAAATTCATCGGCGTATTTAACACCCTTGCCTTTATATACTTCTGGTGGACGTTTGCTTCTGATTTCTGCAGCTACATCGCCTACTAGCTGTTTATTAGCACCTGAAACTTTAATCTTAGTATTAGCTTCTACTTCAATTTTAATCCCTTCAGGAGCAACAACTATTACAGGGTGTGAATAACCCAAAGTAAGATTCAAGTCCTTTCCTTGCATTGCTGCACGATAACCTACACCGTTAATCTCAAGTTTCTTTTCAAAACCTGTTTTTACACCATTAACAAGGTTACTTACAAGCGTTCTTGACAAACCATGCAACGCTCTAACTTTTCTGTCGTCGCTTGTTCTTGTAATAATGATTGAATTTTCTTCCTGTGCAATATTCATTTCTTGGCATAATTCTAAAGTTTCAGTTCCCAAAGGTCCTACTGCTGTAATTTTATGACCTTCTATTGTAACTTTTACGCCGTCTGGAATAGCTACAGGTAATTTACCTATACGTGACATGTTTTTATCTCCAATTTAATTATTTTCTTTTGTGGCTTTCGCCTAATTTGCATAATCTATATACAAACTTAATTTTCGATAGTTAAGCACCGAACTACCATACGTAGCACAATACTTCACCACCAATATTTTCTTTTCTTGCTTTTCTATCAGTCAACAAACCTTTGCTCGTAGAAACAATTGCAATTCCTAATCCGCCTAATACTTTCGGAAGATTTTTTGATTTACAATATGTTCTCAAACCCGGTTTTGAAACTCTTTTTAAATTAGTAATAACAGGTTTGTGCTCTGCATCGTACTTTAAAACAATGTTTAACACTTTAAATTTACCTGCATCTTTAACTTCATAGTCAGAAATCATTCCTTCAGACTTAAGAAGCTTTGCCAACTCAACTTTAAGTTTAGAAGATGGCATAGATACTTCTGGGTGAGAAACGGTATTTGCGTTTCTGATTCTTGTTAGCATATCTGCTATTGGATCTGTGTTCATTTCTTTTTCCTTTTCTTTTGTCAACAAAGTTTTAAAAGTATCTGCGATTTCACGATCTTCGTTACAGTGCGATATTTTACCGCTCTATGCCTAATTTTTCTAACCATTTAGGTCTTAACTTCAAGGCACGCATTCTTTTAAAACTTGTGAACTAACTACTTACGTGAATTTTCATGCAGTATAGTTAGAAATTTATTAAAATAAATAAATATCTTACCAACTTGCTTTTGTTACACCTGGGAGCAAGCCTCTATGAGCCATTTCTCTCAAGTGTATTCTGCACAATCCAAAGTCTCTGTTATATCCATGTGGACGACCGCAGATTGAGCAACGATTATGGAGTCTTACTTTTGGATATTTACCCTTTAATGCAAGTTCCATTCTTCTTTGTTCTTTGTTTATCATCGCTTTTTTAGCCACGATTTATCTCCTTTTTGTTTGTTTTTATTTTATCATAAATAATTTATGTTGTTCAATTATTTTTTAAACGGAACACCAAGCTCAGCGAGAAGAGCCTTGCCTTCTTCATCTGTGTTTGCTGTTGTAATAATAGAAATATTCATACCTTGAACCACATCAATTTCATCATAAGAAATTTCAGGGAACAAAGCTTGTTCTTTTAAACCTAGAGTATAGTTTCCTCGACCATCAAAAGATTTTCCGGATACACCTCTAAAGTCACGAATTCTAGGAAGTACTACGCAATTTAACTTTTGCAAGAAATCATACATCCTTTCACCTCGCAATGTAACCATTGCACCTACCGGCATTCCTTCTCTTAATTTAAAAGTTGCAATTGATTTTTTTGCTCTGGTTATAACACACTTTTGTCCTGCTATTTTTGAAAGCTGCTTAACAATAACTTCCGCTAGCTTTGAATTGTGCGTACATTCACCAGCACCCATGTTAATAACAATTTTGCATAACTTTGGTACTTGATGTGCGTTTTTATAACCAAATTTGTCAATTAACGCTTTTTTTACGTCTGTTTCATATCTTTCTTTAAGATTCTTTGTAATTGTCATTTCTTTTTCCTTTTCTTAAGTAGAATTCGAGTTCAAACTGCTATATCATAAGCGGCTTAACTCGCCCATACATTAATTATACGTCTAATTGTTCGCCACATTTCTTGCAAACACGAACCTTCTTATCATTTACCACATCATATTTAACTCGTGTAGCCTTTTCACAAGAAGGGCAATAAAGCATAACTTTTGAACAGTTCATAGGTGCTTCAAATTTAGTTAAGCCACCTTGGATTCCTGCCATAGGGTTTGCTTTTACTGCTTTCGTAATCATATTTACACCCTCAACAACTACTTTTGCTTCAGCTGTAAATACTTTACTTACACTTCCGACTTTTCCTTTATCTTTGCCGGATATAACAATAACTCTGTCACCTTTTTTAACGTGAAGCTTGTTATTGATCTTTGATTTTTTTGCTCTTTTCATCATTGTCGTTTCTCCTAAATTACCTCGGGAGCTAAAGAAATAATTTTCATAAAGTTTTTATCTCTTAACTCACGGGCAACCGGTCCAAATACACGTGTTCCACGTGGATTACCGTCTTTGTTAATTATTACTGCCGCATTTTCATCAAATCTGATTACTGAACCGTCTGCACGTTTAATATCAGCTTTTGTTCTTACTACAACGGCTTTGACTACTTCAGATTTTTTCACCGGCATATTAGGTGTAGCTGACTTAACTGTAGCTACAATAACATCTCCAACACCTGCAAAATTTCTGTTTGAACCACCCATAACGCGGATACACAACAGCTCTTTAGCACCTGTGTTGTCTGCTACTACTAATCTTGACTCTTGTTGTATCATTTTCCTTTTTCCTTTTCTCGTCCGATTTTTCATACGGACATCTGTGTCTTCAATAGCGGACAGGAAGGTTATTTCCTACTCTGTCATATTGCGTTTGCCATCGTAAAACTATTTTGCTTTTTCTACGATAGATTCAATCACCCAGCGTTTGTCGCCTGAGATTGGCTTTGATTCAATAATTCTAACTACATCGCCTTCTTGACATTCATTTTTAGCATCATGCGCTTTGTAGTTTTTTGTTGTTTCTATAATTTTCTTATATTTTGGGTGTGGCGCAAATTCTGAAACTTTCACAACTGCTGTTTTGTCCATTTTAGAACTTACTACGATCCCTTGTTTTTCTTTTTTAGGCATTTTATAACCCCTTAATTGCTTTTTTCTGTAATTACTGTTTTTATCTGTGCAATAGATTTTTTCACTTCGCCAATTTTAGCTGTATTTTCAAGCTTATGCATTGCTTTTTGTAATCTGAGATTAAACAATTCTTGCTTTAGTTCTACAACTTTGTTACCGAGTTCTTCTACTGACATTTCTCTGATTTCTTGTATCTTCATAATGTCACCTATTTCTCAACGATTCTTACTTTGATAGGAAGTTTTTGTGCAGCAAGCTCTAATGCTCTTACTGCTACGTCGCGATCAGGATAATCCAACTCGAACAACACTCTTCCTGGTTTAACTACGGCTACCCAATATTCTGGGTTTCCTTTACCTTTTCCCATCCGAACTTCGGCAGGTTTTTTGGTTATTGGTTTGTCCGGGAAAATTTTAATCCATACATTACCGCCTCTTTTAATTTCACGAGTCATCGCTCTTCTGGCAGCCTCTATCTGACGACTTGTTATCCAAGCCGGCTCAGTAGTTTGAATACCAAAACCGCCAAATTCAAGCGTTGTTCCGCGAGTTTCAGAGCCTGTCATTCTCCCTTTCATTTTTTTACGATATTTTGTTTTTTTGGGCATTAACATGATTGTTTTTCGCTCCTAATTATTCTTCTACTTTGTCTGTTCTCGGTCTTCTTTTACCACGTCTTCCGATAGCTTTATCTTCAACGCCACCACCGATTTTTTTAGATTTGATGTTTTTATCAGCCATTTCGCCGGGCATTAAGTTTCCTTTGAAAACCCAAACCTTTACGCCGATTTTACCCATCATTGTATCCGCTTCTGTAAAACCGTAATCTACATCGGCTCTAAGTGTTTGAAGAGGAATTCTTCCTTCTTTTGCCCACTCAGAACGAGCGATTTCAGCTCCGCCCAAACGACCTGATACCATAACTTTAATACCTTGGACGCCTGAACGCATTGTCCTTTGCATTGCTTGTTTCATTGCTCTTCTGAATGCTATACGTTTTTCAAGTTGTTGAGCAATATTTTCAGCAACAAGCTGTGCTTCTGCATCTATTCTAGCTACTTCTACAACATCAATAGTAACTTGCTTTTTGATAAGTTTTTGAACTTCAGCTCTTAATTCTTCAATTCCTTGACCGCCACGTCCTACAACTATACCAGGTTTAGCTGTTACAACTGTTACAGTAACGTTTTGAGCTTTTCTTGCAATAAGAATTCTCGCTACGCCTGCTGCATATAGTTTTTTCTTGATGAATTTTCTTAATTTAGCATCTTCTGCTACGAATTCGGGATAATCTTTCTTGGCAAACCATGTGCTTTCCCAAGGTTGGATTATGCCTACTCTGAATCCTTTCGGGTGAGTCTTTTGTCCCACTTTATATTCTCCTATTTAGTCTTACTTGCTACTACGACTGTTAGGTGGGATGTACGTTTCATACGTGAGTACATTCTACCTTGAGCTCTCGGTCTTGCTCTTTTTAAAGTTATACTTTCGTCAGCAAAAATTTCAGAAACCTTCAAACTCGCTGCACTTGCACCAAATTTCTCTGATGCGTTTGCTACAGCTGCTGTCAGATTTTTCTCAACTACTCTTGCTGCGAAGTATGGCATAAAGCGCAAAATTCTTACAGCTTCTTCAACTGATTTACCGCGCACTTCATTAATAACACGTCTCAACTTTCGTGCCGGCATTTTTATATTTGTTTGTTTAGCCTTTGCTTCTTGCATTGTCCTTTTCCTTATTTTGGAGGTTATACCTCTTTTAATCTTATTACTTACGTTTTGCTGTTTTGTCCTGACCTGCATGACCTCTGAATAATCTTGTTGGTGCAAACTCACCTAGTTTGTGTCCTACCATTTGTTCAGTTACATAAACAGGTACATGGGTTTTGCCATTGTGAACAGCTATTGTATGTCCTAGCATATCCGGAACTATCATAGATGCTCTTGACCACGTTTTTACGACCTTTTTCTCGCCAGCAGCATTCATTTTTTCTATTTTGCGTTGGAGTGAATCTAGTACGTATGGACCTTTTTTTAATGAACGAGCCATTAATTATCTCCTTTTAGTTATTTTTGTCTTTATCTTTGTGTCTAAGAGTTGAATAATTTAACATACAACTCTTTACAACTACTTTCTTCTTCTTCTAACAATTAATTTGTTAGATTGTTTATTACTCTTACGAGTTTTGTATCCCAGAGCCGGTTTGCCCCAAGGTGTCTTAGGATGTCCACCAGGACCTGTTTTTCCTTCACCACCACCATGCGGGTGATCGCAAGGGTTCATTGTAACACCTCTTACAGTCGGTTTAATTCCAAGATATCTCTTTCTTCCTGCTTTACCAATTTTCATGTTCTTGAATTCGGCATTGCCAAGCGATCCGATTGTAGCGAGACATTCTTTTCTGATCATTCTCATTTCAGAGCTAGGAAGTTTTATTGTAACGTAATTACCTTCTTTCGCCATCAATTGAGCTGCTCCACCGGCTGTTCTTACAATTTGACCACCTTTACCAGGTATCATTTCAATATTGTGAACCAATGTACCTAGTGGAATTAAATCTAACGGCATCGCGTTTCCTGTCTTAATTTCCACATCTGAACCAGATACGATTACATCTCCAACATTCAAGCCATGCGGGGTTAAAATGTATCTCTTTTCACCATCTGCATAAACTACTAATGAAATTCTTACATTTCTGTTTGGATCGTATTCAATCGTCTTTACTGTTGCCGGTACGCCAAATTTATTTCTTTTAAAGTCTATTACACGATAAGCTCTTTTAGCTCCGCCACCTCTGTGACGACATGTAATTCTTCCTTTGTTGTTTCTTCCTCCATTTTTTCTAAGAGGTCTTAATAGTGATTTTTCCGGCTTATCTGTAGTTATATCGGCAAAATCGCTCTTTGACATTCCTCTTTGTCCTGGAGAAGTCGGATTTATTGTACGGATACCCATTTTTATGCTCCTATAAGTTCTTCAATTGGTTCGCCCTCAATCGTCACTATAGCTTTTTTGCTCGATTGAGTTCTGCCTACGCTATAGCCAATTCTCTTCGCATGAGATGGCATATAAACTGTTCTAACTTTTGTAACTTTTCTTCCTGCAAATGCTGCTTCAACTGCTTGCGCTATCTCTATCTTTGTAGCATCTTTTGCAACTTCAAAAGTATACTGGTTTAATGTTGTCGCACCCATAGACTTTTCTGTAATGATCGGTCTTTTTAGGATGTCGAATAATTTTTCCTTGTTTGTTCTTGTTTTGCTCATTATTTTAACAACCTTTCAGTTATTTCATTTATTGCAGCTTCTGTGATTACCACATTATTAGCTTCTAATAAATCCTTTACGTTCAAGTTTGAGGGCAAAATAATCTTTACACTCGGAATATTTCTTGCAGCCAACTCAAGATTTTGATTTTCTGCAGCTTTTGTATCCGCAATTATAAGAACTTTCCCTTCTACTTTTAATGCTTTTAACGCTTCAACCATCAACTTTGTTTTAGCTTCTTTGATTTCAGAAAAATCTTTAACTACTACAGTTTGATCTAATCTGGCAGACAAAGCTGAACGCAAAGCCAGTCTTCTAGCCTTTTGCGGCATAGAAAAACTATAATCTCTGGGTTTTGGCCCAAATATAACACCACCGCCTGCAAACAATGGTGATCTCAATGAACCAGCTCTTGCACGACCTGTTCCTTTTTGTTTCCAAGGCTTTTTTCCGCCTCCGGATACTTCTGCCCTAGTTTTGGCACAAGCTGTGCCTTGTCTTGCATTGTTCAATTGTCTTCTTAAAGCCAAGTGCATAACGTGAATATTCGGTTCCACGCCAAAAACATTTTCGTCAAGCGCGATTTGACCTAAACTTTTTCCGTTTGTACTTAGTAATGATATTTCTTTTGACATTTTTGTTTCCTCAATAATTCTTACTAAGAGTTCCATTTAACTCTTGACGGTTTTACTGTTACCATTCTGCCTTCGCATCCAGGAACTGCTCCTTTTACCAGCAACAAGTTGTTTTCTTTATCAACTTTTACTACTGTAAGCTTTGTAATAGTAACTTTTTCATTACCCATATTACCGGCCATTCTTTTGCCTTTAATAACACGACCCGGAGTTGTGCCTGCACCAATTGAACCAGGTGCTCTGTGGTTCTTCGAACCATGTGCCATCGGGCCTCTTGAAAAGTTCCATCTCTTTACAGTACCTTGGAAGCCTTTACCTATGGATTTGCCTGTCACATCTACTTTTTGAATGTTATCGAGAACTGACAAATCAATAGATTGTCCTACTTGATATTCAGAGGCATTGTCGAGTCTAAACTCTTGCAATAATCTGAAATTTTCTAATTTGTTTTTTTGAAGGTGTCCTATTTGTGCTTTTGTTAGGTGTTTCTCTTTTACTGCACCAACACCTACTTGAATCGCATTATAACCGTCAGTTTCAACCGTTTTTACTTGTGTAACTGTCAAAGGATCAACTTTGATAACGGTTACAGGAATTGCGAGTCCTTGTTCGTCAAAAACTTGTGTCATACCAAGCTTTTTTCCGATTACACCTAATCTAGAATCTCTTTTGGTCACTTTTCTACCTTTCTTCTTGTGAGCGCTACGTCTGCATCATCTTCTACTTTCGTTTCTGACTCTGCGGTTTATCTCTCGGGGTACCTTTGCTGCTTTTCTCATTTTGATTTTTAATTCTCATCAATTCTACTTTATTAGCAGCCCCCCTCGTAGATCACATTAATATTCAATTTTCATGGTATATTAATGTTTTTCCGGTTTCCCGGAAAGGGTAATTATAACTTAACTTCTATGTCTACGCCAGCAGGCAAATCCATTCTGCTAAGTTCTTCTGTTGTTTGTTGTGTCGGATCATAAATATCGATGATTCTTTTATGTATTCTCATCTCAAAATGTTCTCTCGACTTTTTGTCAACGTGTGGTGAGCGTAATACGCAATACACCCGTCTTTTTGTAGGCAAAGGAATAGGACCTGCTACTTTTGCGTCAGTTCTTTTTGCTGTTTCTACAATTTTTTCTGCTGACACATCAATAAGCTTATGATCATATGCCTTTAAGCAAACTCTAATTCTTTGTCTTGTTGTACTCATTTTAGTTTTACCTTTGTTTGTTTATTTCTTTATATTTTTTAACTGCAGAGGCAATAAGGTTATCACTTTAATTTTGAAACATTTAAGCTAGTTCTTAGCTCGTTTCTAACGGACAATTCCTTTTGTACACTGCCCTTACGAGCTTTCTCAGGAATTTTTCCCTTCCTGCCATTCCCTGCCAGTGTATCTTAATCTATAACAAACAAAATCTCGCGTCAATCTATATTTTCTAATTTTTATTAAATTTGTAATATTTTCTTAATATTTAATTTGTTTTTTTACAAAACTTAAAATAAGTAACCTTTTTTAAACTGGTTTTACTTGTAAAAAAACACGCCTTCAAAAGAAAATTCAGCCGGACCAGTCATAAATATATCATGCTTAGGGTCATGTGCTGTTCCATCCCACTGAATTCTCAACGCACCACCAGGTAAATTAACTTTTACCTTGTTGTCAAGATATCCATTTAAAATGCCTGCTGTTACTGTTGCACATGCGCCTGTTCCGCATGCTAATGTTATTCCACAACCACGCTCCCATACAGCAATATCAACTTCCTGTCTAGACCTTATTTTTACAAATTCAACATTTGTTTTTTCTGGAAACAATTCACTAACTTCTATATCCGGCCCATAATCCTTCGCCAATAAAGATATATCTTCATCTGTGAAAATTACACAGTGGGGATTACCCATGCTCACTGCATTCAAATTAAATTTTTTTGACCATAATTCTATTTCATAATTTAAATTATTATCACCTTTAAATGGAATTAAAGCTGGTTCAAGTACGGGATGCCCCATGTTAACTGTAACAGAACCATCTTCATTAACTTTCGGACTAATTATTCCAGCTGCTGTTTCTACTGTAAATTCACGTTTTGTAATATAGCCTTTATTCAAAACATATTTTGCAAAACATCTCATTCCATTTCCGCACATCTGAGCAGGTGTCCCATCTGAATTATAAAATATCCAGCTCAAATCAGCTTTTTTAGATTCTGGTACGACCACCATCAAACCATCAGCACCCACTCCAAAATTCCTTTTACACATTTTTTCTGCAAGTTCTTTCACAGGAATATTTATCTCTTGAAATTCTTCCCAATCCAAGACAACAAAATCGTTTCCAAGTCCATGCATTTTTGTGAAAAAAATTTTTTTCATATGTTATGCTATTTCCTCTTTAGCCTCAGAGTCTGACTTTGCACCAACATTTTTTTGCGGAAGCTTAATTAATTCAGCAAGATTCTCATGTTTTCTAACCATCTCTGCCGTAACAACAAACTCTTTAATTTCTGGCTTGCTCGGCACTTCATACATAATATCCAACATTGTTTCTTCTACTATTGAACGCAAAGCTCGAGCTCCGGTTTTGCGTTTTATAGCTTCCTTAGCTATATAATCAATAGCATCAGGCTCAAAAGTTAAATCTACTCCATCCATTTTCAACAAGCATTGATATTGCTTAATAATTGCATTTTTCGGTTCTGTTAAAATCATCTTCAATGTAGCCTCATCCAATGCATCCAAAACCGCATATATCGGAATACGACCTATAAATTCCGGAATTAATCCAAACTTAAGCAAATCTTCCGGTTGAAGTTTTTTAAGCATTTGTGCAGCCGCGAGCTCTTTTTCTGCAACGGTAGCCGGTTTTTTTGCACCAAACCCTACAGAAGAACCCTCATCCGCACGTCTTTCTACAATTTTATCAAGGCCCACAAACGCACCACCAACAATAAACAATATATTTTTTGTATCAATTTGAATAAATTCTTGGTGCGGATGCTTTCTGCCGCCTTGCGGTGGAACATTAGCAATTGTACCTTCAATCATTTTAAGCAAAGCTTGCTGAACACCTTCACCAGAAACGTCTCTTGTTATTGAAGTGTTTTCAGATTTTCTTGCAATTTTGTCTATTTCATCAACATAGATAATTCCACGTTCTGCTTTTTGGGCATCAAAATCTGCATTTTGATATAACCTTAAAAGAATATTTTCAACATCATCTCCGACATATCCGGCTTCGGTCAATGTAGTAGCATCAGCAACTGCAAAAGGCACATCAAGCATTTTTGCTAAAGTTTGTGCTAACAATGTTTTCCCTGAACCGGTTGGACCGACCAAAAGTATATTACTTTTTTGAATTTCTATACCAGAGCTGTCTGCTTCAGTTTTATTATGTGCAATCCTTTTGTAATGATTATATACAGCGACAGAAAGCACTCGTTTTGCATCATCTTGACCAACAATATGCTCATCCAAGTAAGCCTTAATCTCTTGGGGCTTTGGTATATCCTTAAAAACCTCACTATCTCTAGGTTCATCAAGCTTTTCTTTATGTTCAAAAAATTCTTCGTCTAAAATTTCATTACACAATTCAACACACTCGTCGCAGATATATACCTCTGGTCCTGCGATAAGCTTTTTGACCTGATCCTGCGTTTTACCGCAAAAAGAACATTTTAAACGACTTTCGTCCACACTTGTCATAATTTCTCCTGGTTATTTGTTGCTTTGTGAAACAACTTTATCAATCATTCCATAAGCAAGCGCTTCTTCTGGTGTCATGATATAATCTCTGTCTGTATCTTTCTCAATTTTTTTAAGTGATTGTCCTGTATTTTTTGCCAAAATTTCATTTAAAGTCTTTTTAATTCTAACAATTTCGGCTGCTTGTATTTCAATATCTGTTGCCTGACCTTGAGCTCCTCCAAGGGGTTGGTGAATGAGCACTCTTGAATGCGGCAACGCCAGTCTTTTACCAGGCGTACCTGCTGCCAACAAAAATGCACCCATTGATGCTGCTTGACCAAGACATATTGTAGACACATCTGCTCTAATATGCTGCATAGTATCATATATCGCCAATCCGGCTGTCACAGAACCTCCAGGACTATTGATATACAACATAATATCTTTTTCCGGATTTTCGCTGTCCAAAAGTAACAATTGCGCAACTATAAGATTAGCTACCATGTCATCTACCGGCGTTCCAAGAAAAATAATTCTTTCTCTTAAAAGTCTTGAAAAAATATCAAAAGAACGCTCACCTCTTGATGACTGTTCTACTACTACAGGTACAAAACTCATATTGTGTCCTTTCTATATAATATTATTCTAACTTATTATTTTTTATATTCTACTTTATTGTTGTCTAATATAAATCTGCTTACTTTTTCACTTATAATTTGCTGAGTCAAAGATTGTATTAGATTAACATTTTTATACATTTCTTTCAACATAGCCGCCTTATCTATTCCGTACATGCTTGCAACTTCTTGGAATTTTTGCTCCATATCCGCTGCTGTAACTTGAATATTTTCATCCTTAGCTATTTTTGAAATTACAAGGGAATTCTTAATTCTTGATAAAGCTTCTGCAGCCATTTCTTTTCTCACATTTTCAATTCCCTCTTTCTCAATAGAGGCATCTATGTTTTGTCCTCGTTGTTTTGCACGCATTTTAAGATCTGCTATTATGGCATCAGCTTCTCTTGTTACCATTTCATCATGAATTTCCATTTCTGAATTTTCTATAATCTTACTAAAAATTGCTTCATATGCACGCTTTTCGTTTTCTGCTTTTACTGTTCCATCTAAATAATTTTGAATATCCGCTTTTAATTCTTCCAATGTATTAAAATGACCGATTTTTTTAGCTAATTCATCATTAATTTCAGGTAATTTCTTTTCTTTTATTTCATTTATAGTAATTTTAAACTCAGCATCTGCACCTTTTAATTTTTCATCATGATACTCTTGAGGGAACTTAACTTTAATTGTAAACTCTTTACCTGTTTCTTTATCAACAAGCTGTTCCGCAAAGCCTGGAATAAATGTTGAATTACCTAAATCCAACATATAATTTTTTGCCGCTCCGCCTTTAATAAGCTCTCCATTCACAGATCCTTCAAAATCTATCATTACTATATCTTTATCGTTAGTTTTTCTTCCTTCAACTTTTACAAACTCTGCATATTTATCAGCAAGTCTTTCAAGTTCTTTTTCAAGAGCACCTTCTTCATTTTTATACTCTTCTGCTGTTACCGTCAAACCTTTGTATGCACTAATTTTAACCTCCGGACGAAGCTCAAATTTAGCAACAACTTTACAAGGTTGACCGGCTGTAAAATCATATGACAAAAGAACAGGTTCTGTTATAAGCTCATAATTATTTTCCTTAATAACATCTGTAAATATTTTAGGCAAAACACTATCCAAGACTTCTCTTTGAATAGAATCTATACCAACATATTTTTCTATAATATTTTTAGGTGCTTTACCCTTTCTGAAACCTGCAATATTAACGTTTTGAGCAATTCTTTTGCATGCCTTTTCATATTCTTTAGCTGCAACTTTTTCTTCAATTTCAATGTTTACTTCAACTACATTTGTACCGAGTTTTTTTACTTCAGTCTTCATATAATAATTCCTTTTTTCATATCTGCTTTAGACTTATTATATTACAAATATAAATTACGTCCAGTATTTACAAATTTATCCTACATTTAACGTGTATTTTTTTAATTTTAGTCAAGGGTTCTGGTAAAAATTGTATTCGTTCCTTGTTCACTGACATAAAGCACATTATCTCTTATAAAAACATAGTATGGCTTATTAGAATAATTAACAAAAACACTTGTAGTTCCAAATTTGTCTATTTTTAAAATGTTATTTTTATTGTAGTTTGCTACATACATATTATTATTTTTATCGATAGCAATACCTATAGGTCCATTTATCATAGAATTTTTTGCATATAACTGATGAATACCATTAGGCTTAAGTTTAAAAATTGCATTGTCACTAAAACTAGCTACATAAATTTGTCCGTTAATATCAGCCGTAATACCAGATGGAGAATTTATCCCCATTATTTTTTTATTTGTGGGCGCTACTTTAGCTGCAATTTCTTTTCCTTGATATTTTGCTTGCGCATTATTTTCAAGTTTAATTCTATCTGCAAGCTGCCGCGCTTTTGTATATTCTTGCGATGTTGGTGCAATTGAATCCACTAAATTTAATGCTTTTGGCGCATCACCTTTTTTATAATAAATTTGAGCAAGTTTTAAAAGAGAAGCGGCATCCTCCGGTTTCTGCCGTAAAACTGTTTCCAAAACCATTATTGCTTGAGAATAATTGCCTAAATAATCATATACTACAGCCATATTATAATATGCGTCATAAAAATCATTTTGTATCTCAACAGCGGATTTAAAATAATCTATTGCTGCCGAATAAGCTCCTACTCGATATTGTTCTAAACCAAGATTATACAAACGTATAGCCTCTAGATTATATCCGGCTGCAGCTACTCGCCCACAAATACATATAAACAGTATAATAACCCCAAGAAGTTTTTTCATAACCTCCTAAATATTAGCAATTTTTTTATGAAAATCTGTTGCCTGCTCAAAATTATATGCAGCTCGCATCATAATGTCCTCTTTTAATGCCGGCGCTAAAATTTCTAATCCTATTGGCATTCCATCATTATCAAACCCACATGGTATACTCATGCCAGGAATACCACCCAAATTTGCAGTGATTGTTCCTATATCCGTTAAATACATTGAAAGCGGATCTTGAACCTTAGAACCAATCTCAAACGCCGTATACGGACAAGTAGGACATATAATAACATCAGCTTGTGCAAAAACTTTATCAAAATCATTTTTAATTAAATGCCTTACTTGCTGCGCCTTTTTGTAATATGCATCATAATAACCTGAACTAAGCGCATATGTTCCGAGCATTATACGACGTTTAACTTCATCCCCAAAGCCCTCTGCTCTGGTTTTACAATACATCTCAATAAGGTTTTTAGCATCTTTAGTTCTGTGTCCATATCTAACACCATCAAACCTCGCCAAATTAGAACTTGCCTCGGCTGTAGCAATAATATAATATACTCCTATAGAATACTTCAAAAGCGGAAGTGAGACCTCTACAATTTCAGCACCTAATTCTTTATATTTTTGAATGGCATTTTCAATTGAAGACTTAACTTCCGGAGAAACCCCATCAGAAAGCAATTCCGTAATTACACCAACTTTTAAGCCTTTTATCTCTTTTTTTATTAGTTCAGAATATTTTGGAACTTCTATGTTTAATGATGTAGAATCCTTAGGATCATGCCCTGAAATAGTTTCCAATAACAACGCACTATCTTCTACAGATCTTGAAAATGGACCAATTTGATCCAAAGATGAAGCAAAAGCTATTAGCCCATACCTAGAAACTCTTCCATAAGTAGGTTTTACACCAACAATTCCGCAAAAACTTGCCGGAAGACGAATACTTCCGCCTGTATCAGAGCCTAATGACAAAGGCACTTCGCAAGCCGCAACAGCTGCAGCTGATCCGCCAGATGACCCGCCTGGAACTTTATTCAAATCCCATGGGTTATGAACAGGTTTTGTTGATGAATTTTCGTTGGAACTTCCCATTGCAAACTCATCCATATTTGCTTTTCCTACAATTGGCACCAAGTTTTCTTTAAGCTTCTTCGTAACTGTTGCATCATATGGAGAAACAAAATTAGAAAGAATCTTACTAGATGCAGTCGTATAAGACCCAATCATATTCATATTGTCTTTTAATGCCAATGGTACTCCAGCTAAAACAGGTATATCTTCTCCATTTTTTATCTTATTATCTACCTTTTTAGCTGTCTCTATAGCCGCATCTCGTGTCAAACTATTAAATGCGCCTAATTTCCCATCAACTTCTTCTATTCGCTCAAAATGAGCATTAACCAGCTCTACTGAAGAAACTTCTTTATTTACAAGCATTTTATGTTGTTCAAATGCTGTTTTTTTTATCAAATCTTTATAACTCAACTTTTTCACTCCCTAAATTTCTCTTATACTTTATTATAGAACAAAAATTTTTATTCATGCAAAATTTTTATTTTTTAATCTCTACTATGAAAACACTAAAAGCTTTCTCATGCTAAAATATTTTATATGGAAAGAAAATTTAAAATTCACTCGAAATACTCTTTAGCAGGTGACCAACCGGAAGCGGTTGAAGCACTTGTAAAAGGAATCAAAAATGGGTACGACGCTCAAGTTTTAAAAGGAATTACCGGATCAGGCAAAACCTTTACTATTGCTAATGTAATAGAACGCGTTCAAAAACCAACCCTCATAATAGCGCACAACAAAACTCTTGCTGCCCAACTTTATAATGAATTTAAAGAATTATTTCCGGATAATGCTGTTGAATATTTTATCAGTTATTATGACTATTACCAACCAGAAGCTTATATCCCCAGGACAGATACTTTTATAGAAAAATCAGCCACAATTAATGAAGAAATTGACAGACTTCGTCACAACGCAACACGCTGCATGTTTGAAAGAAACGATGTTATTGTTGTTGCATCAGTAAGTTGCATCTACGGCTTAGGCTTGCCGGAAAATTATTTTAAAGGTACCTCCTCATTAAGCGTAGGCGATGAAATAGACAGAGATACTTTTTTAAGAAAACTTGTCTCAAGTCAATATCAACGTAATGACGTAGAACTTAAATACGGAACTTTTCGTGCAAGAGGCGACATCGTAGAAATTATGCCAAGTTATGAAAAAATTATTACTCGCATAAACTTTTTTGGCGATGAAGTAGAAAAAATTACCAAAATAGACTTTGTAACAGGTGAAATTTTAGAATCACCTAAAACAATCATAATTTACCCTGCTGTCCATTATATAAGTAATGACGAAAACCAAGAAGAAACAATTGCTATGATTAGACAAGAACTTCAAACACGCCTCGCTGAATTACAAAGCGAAAACAAACTCGTTGAAGCTCAAAGACTTGAACAAAGAGTAAAATACGATATTGAAATGATAAAAGAAATGGGGTATTGCTCTGGAATAGAAAATTATTCAAGAATAATAGAACGACGCCCAATCGGTTCTCCACCAGCTACTCTTTTAGAATACTTTAAAAAAGACTTCCTTGTAGTTATTGATGAATCTCATGTAACTATCCCCCAATTAAAAGGAATGTATAACGGTGACGCCGCAAGAAAAGAAACTCTCGTAAATTACGGCTTCAGACTACCTTGCGCAAAAGATAACAGACCTCTTAAATTTGATGAATTTATGGATAGAGTTAACCAAAAAATATACGTATCTGCAACCCCAGGAGAATTTGAAAGAAAAACAGCACAACAAGAAATCGAACAAATTATACGCCCAACCGGGCTTCTAGACCCTGAAATTGATGTCCGTCCAATCGAATATCAAGTCGACGACCTTATAAAAGAAATTAATGTTCGAGCACAAAAAAATCAACGAGTCCTTGTCACAACTTTAACTAAAAGAATGGCTGAAGATTTGAGCGACTACTTCACCCAAATGGGAATAAGAGTAAGATATTTACACAGCGAAATTCAATCTATTGAACGTGTAGAAATTTTACGCGATTTGCGTCTAGGAGAATTTGACGTGCTAATTGGGGTAAACTTGCTTAGAGAAGGTCTCGATATTCCTGAAGTTTCACTTGTTGCAATTATGGATGCGGACAAAGAAGGGTTTTTGCGCTCTGAAACAAGTCTTATTCAAACAATAGGACGCGCTGCCAGAAATGCCTGCGGCACTGTAATTATGTATGCTGATCGCATGACTGACTCAATGAAAGCCGCTATTAGTGAAACAAAACGCAGACGAGAAATACAACTAGCTTTTAATAAAAAATACGGCATTATTCCTCAAACTATTAAAAAACCTATTGAAAACAATCTTCTACAACTTGTTGCAAGCTATAGAAACCTGGAAGATATTATTGCTGAAGAAATGATAGAACTTAATATCGACACTAAAGATCTTCCAAAACTTATTGATAAATTAGAAAAAGACATGCATAAAGCCGCTAAATTACTCGATTTTGAAAGAGCTGCAGAAATTCGTGACCAGTTAAAAAAACTTCGTTCTATGCTGAAATCCTAAGCTAACTTGCCTTCTTCTATCATTTTTTCATATTTTTCTGTAAAGCGTTTTTGCAAATTTTCTTTAAATATAGTTTGATTTTTATTGCTTTTAGCATTTGCATACAACCCAACCAATTCATTACAAGAAACTGTATTAGATAACCTTGTTGCAGTTATTGAATCAATATTGCCTTGTGCAAATCTAGCCATTACTTTATCTTCAAACCTTTTTGGAATTTTGTTTTGAGAATACATTTCTAAAAGTTTTTCATTGTCAAGCATATCAAAAACAACTTCTTGCATATCTTTTGACAGAATTGAAAAATTACCAACTAAAACATTTGTATATCCTGCGGCAATAACAGAACTCGGTTTTATTTCACCTTTATCGAGCATATCCGAAAACTGCAAAATTGTACTAGGCTTTAAAGGTTCTTTCTTTATTGCAGTATTTAATTCAGATACTTTAATAAAATTATTTTTATCAATATTTTGCGATTGATAAAGATTAACATCTAGCTGTAAATTATCATCATTTTGAATATTTTGCGAATTTTGTGTTTCTTGTACCTCTTGAATTTTTGAATCTTGACTTTTTATGTTTGTTCTTGCTTCTTCTTGAAACTCTTGAGTTTTAGCTTCTACTTCAGTTTTTTCATCAAGATATTTTGCAACTGCTTCTTTTATACTGTTTTTTGTTTCTTCTGTAATATTCATTTTTGGTGCTTCATCAGAAAGCGTCTTTATAATTTTCTCATCTGTGCTGTTTTTTTCATTTGCCTTAAAATCTTTAACCACAGATTCTTGAACTTCTTTATTCAAATTTTTAATTTCTTTAGCAAAAGTTACCCTGTTTTGAACATCAATTTTATCACTTTCATTAACATATTTGGCAACCTGTTGTTGAACCTCTTTGCTTTCAAAATTTTTAATTTCTTTAATAATACTATCTCTATCTTCAGAATTGAAATAATCAGAATCAATTGCCATTTTAGAAGCATATACTTGATTTTCTGCATCATACTTGGATATAGATTTTATAAATGCTTTTTTAGCTTCAAAATCATTTTTTATACTTTTAGCCGATGTAAATGTCTTAATAGCAAAAGGCACAACTTCTTTCTTTAAGTTTGGAATAGTTGCAGCAAGTTTTGCACGATTTGTTGATTTTTCATCGCCCATAATATTAGCAACTGTACTAATAGCTTCTTCCTCGCCAATTTTAGGAAGTCTGTCAATAACCTGCGCTTCTTCAACATGCAATCTTTCTTGTAAACGTTTTACCGCTTCTGAATTAGCCCTTTTATCTTTTCTCAATACGGCTATTGTGAGTGATTTTACATCGCTTCTTGCAGATTCCAAACCTTTAACAAGTCTTTCTATTTCTCCATTTTCGCCATTTCTTTTGCTTAAATAAAATTCATTTAATAATGCTTTTTGTTCGCTAGGAGAAAGCTTTTCAAAATTCTCCTGCATTTTTACTCTTAAAGATGGATCTTCTTCAAATTTTTTAATTAAAAAGTTTGTATCCTCTTTAATATACTCTAATTCTTTTACTCTAAATTGTTGACCAATTTCAGCTTTTGCATAGCCTTGAGCCTTCAAACTTTTAAAATATTCTTTTCCGCTCGGACGAGTTTTAGTATCTTCTCTCCACTCTTTTATAACATCATTCAAATTTACATCAACATCTGACTTTACACTTTTTTCCTGTTTTTCGATTAAAGATGATTTTATAGAGGTTGGATTCAAAGCCCAAATAGATCCGCCTTGTTTTTCATTTACAACAGTATTAAAACCAGGCTTTGCCATAACTGTCTTATTACTATATGTTATTTTATCAAGCCAATCCATTCCTCAATAATACCCTCTCTATAACTCTTAATTATATAAAAACAACATAAATATAAAAATTGCCCTAATTATATGAAAAATCATCAATTGTAAAATTATATTAATGCACCTAATTAACATTTTTATTTTGCATAAAAAAAAGCAAGCGTATAAAATTACACACTTGCGTTAAATATTGTTGTTAAATATTATTATTTGAATTATTTTTTAGGAACAGGGTTTGAATTTAAATATTTAATAACATCATCAGATATATCTGTTCCGCCAACAAATATAACTCTATAATCTACAACCATACCTATACCTTTTTGTTTAGCTACAGCTTTAGTTGCATTAAGAATATTTTCATAAATTTGATCTTGTTTTTCTATTTTAGACTTCAATATAGCATCTTCTTTAGCTTTGTATTCTTTTTGAGTTTTTTCTTCAAAATTCTTTCTTTGAACAGGTGACTCTATAGCTTTAAACTGTTTATCTTTATCGATTACAAATTGTTGAAGTTCTAATATTTTATCATCCAATTGTTTATATGCTTGTTTAGCATAGTTATATTCGGACTCTATTTTTTTATAATTTGCAACTCCAATAGTTTCAGCGGCGTTTGCTGTAGCAGCCACAACCATAAGAGCTAAAGCTGTAATTAACAATCTCATTTTTTTCATAAAACATATTCTCCTATTTCGTCTTTAAAGATATTAACAATAAACAAGAATTATTACAATAGATTGTAAAAAACTATAACGGATAACGTTCAGATGCGCATAAAATCATAGCTGCTAACTTTTCTGAGCCTTCAAAATTTCTTTTTTTCAAGATTTCTGCGGCTTTTTCTTTATCATAATTAACGTTTACATGGTAGACAAAAAACTCTTTTTGCGCAGGATTTTTTATTTCCAGCACAACATAACAAGCCTTTGGGACTTCACTTAACGGACGTCCAACACTGCCAACATTTACAACCGTCTGTCTGGTATTAGTTTGATAACCGCATGGCTGATGTGTATGACCACAAAATATTATATCTGCATCCACATTTTTTAACATTTCTTCAACTTTACCTATTTCCATACCCGGAAAAATATTCTCGACATTTGAACGCGGCGAACCATGAACAAGAAGAATCTTCAATCCTTCGACTACAATTGTTTTTTGTTCAGGAAGATTTTTCAAAAACCTCAAATTTTCTGGACTTATATCCTTCAAATCCTGTTCACATGCATTCCCCATAATCAAATTGTTTTTCTTTATGTTTTCGCAAACCTCCAAACTGTTTTCCCCAAGATAACTGTCTGTATTCCCTTGAATAAGTTCTATATAATCTTTTTTAACAAAATCTTTAAACAGTTCAATCGTTTCTTGAGGTTGAGGTCCTGCCATAGCCAAATCACCAAGGCAAAAAATCTTTTCACAACCTTGCTTTTTTATATCGTCCAAAACGCTTTTAAGAGCCTCAAGATTTCCATGAATATCAGAAATTACAGCAATTTTCATAAAACTAACTCCATTATTTTATTACACATTTTTTTGTGCTAAATTAATACTATGATAAACAGAAGAAAAACAAAACAAATTCAAATAGGAAATGTAAAAATTGGATCAGATGCACCAATAAGTGTTCAATCAATGTGCAATACTGATACAAGAGATATAAAAACTACTCTAAACCAAATAAACAAACTAGCAGATGCAGGATGCGAAATTGTACGCTTGGCGGTTTTAAACAAGGATGCTGCAGAAGCTATAAAAGAAATAAAAAAACAATCACCTATTCCTCTTGTAGCCGACATACATTTTGATTACAGATTAGCAATACAATGTATTGAAAATGGAGTTGACGCATTAAGATTAAATCCCGGGAATATAGGTTGCGAAGAAAACGTAAAAAAAGTTATAGCCCTGGCTAAAATAAACAAAACTCCTATAAGAATAGGTATAAATGCCGGCTCACTTCAAAAAGACCTTGAGCAAAACAAAAACATGACATTGGCTGAAAAAATGGTAGAAAGTGCAATGCGTCACATAAAAATACTTGAAGATAACGATTTTGATTTGCTAAAAGTTTCCTTAAAATCAAGTTCCGTTATGACAACCATAGAAGCCTATCGATTAATCGCACAAAAAATTCCATACCCACTTCATTTAGGTATAACAGAGGCAGGAACTCTACGCTCCGGCTTAATTAAATCAAGTGCAGGGATAGGAACAATGTTAGCCGAAGGGCTTGGAGATACGATAAGAGTTTCGCTTACAGAAGACCCAGTAGAAGAAGTAAAAGCAGGGTTTGAAATTTTAAAAGCTTTGGATTTAAGACAAAAAGGAATAAACTTTATTTCCTGCCCAACATGCGGAAGAACACAAATAGACTTAATCTCACTTGCAAAGAAAGTAGAAGAAATATTTAAAGATTACGACAAACCCCTTACTTTAGCGATTATGGGCTGTCCCGTAAATGGTCCTGGGGAAGCTAAACATGCCGATTTTGGCATTGCCGGAGCTATTGGCGAAGGGTACATTTTTAAAAAAGGAGAAATTATTAAAAAAGTCCCAGAAACAGAACTTCTTCAAGAATTTGAAAAAATCGTAAAAGAATACGCAAAATAGTCGGTTTTAAACTTTGTTAAAATATATTATAATTTAGCCATTAACTTAATAATAGTATAAAATAAATTAGCTAATATTTTAAGGGAAAATATATGAAAAAATTATCAACTTTAACAGCATTATTGACCATAATTGGACTTTCAATGCCTGCATATTCGGTAGTAGATACAGATCAGCTTATGTCTGAAGATTATTTGAGAAATCAAGGATACTCCCCGGAAACAATCCGCATTATGCATTTAAAAATGGTGGATCCTTATGCTCCACACAAAGAAAAAGAATTTCAACATACTCCTGTAAACTATATTAAAAAGTTTTATCAATATGTAGATCCAGCAACTGACAATCAAAATTTTGGTGAAGCAATTATTGATCCAAGATTAGACTGGCCAAGTAAACTTTTTTAAGAACTAAATTACAGATAAATTAAACAAGAAAAAGAATCTACTAATAATAGATTCTTTTTTCTTTAAAATCATTTGTATAGTAATGTTAACAATAATTTTGCTTATTTTTCAAATTAGTTATAAAATTGAAATAAATAATACAATAAAGAGGAAGTTTATATGAAGTCTTACACACAAGAACAAATAAGTGAAATTGTTGGAGGTATTCTTACAAAAATCACAAACTCAACAATCAACAGAATAGCCCCTCCGCTATTAGCAGATGAAACAACTTTAGCCCTTGCGTTGGGAGAAGAAGAAATTGAAAATCTTTCAAAATCAAAAGCACAAGTAGCACTTGTACCCTTAGGTGTAAATCTGGATACTATATCAACAATTGAAGTAGAACGTCCGCGACTTGCAATGATGAAATTACTTCATTTATTCTATATTCCACCGGAAACTCAATCCGGTATCCATCCAACAGCAGTTGTGCATCCCGATGCAAAAATCGGAGAAAATGTCTCAATAGGAGCAAACACAGTAATTTCAAGAGGCGCTGAAATTGCAAACGGAACAAAACTTTTACCTAATTGTTATATCGGCAGAAATGTCATAATCGGTGAAAGCTGTCTTTTCCATGCCGGTTGCCATATTGGAGATGAAGTCCAAATAGGAAACAGGGTTGTTTTACAACAAGGTTGTTCTATAGGTGCAGATGGTTTCAGTTTTGTTACAGAAAGCCCTGATAATATCGAAAGAGCAAAACATGACGGAGAAATAAAAGAAACAAATACTCAACAAAAAATTTATAAAATACCATCAATTGGCTCAGTTGTAATTGAAGATGATGTTGAAATTGGTGCAAACACAGCAATAGACAGAGGCACAATTGAAAACACCGTTATAGGCGCATCTACAAAAATAGATAACTTAGTACAGATTGGACACAATTGTAAAATAGGTAAAGCGTGTATGATAGTTTCCCAAGTAGGTATAGCCGGAAGCTGTATAATCGGTGATCGTGTTGTTATAGCAGGTCAAGCTGGACTTGCAGACCACATTAGTATCGGTGCGGACAGTATTATAATGGCACAAGCCGGTGTAACAAAAAGCTTCCCTGAACGTTCAATAATAGTAGGTGCTCCTGCTGTACCAAGAAAAGACTTCGTTAAACAATTGAAAGTTATGAAATCAGCAGAAGAACTTGTTGCTAAATTCAAAAAATATGAACACTTGCTAAAAGCACTTGAAACAGAAGAATAATAGAATAATAGAATAAAAGAACAATGACAACACTAAAAAAAGAAGTAACAATAAAATCAGTATCCTTGATGAGCGGAACCCCAAGTGAAGCTAGACTTGTCCCCTCTGAAAAAAAAGGAATAAGATTTCACTTTAACAACGAAACTGTTGAAGCAAAAGTTGAAAATGTAATTTCTACAGAGCATTGCACAGTAATTGGTAATCCTAATGTACAAATTGTTCTTATTGAACACTTTATGGCAGCTTGTGCAATTTGTTCAATAGACAGTCTTGATATTTATTTGAGTCATTTTGAATTACCTATTCTTGACGGCGCATCAAAAAAATGGATAGAGCTTTTTAATGAAGCAGGGATTGAAGAACCGGAAACAAAAACATACACGATTATAGAACCGACATATTATATTAACGGAAAAACCCATATAGTAATGCTTCCGTCAGATAAATTAAATATCACCTACAGTGTAAACTTTAATCATCCACAACTTAATCATCGCTGGGTTAATGTAAGTACAAACTTCAATGAAGTAATTGAGGCAAGAACCTTTGGATATCTTAAAGATCTTGAAATGCTGCAAAAAGCAGGATATGCACATGGAGTAAACATTGAAAACACAGTCGGATTAACAGAAGATGGCTTTACTACAGAACTAAAAAGCGAAATGGAACCGGCTAAACATAAAGTTTTAGACTTGATTGGAGACTTTTACTTAACCGGAATTAATCCAATTAACCTAAAAGCAGAAATTATAGTCAAAGAAGCCGGGCATACTGTGCATGTAAACTTTGCAAAAAAAATTAAACCAAAATTAATAGAGGAGAAATAAAATGAGCGAAATTAAAACTTACGATATTATGGAAATAATAAAAATGATTCCGCACAGATATCCTTTTTTACTTGTTGACAGAATAACAGAATGCGTAGAAGGGGAATATTGTAAAGGTTACAAAAATGTCACAATGAACGAAGAATTTTTCTGTGGGCATTTTCCTAACAACCCCATTATGCCTGGCGTACTACAAATTGAAGCAATGGCACAACTAAGTGCAGGCATACTTATGACCATGCCTGAATATAAAGGTAAACTTGCACTTTTTGCAGGTATAGACGGAGCAAGATTTAAAAACGTAGTCAGACCAGGAGATCGGTTAGAGATGGAAAGCCGTATCATTAAAAGAAAAGGACCTATAGTTAAAGCTGAAACTAAAGGATTTGTAGACGGAAAACTAACCGTTTCTGCAGAATTAACATTTTCAATTATTTAAGAAAGAAGGTAATCATGATTCATCAAACAGCAATAATTTCACCGGATGCAATAATTGGTGAAGGATGTAATATAGGCGCATACAGTGTTATTGGGGAAAATGTAAAATTAGGTAACAACGTAACCATAATGCCGCATGCCTATCTTGAGCACTGCGAAATAGGTGCAGGAACAACAATTGCATCTTTTGCATCTATTGGCACAGCCCCACAAGATTTAGGATACAAAAATGAACCAACTAAAGCATACATTGGTGAAAATTGCATAATAAAAGAATATGCAACCGTAAATCGTGGAGCAGTAGGCGACGGGGATTGTACAAGAGTAGGAAATCGATGCATGCTAATGACCTCATCACACGTTGCACATAACTGCGTATTAGAAGACGAAGTTATTCTGGCTAACTTAGCTACACTTGGAGGTCATTGCCGAGTAGGAAAAGGTGCCTTTATTGGAGGAATGAGTGTGTTCCACCAAAATGTTCGTATCGGTGAAATGTGTATTATAAGTGGTTTTTCAGCATCAAGACAAGATATTCCACCATATTGCAAAGCAGATGGCAGACAACCCAAAATTCATGGTATAAACTCTATTGGATTAAAACGTAGAGGCTTTACACCAGAAGAAAGAGCAAATCTTAAACATGCATTTAAGATATTTGACTCAGGTGAATATACAACAACAAAAGCCTGTGAAATAATTGAACAAACTTTACCTCAAGATGAACATGTCAAAAAACTGGTTGAGTTTGTAAGAAGCTCAAAAAGAGGTGTAATGCTTTTATCAAAAAGACACGGTTCAACCTTGGAGGAATAATGGAAAATATTTGGGAAAAATATGCAAAAGTTCTTGTAGAGTACTCTACAAACGTGCAAAAAAATGAGCTAACCATAATAAAAACCGACAACTCACAATCAGCCCCATTAATCAAAGAAATTTATAAAGCCGTATTAAACCGTGGCGCTAACCCAATTGTAAGATGCGGCATTGATGGTATAAGTGAAACATTTTTTAAAAATGCCAGCGATGAACAACTTGCATTTATTGATGAAATGTCTAAAATGGAGTACGAAACTGCAAAAAATTTTATATCAATTTCTGCCCCAACTAACACAAAACAATTAGCCGGAGTTCCTCCTGAAAAACAAGCAAAACGCTCGAAAGCAACACATATCTTATCTGAAAAATTAATGAACAGAGCAGCGAGAAATGAAGCTAACTGGGTCATAGCAGATTTTCCAACTCAAGCCCTTGCCCAAGAAGCAAAAATGTCGCTTGAAGACTACACACAATTTATAATTAATTCCTGTTACCTTGATAGTCCAGATCCGGTAGCAAAATGGAAAGAAATTAAACAAGAACAACAAGGAAAAACAGATTATCTAAACACCACAAAAAAGATTCGTTTTGTTGGTGAAAAAACTGATATAACTTTTTCAACAGAAGGCAGAAAATGGATAAATTGCTGTGGAATAAATAACTTCCCAGATGGAGAAATCTTTACATCCCCAGTAGAAAATAGCGCAAACGGACAAATTTATTTTGACTTCCCAGCTATCTACCGTGGAAATGAAGTAAATAAAATCCATTTAACCCTAAAAGACGGAAAAATAATAGATTACAAAGTTGAACAAGGCGAAGAATTTTTTACTGCAATGATAAACCAAGATGAGGGAGCAAAATTTGTTGGAGAAATAGCAATCGGAACAAATGAACGCATTAAAAAAATAACAGGAAACATACTTTTTGATGAGAAAATAGGTGGCTCAATACATATGGCAATAGGTGCCTCATATCCGGAAACAGGAGGAAAAAATGTTTCCGGACTACATTGGGATCTTATTAAAAATATGAAAAATGGCGGACAAATTTTTGCAGATGACGTGTTAATTTACGAAAACGGAAAATTCTTAATCTAGACTTACAAATAACAACTTAAACCCAAGATACACTGGACTTTTTATCTAAACAATTATAAATATTTGTAGACTATATTTCTTTACACGTTATAATATTTGTATAATTTATAAGGGTAATTTTATGACAAATAATAATAAAAACATAGATTTTAATTGCGACTTAGCACAAAGTTTCGGAATATATAAAAACCAAAAAGAATATCCACTTATACAATATGTATCTTCTGTAAATGTTTCCTGTGGGTTTCATGCCGGAGATCCGCTAACAATAAAAGAAGCAATATTAAAAGCAAAAGAATATAATGTTGCAATAGGTGCGCATATTGGTTTTGATGACATCCAAGGATTTGGGCTTAAAAATATGGATTTAAAACCTGAAGAAATAGAAGCAGTTGTTTTATATCAAATTGGGGCACTACAAGCATTAGCAAAATCATGTAATGTTGAAATTGAATTCGTAAGACCACATGGTGCAATGTATAAACGCGCAGCATACGATTTTGATTTTTCACTATCCATAGCCAAGGCTATTAAAAAATTTGACAAATGGCTTATTTATTACGGCGCTACAGGAGAAATTCTCGACAGAGTAAGCCAAGAAGCTGAAATTCGAGTTGCACACGAGGTTCAGTTAAATCGTATATACAATGAAGACGGAACAATAGATTATACATCGAACAGTGTAAGCAATGTCGACTTTGCTTCAAACAGACTAAATAATCTTATAAAAAATTCTGGAATAAGAAATAAAGAAGGAAGCTTAACAGAAGTAAAATGTGACACAATTCATTTTTCAACAACCTCTGATAACATGAATGAAATTATACAAAAAGCAAACGAAATCTTAAAACCAGTCCCAGTAAACTATCGCAAAGCTAGCGTTTCAGGTTGGGTATAAATTATAAACAGTGGAGTTAGTATGTTCAAAATTTTTAATAAAAATGTTAAAATCCCTAAAGATGCAACTTGGTTAATTCCCGGAATGCAAGTAAAAAGATGGCTTTTGGCTATTTTTGGCGGTGTATTGCTTGCCGGACTTGGTGCTTTGATTTTACTTGATCTTAGACCGGTTTTATCTATTATGGAATGGATAAAAACTTTTGCCAGAGCTGTTCCATCTGAGTTCATAGCTTGGATTTTTGTAATAATTGGTGCATTAATATTTTTTATCGGTTGGAAAAATGCAAACTACTCAATTTTAGACGTTCATGAAAGCCGCGATAAAGATGCGCTTATAGATATTTTGTATCGAAGAAGAAAACTTAACTATGGTCCAAAAATTGTAGCAATTGGTGGCGGAACAGGGCTTTCCACACTACTTCGCGGCATAAAGCATATTACAAATAATATTACAGCAATAGTAACCGTAGGAGATGACGGTGGTTCATCGGGCAGACTTCGCGAAGAAATGGGAGTTTTACCTCCAGGTGACATTAGGAACTGTATTGCTGCATTAGCCGATGAAGAAGATTTGGTAACTAAATTATTTCAATACCGCTTCAAAACAGGTGAAGGCTTAGAAGGTCATAGTTTTGGGAATCTTTTTCTAACTGCGCTTTGCTCCATAACTGGTGATATGGTTAACGCAGTAAAAGAATCTTCCAAAGTTCTCTCAATTAGAGGTCGAGTTTTACCATCAACCTTGGATGACATGCGCCTTGCTGCAGAACTTGAAGACGGAACTATTGTAAAAGGGGAATCCAATATTCCAGAAACCCCAGGAAAAATTAAACGTTTATTTACTATTCCAGAAAATTGCAAGCCCTTAGATGAAGCAATAGCCGCTATTAAATCTGCTGACTTAATTATTCTGGGCCCGGGAAGCCTTTATACAAGCGTAATCCCTAATCTTTTAATAAAAGAAATTGCAAAAGAAGTCTCTCAATCAAAAGCTAACAAAATATATGTATGTAATATAATGACTCAACCTGGAGAAACAGACAATTACACTGCATCAGAACACCTTAAAGCAATTATAGATCACGCAGGATCATCCAATATAGTAGAAGCCATCCTTGTTAACGACAGTTTGCCGGAAAAACTGGCAGAAAAATATATTGCGGCAAACTCTTTCCCTGTTAAAATTGACGAAGATGCCATTAAAGAACTTGGAGTAAGTATAGTCTCTCGTAAACTAATTGAAGATAACAAAGAAGGATTTGTTCGTCACAGTTCAAATAGGCTTTCAAGAGCAATATACTATTGGTATAGAAAAAGTAATCAACAATCAAAACGTAAAGCTGATAAATAGTATGGAAAAACAAGTTACTACAAATACATTATTAAAATACTACGAAGCAAAAAAGAACATAACAATGCTTACCTGTTACGATTATTCAACAGCAAAAATTCTTGATCAAACAGGTATTGACTGTATTTTGGTAGGAGACTCCCTTGCAATGGTTGCTCTTGGGTACCAAACTACTCATAGTATAAGCACAAAAGAAATGGAAATCTTTACAAAAGCTGTATCAAGAGGGGCAAAAAGGGCATTCATAATAGCCGATATGCCTTTTATGAGCTATCATACAAGCATAGAAAAAGCCGCAAAAAATGCAGGGAAATTAATTAAAGCCGGTGCTAAAGCAGTTAAAATTGAAGGTGAAAACAATTATATTCTTTCTGTTATTCAACATCTTACCAACATTGGCATTCCCACAGTTGCTCATTTAGGGTTTACACCTCAATTTATTCATACCCTTGGGGGATACAAAATTCAAGGCAAAAACATAGATAAAACGCTAAAAATGCTTGAACAAGCTAAAAAGTTAGAACAAGCAGGAGCTTTTATGCTTGTTTTAGAAATGGTTCCAAGTGAAGCGGCTGAATTCATAACTCAAAACATCAATATCCCAACAATTGGTATTGGGGCAGGAAATAAAACTTCCGGTCAAGTTTTGGTTCTTGACGATATTCTTGGGAAATATTCAGATTTTACTCCAAAATTTGCACGCAAATATGCTGATCTAAATACTATTACTAAAACAGCAATAGAAAAATACATTGCGGACGTTGAAGAAAATAATTTTCCAAGTGAAAATGAAATATTTAACCTAAATAATGAGGAGAAAACTAAATTAAATGACTACAACAATTCACACAATAAATGAACTCCAAACACAAATTAAAACTTGGAAAAACTCAGGTTTTGTAATTGGACTTGTTCCAACAATGGGAGCACTACATAAAGGACATGCCAGTCTTATTAAAAAGTCTGCAGAAACCTGTGATAAAACAGTTGTAAGTGTTTTTGTAAATCCGACACAATTTGGAGCAAATGAGGACTTTTCAAAATATCCCAGAACTCTTGACAAAGACATACAACTTGCGGAAGAAAATAATGCAGATATAGTTTTTGCGCCAAGCTCAGAAGAAATGTACGGAAAAAACTACAACAAAGATTTTATGACTCTTGTCTGCCCACCATACGATCTTGTTAATCAGCTTTGCGGAAAAACAAGAATAGGTCATTTTGACGGTGTTGCAACTGTTGTTACTAAACTATTTAATATTGCCCAACCGGATTATGCCTTTTTTGGGCAAAAAGACGCACAACAACTATACATTATTAAAAAAATGGTAAAAGACCTTAATTTTCCCATAAAAATTATTCCATGCCCTATAATAAGAGAATCAAACGGTTTAGCAATAAGTTCAAGAAACCAGTACTTAACACAAGAAGAAAAACAAAAAGCACTTTCAATTTCAAAAGCACTGTTTACTATTCAAAAATATTACGAACAAGGCATTACAGATGCACAAACACTATTTGATACTGCAATTACTGTATTAGATAAGGACTTAGAACTTGAATATCTCAACTTCATAGACTATGAAACATTTAAAAAAACTGATATAATAAAACAACATACACTTGTTGCAATTTGTGCAAAAGTTGGGTCAACAAGATTAATTGATAATATTATTACCTAATTATGAATAAAGAAAAAGCTAAATTAATCACCAAATATAAAAAAATTTTAGACTTCTGCCATATTGCAAAAGTTACATGCTTTTTGTATGCATTTTTATGCGTGCTTTATTGGTTTTTCAATCTTGCTAACCCGGATATTTTAAAGCCATTAGCTTTCTTATTTGAACCAGTTTTTGCTATCATTAAAATTTTTTACGTACAAAAAACTTTTTCTACTACGCAAGTAGATTTAACAGCAATCGTTACTGCAGTAATATTTATTGTCCTAGCAATTATTGTAGACAATATTAGATATCACATAGAAACTTTAGAACAAAAAGAGCTTATAAATTTACAAAAAAAGCAACAAGCTGATGACATAAGAGCTCAAAAGCAAATTGAATTAGAATATATAAAAGAAATGAAAAAATATAATAAATTTATAGCTCTTGTTGATTTTAATGTTCAACAAATAAAAAGCTACCTTGTTAATGATTCAATGGATGAGGACGATATTAGAGGGCTAAAATTAAGTCTTATGACAGAATTATTTAAAACAATAAATGAAAATTATATAATAAGCAAAGCAAAATATGGTCAAGATGGTTTTTACATAATAGGTTTAATTGAAAAAACCCCAGAATGCATTCACAAAATAACATCTGCAATTAAAGACATATCAAAAAGATACAGCAGCACAAATATAACACTTACTCATGATATTTCTTTTGATGCCATATCGGACAAAACTAACATTGATGAAAAACTTGAGTTTCTTGAAAAAGTAATTCAACTTAATTACAACGATAGCACATTAACAACATCATTATTTAAGACCTGTTATGAAATAATATCAAAATCAACTCTAAAATTTACAGTTCTTGGAAAGTTTCAATTCCTTATAGGGAGCAAGTCAAACTACTATGAACTTTATAGTGTAAAAATCAACTAATTTTCAAAATATTTTTTCTTATTTGTCTCAAGTAATTCTAATGCAGCCATTCGCTCTTTAACCTCAACAGAGTTTGGATTTAAACGAAGAGCCGCTTTATAGTATTTTTTTGCAGCAGAAAAATCACCTACTTTTTCATATATTACTGCAATACTATAATTAACATCATAATTACCTGAAAGCCCATTAAAATAAGCTCGATTATAAAATTCCAATGCCTTTATATAGTCTTGGTTTTGGTAAGAAAATTTTGCTAAATAGTAATTAATAGTAGCATCATTTTCATCAACACTATATGCTTTATACAAATAGTTTTTTGCTCTTGCATACATTTTTTTTTCCAAAAAAACCATTCCCATACCTAAATAACTTGACGCAGAAGGTTCAAGCTCAGATGCCTTGTAGTAATGTAAATAAGCTTTATCTAAAAAAGTTTTATCTTTTGTTATTAAGTAATTTTGATAGTATCTATTACCATCAACAAGCTCTTTTGTAGAATCAGCATAAGCAATCGTGCAAACATTTAAAATAAACAAGCAAACAAGCAATAATAAAATAATATTTTTTTTACAAACCAGTTTCAATTTATTCTCCAGGTTATCAAAGAACCCCACGCAAAATTTTTAACTCTTCATAACTAGCTCCGGCCTCTGATAATTCCTCTGCCGACAAACCAAACATCGTAATCAAATCTCTAGTTTGCGTATCAAATTTATTATATTTTAAATTCCTAACAACACCAAATATAGCATCCTCACGCCTTAGAGACATCTGATATAAATATTTACACTTATTGAAAACTCGCTTTTTAGCTTTCCCCATTACAAAATTCCTGCTGTTCAATCTCATTCACTAGTAAATCTTAACTTTAAAACAAGTATGTAGCAAACAACTTTCCAAGTAAATAATATGTTAAACTTTTAAAAATTTTGTTACAGTATTTGTAAAAATAATCAACAAAATAATGTATTAAATAACAAAAAAAAATATGCTATAATAGTAGTAAGTATAATATACAAAAGGAGCATCTATGTCTTTTAGTTTTAATGGTCCAAGTTTTAAACCAATAATTCAAGAATCCCAAGCCATGAAAAATAATGGTGGCGGAGGCAATACCGGATACTATAAACGTGGCAAAAAAAAGAAAGAAGAAACTCTTGATATTTTTTCAGAAGTAGATGAAAAAGACTCCTTTGAGTCCTCAGAAGAAAATGAAAACAACGACATTAACTACAAAGAAAATATTTTAGACAAAATTGTTGAAAAAACAAAAAAAATCGTTCAAAAAGTCCAAAAAACTAAAGATACAAATAATCCCTTTAAAACACAAGGTTAAAGTACTTTCTCCACCCCATCAAATAACTACAAAATTATTACAAAACTATTATTGATTTTTTCACAAAAGCTTTGTAAAATAAAAAAGTAATACTTAAACAGGAGAGTTTTGATGCACCTTAATTTTAATACGATTAATGAGTTAAAACACACTCCTGTTGTACATTTAACTTGCCCCCCCCCCCCCGATACTAAGTCGTAGCAAGGGTTTTAAGGATTTAGCAAGTTGTTTTTCAAGCCACATAATGAGGCTTGATTTTTTATGTGGACTTTTGTTCACTTGTATAGTTAAATATTGTTTGAATATGGAGGTTTCATATGAAGTTTGACAGTTATATTACGAGTAACACTAAAATAGCTTATACAGTTAGAATTAATACTAAAAAATCTATTTTTGATAAGTTTTATCTAGAAAAAGCCGCTTTTACTTTAGCTGAAACTTTGATTACTCTAACTATTATTGGCGTTATTGCTGCTTTAACCATTCCTAATTTAATCTCTAGCTACCAAAAACATACCTACGTTGTCGGGCTTAAAAAAGCCTACTCTCAACTTCAAAATGCTGTTAAAATGATTCCTATTACTCAAGGTTGTCCTGCTGGGGATTTTGACTGTGTTGGGTGGAATGAAGAATGGAATAAAGCTACAAACATTGAGGGGCAGGAGTTTAATGGCAAGCCTACCAACAAAAAGATGTATGTTCTTTCCAAGCAGTTTAAAATTAATAAATTGTGTTACGAGGACTCAACTGATGAAACATGTGAAAAAATAAGATACTCTTTTAACTCTAACCTCCCCTCTTTTATTACACAAGACGGAACAATATATATGCAAGTTTTTGATAGTTATAATACAGCAGTAGACATAAATGGATTTAATGGACCTAATAAATTTGGGAGAGACCGCTTTACATTTTATATAACGACCTTGGAAGGCTACAGAACTGATATAGACACCGTGGTTCCTTTCGGGTCAAGATTATATGCCGACTTACATTGGGATGATTTTTACTGGAAAACTAATAATAACTGCACTACGGAAAAAGTCAACAAAGATACTGGCACTGATTGGTATGAGCTAGGCACTTGCACAGGACGGGTGTTAGAAGAAGATGCGATGAATTATTAATCCAAGGTCTAAAATATGTAAATTTTTTATCTAAAATTCTTTTGACTAAGTTCATTTTTACTTCTACATTTTTCACTTAAATAAAATAATATTTATTATGGAGATTTTATATGAAGTTTGACAATTATATCACGAGCAGCACTAAAACAGCTTTTACTTTAGCTGAAATATTAATTACTTTAACCATTATTGGGGTTATTGCTGCATTGACTATCCCAACACTCTTAAACAAATATAACGAAAAAAAAACAATCTCTCAACTAAACAAAATGTACAGTACCCTAAGTCAAGCACTAGCATCCGCTCAAAGAGAATACGGAATTAACCCTGATGATTGGCCGGATGATTATAAAGATAGTAACCCTGCAAATAAAGTTGTTACAGGAATGAAAAAATACCTGTATAATACTAAAGATCAGATGTCTTGGGCTCAAAAAGATTATAAAGAAAGATGCATGGAAGGAAATAAAAGTTACTGCAACTGGAAAGATTTAAAAGGAGGCACTGTTGAAACAGCAATTGTTACAAGTTTTCCACATGGAATGAGGGGACTTGCACTTGAGGATCAAAGTTTAATATCATTTATACATAATTGGGTATATGCTTGGACACCCCACGGGTATACAAACACAAATTATGTAATACTTGTTGACTTAGATGGGGCAAAGCAAGGTCCAAACGTTTTTGGCAAAGATTCATTTGCTTTTATTTTTAACCCAGAATACAAAAACGGACAACTGCTTCCATATGGGATGCCGCCATTAAGTTACAATCCTAAAGCTTGCGGCGCATCTAAACCCTCCCATGTATACACTAACGGTGCAGGTTGCACACACTGGGTGCTAACAAGAAAAAATATGGACTACTTAAAAAAAGACATTACTAACGAATATTGATAAATACATAAAATACACTTAAACTAAAAACTCAACAAAAATCCTACATTCAGTTGATACCAAAAATCAACAAATGTAGGATTATATTATCATTAGGGAGAAATTAAGAGGTTGTTGTGAACAAATCAGCCAGTATCGCACTTATAACAGGAATTGCGCTTATTTTAGCAATACAAAAAATTGAAGCAGGTTCAATAGGAATAATTCTTCAACCCATAGCTTTTTTAATTGTCTTTGGCGGAACATTTTGTGCATCAATAGTAAATTTTGGTCCAAATGTAGTATTTAACGCTATAAAATCAGCAAGCGGAATTTTTTCTAATCAAAGCGATAATTCCGAGCAAGTTATAAATGACATAATTGAAATTGCATACTACGCAAGAAGAAATGGTATTTTTGCCCTAGAATCAATTGTAGACGAAATACAAGATCCTTTTCTCAATCGAGGAGTACAACTTTGTATTGATATAAACAATCCGCAACTCATTCACGATATTCTTGAAAGCGAAATAGCCTACGATGAAGAACAAGAACTTATTAATTCACGAGTATTTGAAGCACTTGGCGGATATGCACCAACCTTTGGTATTGTTGGTGCAGTTATGGGGCTTATTCAAGTTATGAGTAACATGCAACAGCTTGATATTCTTGCAAAAGGTATAGCAACAGCTTTTGTCGCAACACTATACGGTGTTGGTTTTGCAAACCTCGTTTTCTTGCCAATTGCAGGAAACCTTAAACAAAGACTTCGTGAAAAAGTCTTACTCAAAGAAGTTATCCTACAAGGACTAATATCAATTCAAATGCAAGAAAATCCTGCAATAATCGAAGAAAAACTACTTGCATACATCAAGTTTCATAATAAAAATCATTCAATTGAGGTTCCAAGTTATAACTGATGAAAAACGATTACTATTCAAACTCAAAAGACTATATAAATCGATGGGTAGTTTCATACGCAGACTTTGTAACAATGCTTTTAGCCTTATTTATGGTTATGTATGCTATATCTGTTCAAGATTCAAAAGAATTAAGCAACATTCTCAAAAAAACTTTTCAACCACAAAAGGCAGAAATTAGCTCCACAATTAAACAAAAAGAACTAATTGAAGAATCTGATAAAAACGAAGAATTGTATAAAATATTAAAAGAAAAATTTAGCAATAATACATCATTAAGTGTAGTAAAAGAAAGTCGTGGAACAATAATTCGTATAAATGATACAATGCTTTTTGACGAAGGTTCTGCTATAATAAAATCGGATGCAAAGTATACTCTTGAAAAAATAGCATCTGAGTTGAAAGATCTAAAAAATCCGATCATAATAGAAGGTCACACAGATTCAACTCCAATACAAAATGACAAATTTCCATCAAACTGGGAACTGTCAACAGCAAGGGCGACAAACATAATCAAATACCTAACACAGCAAGATTTAATCAGCCCTAAACGTTTATCAGCAGTAGGTTACGGAGAATATGTGCCCATAGCAGACAACACTCAAAGTAGCGGTAGAGCGAAAAACAGAAGAGTTGATATAATAGTACTAAGCAGTAAATAGTTGGAGAAAAAAAATGGCAAAACCAAACCAACCAAGAGATATAAAACCACAAACAGGAGAAGAAAAAACATCAACCCCAGCAAATAACAGTCTGGGAAGAATTGTTGCAATTAACTTGATTACAACAATTCTAATATGTACAATAATTTTCATTGTCAATTTTATAACAACACAAAAGCTTTCTAACAAAATTGACACAATTTCAATGTCAAACTCAGATACCGAACAAACAGAAGAGGTAGGAGAAGAAATAGAAAGAGGTTTGATTGTTGATATGGGTGAGTTTACAATGAACCTAGCAGACGTTAACCCCAGAAGATACTTAAAAGTTAACGTAGCATTAGAACTTTCAAAAACAGATATGGAAAGAGCAGCATTTTCTTCGGCTAAAGCCCCTGAAAGTTCTGGTCATGGTGCGCCTCCACCTGCTGACCCTATGAAGTTTATTGAAGAGGAAATGAATCAATTTAAACCTGCTATTAGAGACACCATTATTTCTACTCTTTCCAGCAAAACATCAGATGAATTAGCTACTGTTCCGGGCAAAGAGCTTGCTAAAGAACAAATTGCAGAATCAGTTGATGCACTCTTTAACGGAGAAAGAGAAGTTATGCGAGTAAGCTTCGGACAATTCATAATGCAGTAAGATAGAGGATCTTTAGCATTGGAAGAACAAAACATTAATCAAGAAATAGAAGAAACACTGTCAAATCTGTCGTCATTAAACATTGATGACGCAGAACTTTATCTTACCCAAGCTGAAGAAGAAGAAGAATATAAAATTGGGTACAAACTGTACAATTTCAGACGTCCGGATAAATTTTCCAAAGATCACCTCAGAGGTCTTTTAGATATACACAGAGAATTTTCCAGACAAGTATCAATGACCTTAACTGCCTACCTTCGCATGCACCTGGAAGTAAATGTTGTATCTGTTGACCAACTTACTTATGATGAATTTACAAGATCAATGCCAACACCAATAACAATTGGTATATTTGAACTATCTCCACTTCCTGGTCAAGCACTTATAGGTATAAGCTTTGAAGTATTATCCAGCATTGTTGACCGTATGCTTGGCGGTGTTGGAGTGAGTGAAAACAACAATCGAGAACTCACTGATATAGAAGAATCCTTAGCCAAAAAAGTAGTTGAACGTACAGTAAAAACTTTAGAAGGTGCTTGGAAACATATTATGCCTGTTCAAGGGAATATAGTTGGACTTGATAACAATTTCACGATGGTTCAAGTCGCTACACCAAGCGAAATTGTAACTCTTGTTACCCTAGAAGTTCAAGTTGGAGGAAAACACTTTGGATTAATTAGTCTTTGTTTTCCTTATCCAATGTTAGAAAATGTTTTACCGCTTTTATCCACGCAGCACATTTATCAATCAAAAGGACTTGTTGCGACAAGCGAAGAACGCCAACAAATGATAAGTAAATTAAACACCTCCACTGTCGGTATAAAAGTGATTCTTGGAGAAACCGAAGCACAGGTCCAAGACCTACTTGAGCTTAAAGTGGGTGATGTTATAAAATTAAATAACAAAGTTACTGATAACTTGATTATGGAAGTAAATCAAAACAAAAAGTTCTTTGTACGACCCGGAACAATTAAAAATAAAATATCCGTTAAAATTACAGATAGATACAACGAAACAGACGATATACTAAAAGCTTATATATAACAAGGGGGCAAAATGCTTGACGACGAATTCAATACAAATGAAAATCAAAATCCAAATATAGAAGAAATTAACGCCGAAAATGTCAATTCTGCCAATTCTAGTAATCAAGAAGATTATTCTGAACCGGTGACAGTTCAACCTATTCAATTCGCATCTTTTGACGCCTCCACACAAACCTCTGGAGAAGAAAATCAAAACCTCGATCTTCTTATGGATGTTAAACTTCAATTAACCGTAGAACTAGGTAGATGTGAACTCCCTATCAAAAAAGTTCTCGAGCTTACAAGAGGATCTATCGTAGAACTTGATAAAGTTGCAGGCGAGCCTGTTGCTCTTTATGCAAACGGAAAACACGTTGCTAACGGTGAAGTAGTAGTTATCGATGACAATTTTGGTCTTAGAATAACAAATATATCCGACCCTGAAGAAAGGATGAAAGGTCTTCAATAAGATTTTTTCTTCTGCCGTTTATACTAATCAATTTTAAAATATAAAATTTTGTAACATTTTTTTTACAATCATCTGCTAATCATTAAAGAAAAAGTAATTAGTGTCGAAAATTATACTATCAGATTAGCGGAGTAACAAAATTGACTGACGGACTATTTAACAAACCTTTTGGTTTAAATATAAAAGTGCCAACCAGAACCCTTCAAGAAGCACAAAGAACACTAGAAAAACAAGTTTCCAGTCTATGGACACCTGTGTTCGATTTTTTTGAAAAAAATGAAAAAGTTTTTAACGGCGATGTTACTGAACAAATCAATCAATATAACAGGCAAGCCTATAACCTAGGTGCCATTATGCGCGATGTTACTGAAACGCATAGTTTTGACACAAAAATCTAAAGACTAATTCTACTGACTTATAACTCATAGTCCACTCCTTTTTCGCTGTATCTGAGATACAGCTTTTATTTATGCTAAACCTGTGTCTTTTTCTTTTCGAGTCGCTGTCTTGCAATAACACGCAGCTCTGCCAAACGATTCTGCCTGTATCCATATGCAAAATAAATTACTGCACCTATAAGCAACCAAACAGGGAATAAAATCGCTGAATCAGAAAGAGTTTTTAACTTACAAATCATAAGCCCTAAACAACACACTACACCAATAATCGGTGTAACAGGTGCAAACGGAACCCTAAAGGGACGTGGTCTATTAGGCTCTTTTTTACGCAAAATAATGACCGCAATACATACAATTATAAAAGAAGTAAATGTGCCAAAATTACACAAGTCAGCTGAAATTCCAATATCCATAAACAACGCACCTGCAATAACCACAGCTGCAGTTATCCATGTTAAAAATGCAGGAGTTTGATATTTAGGATGAAGTGTCTGTAAAGAACGAGGCAAAAACTTATCCCGACTCATCGCATAAAGAATTCTTGTTGTACCAAGTTGATAAATCAACAACACAGAAGTCAACCCTGCAAGCGCTCCCACAGAAATAATAAAAGCTATCCAATTCTTGCCCACAAGCCTCATCGCATGTGCCAATGGAGCCTGAAAATCTATATTTTGAAATGGCACCATTCCTGTTAAAACAAGCGCCACTGTCACATACAAAATCGTACATACCACAAGCGTTCCTATAATACCAATTGGCAAATCCCTTTGTGGATTTTTTGTTTCTTCCGCTGTTGTTGAAATAGCATCAAACCCTATATACGCAAAAAATATAATAAAAGCCCCCATAAAAATTCCTTCTAAACCATTTGGGGCAAAAGGTGTCCAATTTTCAGGCTTTACATAAAACATTCCTGCCACCACAAACGTCATAATTACGCTTAAGTTTATGGCAACCATTATCCCCGCCCATCTGGCTGATTCACGAACTCCTTTTACCAAAACAAGCGAAACTAAAATCACTATAACTATAGCTGGAACATTAACAGCAAAAGGTATTTTATCAAATATATATGGTATTTGTGTATGAGGATCTAATCCATTTTGTTCACAAACAGCTATTGCAGAACGATAATCATTAACTAGCCACATTGGTGGATTTAACAACCAACTAGGCAAAAACGGAAACCCTTTCAAAAAATGAAACAAATATCCCGTCCAAGCACTGGCTACAGCAATATTTCCTATAGCATATTCCAACATCAAAATCCAACCGACCATCCACGCAGCAAATTCACCCATTGTTGCATATGTATAAGAATAAGAGCTGCCGGCAGTAGGAATCATAGACGCAAATTCTGAATAACATAAAGCTGAAAAAAAACAAGCTACTGCTGCAACTAACATTGAAATAATTAATGCCGGTCCTGCTGCTACTCCATTTGGACCACCTTGCGCAGCTATCCCTACTATTGTAAAAATACCTGTACCAACAACTGCCCCTATACCTAGTATAATTAAATCAAATGCACTTAACGTCTTTTTTAAACCAGAAGACTTTGATTCACTAATTATTTCATCAGCTGTTTTTTTCTTAAGTAAATTTTCTATAAATTTTGTTGCCAAATCATACTCCTATCTTTGTCTTCTCAGCTTCTAAATTTTGAGCGGCATTTTCTTCTATTATTCTATTTTTCTTATATCCATATGTAGCATATATCACAATACCAATTAACAACCATAATGGAAAAAGTAACGCTGAATCAGACTGTTCTTGAAATTTCATAACCATAAGAAACACGCAACAAACAATCCCGGCAAGCGGAAACCAAGGTGAAAAAGGAACCTTAAATGGTCTATAACGTTTTGGATCAGTTTTCCTTAGTATTAAAACCGCAACACAAACTATAATGAAAGATGTAAATGTACCAAAATTACACAATTCTGCCGCAACATTCAAATCCAGTGTCAAAGTTCCTAAAATACATATGACTGCAACAGTCCAAGTTAAAACATGAGGAGTTTTAAATTTAGGATGTAACACCTGAAACCTTCTAGAAATAAAGTTGTCTCTACTCATCGCATAAAGAATTCTTGTTGAAGCCAATTCCAAAACCAAAAGCACAGATGTCAATCCTGCAAGTGAACCTATAGAAATCAACCCCGCTGCCCAATTTTGACCAACCATACTCATAACATATGCCATCGGAGCCTTTAAAAACTCTGCTGAAACATTTCCTGAAGTAGGATAAATACCTGTTAAAACTAGAGCTACAGATACATATATAACTGTTGTCATTAATAATGAACCTATAATCCCTATTGGTAAATCTTTTTGAGGATTTTTTGTTTCTTCTGCGGTTGTAGCTAAGGCATCAAACCCAATATAAGCAAAGAAAATTAAAAATGCACCGGCAAAAATTCCCTCAACACCATTAGGGGCAAACGGTACCCAATTAGCAGGCTTCACATAAAACATTCCCACAAAAACAAAAAGACCAATCACTGCCAACTTTACAGCAACCATAATCCCCGCCATTTTTGTAGAATCTTTTGTCCCTCTTACAAGAATTAACGTTGTAATTAAAATAATAACTATAGCAGGAACATTAATAGCAAAAGGAATTGTCCCAATTGTTGGAAGAACAGTAGCAGGATCAATGCCATTGTCAGTTAATATTTTCGTAGCGGTTTTAACATCATTAACAAGCCATACTGGCGGATTTGCAGCCCAAGCCGGCAAAAATGAAGAAAACCCTTTTAATAATTGAATAAAATGATTTGACCACGCACAAGCAACCGCAATAAAACCAATTGCATATTCCAACATCAATACCCAACCTACCATCCAAGCACCAAATTCGCCAAGAGTAGCAAAAGTATAGGTATAAGCTCCACCTGCAACAGGTATCATTGCTGCAAATTCCGAATAACATAAAGCAGAAAATACACAAGCAAAAGCTGCAACTATCATTGAAATTACTAACGCAGGCCCTGCTCCAGGGCTTTGCGCACCACCTGCCGCAGCTATCCCTACTACCGCAAAAATACCAGAACCTACTATTGCCCCTATTCCCAATATAATCAAATCAATTGCAGTAAGACTTTTTGCAAGTCCTGCTTTTTGTGATTGTGAAATTAATTCATCCGGATTTTTTCTTTTTACCAGATTACACAAAAAATTGAATATTATATTTTTAATTTTCATCCTTTATCCTTAATTATATCAGTTGGCGAAGCTACTTTTTTTAAATAATAAATATTTTAAACTATTTAACCGCAGTCGCACACTTTTTTAATAGAGGAAAGCCTAATTTCTCTCTTTGTTCAACATACAACTTAGCCACCATTGCTGCCATTCTTCTTATTCTGTTTATAAAGTTTATTCTCTCGTCCTTTGAAATAACACCTCTTGCATCTAAAAGATTAAAAGTGTGAGAACACTTAAGAACATAATCATAAGCAGGCAAAACAAGACAAGCTTCAACACAGCTTAAAACTTCTTTTTCATACAAATCAAACATAGTAAAAAGTCTGTTAGCCGACGAATATTCAAAGTTATACTTTGATTGTTCTATTTCATTTTGCAAATAAATATCACCATACTTCAATTCTTTATTCCACATAACATCAAAAACAGAATTTACGTTCTGCAGATACATAGCTATTCTTTCAAGCCCATAAGTAAGCTCAAGCGCAACAGGTTTAATCTCTAAACCGCCAACTTGTTGAAAATATGTAAATTGCGTAACTTCCATACCATCCAACCAAACTTCCCAACCTACACCTGCCGCTCCAAGCGTCGGAGACTCCCAATTATCTTCAACAAACCTAACATCATGTTTTGTTAAATCTATTCCCATTGCCTCTAAACTCTTTAAATATAATTCTTGCGCATTATTAGGTGAAGGCTTAAGAATAACTTGGTATTGAAAATAATGCCCCAAACGATTTGGATTTTCGCCATATCTGGCATCTGTCGGACGTCTACATGGCTCTACCATAGCAGTATTCCAAGGTTCTGGACCAAGCGAACGCAAAAACGTTGCCGGATTCATCGTGCTTGCACCTTTTTCAATATCATACGGCTGTTGAATTATACAACCATAATCTGACCAAAATTTTGAAAGATTTAAAATTAATTCTTGAAATGTTAAAGCCAACTTTATATTCCTTTTTATATGTATTCATATTCTGCACAACTGTGCATTGTTTATTTTACTACAATAAGCATAGATTTCAAGTTAATATTTGTATCAATTGTACAAACCACACTTATTATTTATACACATTCAAATCAAATATGATATAATAAGTTTTAGTAATAATATAAATTGTTCTTTATGAAAAATATATCAAAAAAAGCATTTTCACTTGCAGAAGTACTTGTTTCACTTGCAATTATAGGAGTAATTGCAAGTTTGACTGTGCCTAATCTTATCTATAAGATAAACGAACGAAAAACGGTTACACAACTAAAAAAGGTTTATGCTGAACTCGACCATGCATATGAATATGCAAAACTAAAGTACGGACCTGTACCTAAATGGAACCTCACTGCAAGTCAATATGACGAAAATGGCTCACGTATTCCAAACAATTCAGAACACTTATTTTTAAAAAGATTATTATCAGAAACCAACGCAGAAGATATAATGGCGCAAAAAATACAAGCTCAAACAAGTTATATGAATAACAACCCATACATATGGTTCCCTTCCCACCGTTTTCCCGACGGTGTACTAATTTGGCCGGTCTGGCTTGGCAATCCAAATTGTAACAAAACAGATGGAAAATTAACTGACATATGCGCTGATTTTAGAGTAGATATAAATGGACTCAAAGGTCCAAATGAACTTGGTAGAGACCAGTTTCAGTTTTACGTAACAAAAGAAAAGATTGTTCCAATTGGTGAAAAAGGACAAGTGACTAGAAAAATACCTGACTACTGCAACTTAACAGATAAAGAAAAGCTATATCACGGCATGGGGTGCACTGTTTGGGTAATTCACAAAGAAAATATGGATTACTTAAAAGGAAAAACTATACAATGGGAATAAAATAACTAAAATTTTAACCGCCTACTTCTACAATATTCAAATCTTCATCCCACAAAATATAGTTATTATTCTTTAACCCAAAAAGTCTAGAAGTATTTGATGCCAATTCACAAAGCAGCTGCAATTCTAAAATATTATTTTGCACCAATTTCCTAATAATATCGGTCAAAAGCATAGAGGATCCTGCAATAACACCATTTACATCTGTTGCCTTTCCATCTCTTAAATAAATCTTCTTTGAGCAAAACTCCATTTCATTTTTATTACTCTTTGCTATTGGCAAAGCATCTGAAATAAGTATAACTTTATCCAACGGTTTAACCTTTAATACAAGTTTTACATTATCGTAATCAACATGAAAACCATCAGCAATAAGCTCACAATACAAATTATCATTCAAAAGTGCAGAAGTAACAGTGTTTTTTTCCCTATGATTAATTCCTGACATTGCATTAAACAAATGCGTCACGCCATCAACTGATGAAAGATCATGTGCCATTGTATGTCCTGCAAAAACTTTAATTTTTTTTGAATGCAAATAATTAACAAAAACTCCTGCGCTATCCATCTCCGGTGCTATAGTAACAAGTCTTATAACTTCATCTTCCAGCTTCTTAAAGTTACAGACTGACAAATCTAACAATTGGGTTTCATCATGAATTCCTTTTTTCGCCGGTGAAATAAAACAAGCCTCAAGATTTACACCTAATATCTTAGCGGTTTTGTATTCTTTTTCTAACAAGCCCATTGCAGATTTTATTATCTTAATTTGCCTTTGTAGAACTTCTATGGGTGCCGTTGCCAAAGTTGGCAAAAACATCACAACTCCATCTTCAAAAAATTTTTTTGCACAAAAGACTAACTCTTCAAGCGAGCAATTTAAAAAATCAACGCCATATGCGCCATGCAAATGTTGTTCAATTATCGCATTTGTTTTAATCAAACTCATACAATGATTTTACCTGTATTTATTAGCTTTTGCAAGTTCATATATAAAAACATTAAAATCTTATTTTTTCTTCAACAGTGCAATATTTTCTATATGATAAGTATGACAAAACATATCCACAGGTTGAATATAAAGTGTTTCCATACCTTTTTCAGAAAAAATTTTTAAATCTCTTGCAAGCGTTGACGGATTACAACTTACATAAACAAGCAAGTTTTTACTCAATGCACACGCAGTCTCTACCGCTTCAAATGCAAGCCCTTTACGCGGAGGATCAACTATAACAACATCATACTTTTTTCCTTGTTTCATAAGATTTTTCAAATGTACTTTAGCATCACCGGTGAGAATTTCAAAATTATCAAAATTATTCAGTTTAACATTTTCAAGTGCATCATTAGCAGCAGGTGCAAAATCTTCCACACAAGTAACTCTACATGCAATATCACCAAGATAAATACCAAAACTTCCTACTCCGGAATATGCATCAAGAATACTAGGATTCTTCACCTCTGCATTAATCATATCTTTTACTGTTTTTAAAATATTTTCTGCAGACTTAGGATTAACTTGAAAAAACGACGCAGCATTAATATGATAGAATTTATTTCCGAGTTTTTCAACATAAAAATCTTGTCCAATAACTTTTTGAGTGACTTTACCAAGAATTGTATTAGTTTTTTTATTGTTAAAATTAACTAAACACCCAATAACCGGCTCAAATTCCTTAAACACAGCCTGTGAAAGTTTTTCTATATTCTTTTGTAAACACACATCATTTATAACAAAAATTACTAAAATTTCATTATTATATACAGAATGGCGAAAAACAACATGGCGTAAAAGTCCCCTATTCTGTTTTTCATCATAAGCACAAATTCCATACTCACCAGACTTTTTTCTAATAAACTCGATAATTTCATCAATTATAATCGGTTGAATCGGGCAATGCTTTATATTTACAAGCTCGTGAGTATTTTTCTTATAATAACCCGCCAAAATTCTTTTAGAAACACTTGTTTGAGCGATAGGATACTGTATTTTATGTCTATATTCTTTTATTTGAGGTGACGCAATTGTAGACTTAACCTCTATATCTAATCCTGCAATTTTTTTTACAGTTTCTTGTACAATTTTTTGTTTTTGACAAAGTTGTTCCTCATACGCAACATGCTGCCAACTACAACCGCCACATATGTTTGCCATTGCACAAAAAGGCTTCACCCTATATTTAGATGGGGACAAAACCTCCACTACCTTTGCTTTTGCATAAGACTTATTTACAGATAAAATTTCTGCCAAAACATTTTCTTGCGGTGCCGCACCCTCAACAAATACAGTAAAATCACTCCTTTTAGCCAATCCGGCACCTTCAAAAACAAGCTTTTCTACAAAAAGCTCTATCTTATCTCCTTTTTGCATTATAGGCTCATAACCTTCAAAATGTCATCTACATTTGAAGAAGTTTTCTTTACATCAGCACCGGAATATTTAATCGCGCTATCAGGATCTTTAAGCCCGTTACCGGTAAGAATACAAACTATTTTTTTGTCTTGTTCAATAAGTCCGAGTTTATTAGCTTTTATGACCCCTGCAACACTTGCTGCAGAAGCCGGTTCAGCCAAGACGCCTTCTGTTTTTGCAAGCAATCTGTATGCTTCAACAATTTCATCATCTGTAACAAAATTTATAATTCCGCCACTTTTATCACGTGCATTTTCTGCTTTCTCCCAGCTTGCAGGATTACCGATTCTTATAGCAGTTGCAATTGTTTCCGGCTTCATTATACGTTCACCCTTAACTATAGCGGCAGCACCTTCAGCTTCAAATCCCATCATTTTAGGCAATTTTTTAGACCGCCCTTGTGCAAAATATTCTTCATAACCTTTCCAGTATGCCGTTATATTTCCTGCATTCCCAACCGGTATAAAATGATAATCCGGAGCATCTCCAAGTGCCTCAATTATTTCAAATGCACCCGTTTTTTGACCTTCAATCCTATATGGATTAACAGAATTTACCAACTTTACTGGATATTTTTCAGAAATCGTTCTTACTACTTCAAGTGCCTCATCAAAATTACCATCAATTGCAATAATTTCCGCACCATACATCATAGCCTGTGACAATTTTCCAAGTGCAATATAACCATCAGGAATCAACACAAAAGTGCGCATTCCTGCCTTTGCACCATAAGCTGCAGCAGAAGCTGACGTATTTCCTGTAGATGCACAAATTATGGCTTTAGCTCCTTCTTCTGCTGCTTTTGACACAGCCATTGTCATACCTCGGTCTTTAAAACTACCTGTCGGATTCAAACCTTCAAGCTTTAAATAAATTTCACAATTCACACCAATTTTTTTTGCTAAATTCTCTGCCTTTACAAGCGGCGTATTACCTTCGTTTAAAGTAACCACAGGTGTTTTTTCCGAAACCGGAAGATTTGATTTATACTTGTTTATAAGACCTTGATAATGTTGACTTGTGCTCATTTCTTCTACTCCATTACTCTTATTAAGTTTTTAACTTCCTTTATGCAATTATTTAACTTCAATTCCGTAATAGCTGCTTGTACATCTGCCTCCAAACATTTTGCAGTAATTACAACAACTTCAGCAGACATATCATCCGCTTCATCACTATCTTTTTGCAAAAGACTTGCAAGATTTATATTATGCTTACCGCATACGCCACCGATTATTCCTATAACACCGGGTTCATTGCTAACATTTAACAAAATATAATATTTATTTTTTGTATCTTTAATTTCTACAGGAACTGCATTTTGTTCATGCTTACAACGCATCATAGGCAACATTACTTCTGATTTATGCAGCTCTGAAGATATTGCGATTATATCCCCAACAACAGAACTTGCAGTCGGAAATTCTCCTGCACCTGGTCCTGACAACACAATCTGTCCTACCGGTTCTCCTTGTAACATTACTGCATTTGTTACTCCGTTTATATTCGCTAACGTATGAGAGGTCTTTACCAACATTGGATGTACTCTAACATCGGCTTTGTTATTTTTCATTTTAGCTAATGCTATAAGTTTTATTTTATATCCAAGCTGTTTTGCATAAGCCATATCTTTTGCAGAAATATTTGTAATTCCTTCACGATAAATATTTTTTATATTAACCCTTTTTTTGAAAGCAATTGTTGCAAGAGTAGCAATTTTATACGCAGCATCAAAACCTTCGACATCACCTGTCGGATCTGTTTCTGCATAACCAAGCCTTTGAGCTTCAGCTAAAACATCGCCATAGCTTGCTCCCTCTTGCTCCATTTTGGTTAAAATATAATTTGTAGTGCCGTTCAAAATAGCTGCTATTTTGTCAATTCGATTTGCGCTAAGAGCCATCTTTACAGGCATTATAATCGGTATACCGCCGCCAACAGCTGCTTCATACATAATAACAACATTATTTTTTTCAGCTAATTTAAACAACTCTTCACCATGCTTTGCTAAAAGCTCTTTATTTGCTGTCACAATATGCTTATGATTTTCTATAGCTTTTTTAATAAGCTCAAACGCCGGATTAACTCCACCAATAAGCTCAACTACAATATCAACTTTTGGGTTATTAACAACTGAAAAACTATCAGTTGTTAATAAGCTTTCGTCGAGATTTTCAATATTTCTTTTCTTATTTAAAGATTTTACAGCAATTTGAACAACCTCAATATAGTCAAGATTTCTAAGTGTTTTTACAACTCCGGAGCCTACTGTACCGAGCCCGATTATACCTACGTTAATTTTTTTCATAAAAATTCCTCTTACTTGATATTTAATTAAAACACAAATCATGAAAAAAGTCATTTTTATTAAAATTAAACAAAAAAAAAAGGACATAAATGCCCTTAAAAAATGGTAAGTTTTAGGTAATTAAATTTAAATATAGTTGAGCAATGAGCTTTGCTGTAAAGTCATTGCACCAACTTGCATAGATGCTTGAAGTGCGTATTGCTGTGAAATTAAGTTACTATAAGCTTCAAAAAGATCAACATCTTGCACTTCTGAACGATCCGATTGCAATAAAATCAAATTATCAGCAAGAGAATTTTCACTCAAATCTGCCTTTTGAGCCAACGTACCAAACTGTGTTCTTGTGTTTGTTACAGTGGTTATATCATTATGTACAGAATTAATTGACTCTCTTATTGCCGCAAAACCGGCTTTACTAACCGCTTCATCATCGCTGCTTGCTTCATCGATAGCTTTTTCGAGATCTGAAATAGTTTTAAAAAGTCCTTCACCTGTTCCATCTACAGCATTATAAGACCCGAAAACACTATCCCCCGCCGCATTCAGAGTAAGATACGTCCCCTCAGCCACCTCTAATTGTCTTTTATAATCACCCGTTTGAGGAGTACCTCCATATGTTATTGTGCCATCATCTGACATTATAAAAGATGGGGTTTCAATATTTGTTCCAGAAAATATATATTTACCATCGTACTGTGTATTGGCCATATCTACAATTGTCTGTTTTATAGAAGCGAGTTCATTTTTTATTGCTTCAAGACTTTCTTTTGTTTGATACTCATTTGCTGCAGAATTCGCAAGCTCATTTACACGTTGAAGCTTCTCAACAACAATTTCCAATGCGCTATCCATTGCATCATATTCACCTTGAGCAGCTGCCACATTCTTTTGATAACTTTCTACTTTTCCAATCCCATTATTAAGCGTCAATATTTTAGCGGCATCAACCGGATTATCCAAAAAACTATTGACTTTTTTGCCGGTCATAGCCTGGATTTGGAGCTCATACATTTTACTTTGATTGCTAGCCAATTGATTTATTAAATTATTTTGCATAGATATTGTTGAAACTCTTGTAATCATATCTACCTACTTTCCTAATGATACCAATACTTGCAGCATTTCGTTGCAAGCAGAAAAAACTCTTGATGCTGCCTCGTAAGCTCTTTGGTACTTAACCATATCAACCAATTCTTCATCTAAATTAACAGCTCCGTTTGAAACATATTTATTTTGAATTTGGTCAACCACATCAGCTTGAGCATCTGCTTTATTTTGATATTCATCTGCTTCTAATGCTACCCTTGTAACTAAACTTTTTAAACTGGATTCAAAAGTAACACCGCCTAGCTCCTTAAAGTTTTTTGTTTGCAAAGCAATTACTTCTTTCAAATTATTTGTATTACCTATAGCTAAAGGATCTAACGGATTACCATCAGCATCAATCTCTACTCTTGCTGTCGCAATTAAATTAGGATTGTCATAAACTGCCTGATTGATTTTAATATTAGATGCATCAAAATCAGCACCGTCTGCAGGTATTTGGAAAATAGGTTCCGTCGACGGTACAAGTATTTTGTTACCATCCGCATCTAAACCTATTGCCATTGCTGCAGTATTCCCATCATTAAATAACTGAATTGCGTTAACTTCCTCAGCAAATGTTTTGGCGAGCAAGTTTATTGAATCTTGAACTTTTGCAAAAGTTATACCATCTGCACTGTTTGAAGCTGCATCTAATACACCTTTTAGCTGTCCTCCCGTAAGATTTTCACTAATGTCGCTAATTTTCACTTTTGAAGAATCATCTGTTGATACTATTTGCACTTTTGCAGGATTATCCGCACCTCCAACAGTTATATCTAATTTTGCAGTTTGCGTTCCGCCTTGAATAACATCTACTCCGGCAATCTTAATATTAACTGCACCATTTGCATTTATAGTTGAGGAAAAATCTACCAGTGAGGATAATTCTGAAAGCAATGAGTTTCTCTGATTAATCAAATTATTTGAGGTAGAATCCGTACTGGACATTTTGCCAATCGTATCATTAAGAGTAGCTATTTGGCTCAAAATTGAATTAACAGACTCAGTAATAATACCAGCTTGGCTTTCTTTAACTGATTGAGGATAATTTACATCGCCAACAAGCTCATTGCGCTTAGTTGTTAAAGAAGATGAAATTTCATTAAACTTTTCTGCAACATTTTGAGCAGCATTTATGTAGTTTATACGCAAAACAGAATCACTTGGGTTTTGCGTAAGTCTTTGTGCTGCAGCATAGAAATCCGTCATTGCTTCCGACAATGCACCATCACCAAGTTCGTTCATAATATCAGCAAGATCTCCCAAGCCGCTAAGTTTTGCATTTAGTGCTTCCAGCTCAGAATTTTGAGTATTCATATAATCCAACATCTGCTGATTTGTATACTGAGAAATGTCTGTAATTGTAACTCCACCGCCTGTATATATTTGAATACCCTTTGAACTGGCATAAGGAGTATAACCCAACATTTCTGCCTGATTAAGTCTTTGCTTTAAATACCCGGGTGTATTCATATTTGCAACGTTATTTGAAACAACCATCAATCCCATTTGATTAACGTTTAGTGCTGATTGCGCTATATTCATGCTTCCTATTATCGACATTGTTTTACCTTCCGCTATACTTCTTCTACAATAGAAGATATTTTATCTATTTCACTTTGTACGTTCTTACCAGAACTATTATAATCACCGGCAACTGATACCGCATTTGAAATCATATTCAATGTTTTTGAAACCATTGTCATACCATGACGCAAAAGTTCCTTAATAACTCGCTCTTGTCCAGCAAGTTTTTCGATTAAACTATTTATTTGCTTCTGTGCTTTAGATAATTCTTCAGATAAATTTTTGTCAAATTTATTAGCAACATCAATCATTTCTGACAAGCTCATATCACTTCTGCCAATATGTGCGGTTATTGTTTGTCTGTAATTTACTGATGCTTTTATTTCTTCTACTTTGATAAGTATTTTTTCATCAACTGCAAGCAAATTTTCTACATCATTTGCAATTAATACTTTACGCTTCTTTTCAAACAGAGAACTCAACTCTGTATATAAAGCTATCTCATCATTTATTAAATTTTTTATTTCGTTTAATTTTTCCATTTTATCCTTTACGCTGAATAGTCAATAAGTACACTTCTACCATATTTTAAACCGTATTTTATATCTTCATCCGATAAATTTGTTTCTCCAACAGAATCAGCAAACTGCTTTATCTCTGCTACATTAATATTTTTAAGCAATGAATTGTCCTTAATCTCAACACCCAAATCCTCTTTTGGAGTTTGATTTTCAGATTTTACTTGATTAGTTTTATTAAACGCATTTGTGGCATTAAAAAATCTTACTGCACTAATATTACTATTTTCTACTGCTCCAATCATTTTTACTCCTTAATCTGTTGTATAACGTTCCATTTGCTCATATATTTGTTTAGCAAATCCAAAAGTAGTTCTTGGATCCGATGCCATTTCACGACCCATCTCGTTGTAGATAAAAGATTTAAAGTTTTCCATGTATTTGCCTTTACCAAAGATGCCGCCTTCTTCGTCAACTGTTTTATCAAGCATATTAAGCATTTGCGTTATAAAAATAGACTCAAACTCCTGTGAAACTTTTTTCAACTGGGCTTTTTCATTCCCTGCCCTTTTGATATCGTTGACAACTTGGGTTTCACGGTTAACCGCATCAATTGTTGGTGCCATATTTATATTAGGTGTAATCATTTTTTATCCTTATACTTATATAATTTCTATTTCCGCTTGCAAAGAACCACATTCCTTTAATGCTTGCAATATTGCAATTAAATCAACAGGCGTAACTCCAATAGCATTAAGAGCTTTAACTAAATCATTTAAAGTAGAATTTCGTGGAATTTCAACAAGACTTCCGGGTGTCTTTTGGACATCTATTGTACTATTTGAAAAGCCAACTGTAGAACCTAAAGAAAATGGTTCAGGCTGTGAAATCATATTATTTGTAGAAATTGACACCGTTATATTTCCATGAGCAACCGCAGCAGGCATCAATTTAACTTGACTGCCTATAACAACTGTTCCTGTTCTCTCATTTACAACAACTTTTGCCTTTTCATTAGCCGGTGCAATTTCAAGATTTTCAATTATAGATAAAAAAGCAATTCTATCATTTTGAAATTTTGCAGGAATTTGTACTTCTACGCTGCTTCCATCAATTGCTTTTGCATCCGCTACATTTTTTGTTATTGTTTGAGCAATACGGGCAATAAGAGTATAATCCGCTTTATTTAATGTCAATGTTAAAGATGTTTCATCACCGATTTGAGTCATAATATCACGCTCAACTATACCTCCATTAGGAACACGACCGGTAGTTGTTATTGTAGTTCTTTTTGATGTACCGTTAGCACTAACATTAACCCCACCAACAGATACAGGTCCCTGAGCAACCGCTACAACTTCACCATTCGGTGCCCTCAGTTGGGTTTGAACCAATACTCCTCCTTCTAAACTTTTGGCATCTGCCATTGTCGAAACAACTACATCTATTTTATCTCCATTTTTTGCAAATGGTGGAACTATTGCCGTTACAATAACCGCTGCTGTTGATCCTTTTTGAATATAATTTGCCTGATCAATAACTGTACCTAAATTTTGTAACATTCTTTGGTTAGTAATTTGTGTAGAACGAGAATTGTCTCCTGTCCCGGGTAAACCTACAACTACACCATATCCAACAAGTTGGTTATCACGTATTCCCTTTACATGAGCTACATCTTTAATTCGTACAAGAACTGACGCCATTGAAATTGGTGCCGCAAAACATATTAAGATTAAAATTATTAAAACTGTCTTTAATTTTCTCATTTTTCTCTTCTCCCCGGTTGAGATTTTTATTAGAACAAGTATCTTATTACTCTGTTTATAATACCTTCGTTGTCCAGTCTTGATGTAGAGCCTTTTCCATTCAATGCAAATTGCAAGTTAGCTACATTTGCAGAATCTATATAACCCTGTTCATTAATAAATCTTGGATCGACTATTCCGCTCACAAGCAGATCCACTCTTTCATTTGCATTAACAAATGTTTTTTTACCTTGAACCATCAAATTGCCATTTGGCAAAAGCTGTACTACTTGTACGGTTATACTATTCTGAAACGCCATATTTCTATTAGTTGAAGAACTGGACGTAACTGTATTTCCACCACCAAATTGGTTCCATTCATTATTTAACGGTCTACCCGGCAAAATACGATTAATCAACGAACTAAAATTATCTTGAGTCATTGATGAACGTTCTGAATCATAAGTTAAATTATCAACACTTTTTACAGACTCATTCAAAATAATTGTTACAACATCACCAACACTGCGAGCTCTCACAGACCCATAGAGAGATTTTGGCTCAGCATAATAAGATTGCATCGCAGACATCGTAAATAATGATTCACAATTTGCCGCTGTCGCACTAATTGTTAACATCGCCGCAAATAATATCAAACTCTTTCTAGCTTTTATATCCATCTTTCACCTGTAACTATATATTCACCTTAACTATATTTTTATTGATTACTTCACCATAATATACTTTTTTGTTGTCGTTGTTTTGAACCGCAACCATATCACCTTTACAGCCATTTGCCAACGCTTTTGCTTTTATCGAAACAGACAAGTTATTTTTCATGTCAAATATAACTGTTACAATTTCATCTTTTTGCACGTCTGACCTTATTTTGGCAAACCTTTTATCTATTGGTTGCCCTGGTCTATATAATTTTGAAGCAATAACATCCCCACTAAGAACATTCATTCCAGCAAGATTTGTATAATTTCCATCAACTTCTACTTTTTTAAGAATAACATTAGTCGCATTAATAGACTGTCCTACTGCTATTTCTTTTGTAGCAACAAGTGCTTGTTTATATGCTGTTACCTCAAGCGGAACACCAAAAGATCTAATTAAAGCATCATTCACATAAACCCTAAGTGGCTTTATACATCTTTTTGAATAAACACTTCCTTGATTTTTTACGATTATCATCTTAAACTTACCTTCCGGCAAATCCAAATTCTGGAAAGGAACTCCAAGAACTTTTACCTCAATATCCGTAAAACCTTCAGCAGTAAGATCAGCCTCTACTGCTTTAATCACTTGATTTTTAACATAATCAGCACTAAGAGTTTGTGCATTTGCTCCAATCGTAGCAAACGCTAGTGATAATAATATTAATATTAATTTTAAAATGTTAATCATTAGTTTCCTTATACTATTTGGTTAGTTTGTTGAAGAATATCGCTTGAAGTATTAATAACTTTTGAATTTGATTCAAAAGCACGCTCAGCTTTAATCAAGTTAATAAGCTCATCAACTATTTGAACATTTGAACCTTCCAAGAAATTTTGCTGCAAAAGCCCAATACCTTGTTGTCCTGGAGCAGCCTGAATTGGCGTACCGGAACCGGAAGTTTCTACGTACAAATTATGTCCTATAGAAAGCAACCCTGCCGGGTTTTGAAATTTTACAAGCTGTAACTGACCAACTTGAGTCTGCTGAGTATCATTACCTATTTTTACTGCAACGTTTCCATCCGGAGTAATTGTAATTTCTGTAGCATCTTGCGGAATTTGTATTGATGGCTGAAGCAAAAGCCCATCCGTTGTACAAAGCTGACCTTGCGCATCACGCTTGAACGATCCATCTCTTGTATATGCCAAAGTGCCGTCTTCCCTTGTTATTTGGAAAAAGCCCTCACCCTCTATGGCTATATCCAAAGGACGTCCTGTTGACTCCATAACCCCTTGTGTGTGAATACGATTTGTCGCGGCTGTTTTTACACCAAGCCCTACTTGCACACCTACTGGTTGAAATGTTCCTTGGTTCATCATTGCACCGGGTGTTCTTGACACTTGTGATAATAAATCTTGGAACTCCGCTCTTACTTTCTTAAATCCTGTCGTGTTTACGTTTGCGATATTGTTCGCTATAACATCTAAATTTGTTTGTTGTGCCAACATTCCTGTTGCTGCTGTTGTTAAAGATCTTAACATTTTTTATTTCCTCTTATTGCAATATTTTAGAAATTAGGTCGTCCTACATTAATAGCTGTTGAGAGCATAGACGATTGCTCTTTCATAAATTTTGATAAAGTTTCATAACCACGTGAAACTTTTATCATTCCTATCATTTCACTAACTAAATTAGTATTAGAAGTTTCAATTGCTCCTTGCTGAATTGTAAATTTTTCTGCTTTCAACTCAGGATTATATTGCGGATCTGTCGGTACAAACTTTGCACCACCCTCCCAATTAACAAACTCTTTATCTTGAAAATCAAAGACACCAATTGTTTGTAATGTTATTTTATTTTCTTCATGATTAATTTCAATCTGACCTGCATCTGTAATATTTATATCTTTATAACTTCTAAGATTAAGCTCATTAACATTAATAACAATAGACCTATTTTCAACGTCCAAAACATTATCGCCTTCTTCTGTAACAAGTTGATTACGATTGTTTATCATAAATGCGCCATTTCTTGTATAAGAAATTTTTCCGTCAGCAGAACGAACTTTGAAAAACCCATCACCTTGAATAGCAACATCAAGAGGATTATCTGTTCTCATAAGATTACCTTGAGAAAATTCATGTACTAACTGCTGCACACCTGAACCCATAGAAATCTCACCAACTTGCTCGATTTCTCTATATTTAGGATTTTGTGTTCTATCTGTTTGTTCCACCATCGTGTTGTAGAGATTTTTAAACACCAAAGCACTATTTTTGTACCCTGCCGTATTAACATTTGCAATATTATTTGCAATAACATCATTTTGTTCAATATAGCCAAGCATACCTTTTGCTGCTGAATACATACCAGGAGTAATCATTAATTTGCACCTCCTGTTGATTTATAATTTTGATACATACTCATTACGTTCTTAACATAATTTTGAGTTTCTTGATATGGAGGAATTCCACCATATTTTTTCACTGCGTTTGGACCCGCATTATAAGCCGCAAGTGCCAGTTTCTCATTGCCATCAAATCTGTCAATCATAGATTTTAAATATTTTGTTCCTCCGGCAATATTTTGCTCAATATCATATGGATTCGTAACTCCAAGTCCTTGCGCTGTTCCAGGCATAAGCTGCATCAATCCCATAGCACCACATTTCGATGTCGCATTAGGATTAAACCCTGATTCTTGTCTTACTAATGCTTTAACAAAATCTTTGTCCAACCCGTTTCTTTGGGAATATTTCTCTATTAAATTTTCTATTTCATTGCGAGACGGATTTTGAACATCATTGCGAGAATAAAAAGTTTTATTTGAAGAATTGGGAGTTTCTATTTTGTTTATTTTTGACTCCAATATACTTTGAAAATCAGCATCCGGTACTTTTAATGCATTCTGAAGTGATGCAAACTGTCTTTCTATAGATTGCATACGTCTTATTGCTATATCAAGTCCTGAAATTTCGACTGACATTTAATTTAATTCCCCAAGTATTCTTTTTACTTACCATATGAAAAGTTACAACTTCCCACAACTAAAGGGTACTATATTTCTATTATTCCTCTCATCATCCATAAGGTTGAACTTTTAAAAATTAAAATAGACCAAATGGTTTATGCTTTATAAAAATTTAGAATTTTTTTAATAGTTTTTTTAATTTATATTGCCAATAAAAATCATTCCTAATCGAACAATATATAGGATATACAGGAGTTTGAGCCAACTCTACTTCATTATAATATAGCATATCTATATTTAAAATTTCTTGTTGCAACATATAAAAATATTTTTTTTCATATTTCGGATGCACTGTTTGTATTGTCTTCAAGGTATGTATAAGTCTATAAACTAAAAACTTATCTTTTAAATTATCATAGCAAGAATATTTTTTTAAAATATTTTCAATTAAGCGCATTATAATAATCATATCCGCAAAATGATTACTTGGTTTATTCATAATAGAATTTGGCACATTCACACGGTAGTTATACAACTGTCGTTTATCAACAGAAATACCACTGGCTTTTAAAAACAATTCGAAAAAGAAAGGATTATCTTCATAAATAAGTCCCTCAGGAAACCTAACACCGCTTTGTTTCAAAAAATCAGCTCTATACATTTTTGCCCAAGCCATTACCGGCATATAAAAGAACTTATCTATAATATCATTATATGTAAATGCCCTGTTTAAATATGTTTGATCAAGCCAAGACATTGAAAAATAGGATTCCTCATTACTTCTTTTTTGTTGAGTATTTTCATCAAACTCCCAAACAGATTCAATCGCAATATCTGTATTATAAGTAAGCAAATTCTTTAATAAAACTTCAACCATATTAACTTCAATAAAATCATCTGCATCAACAAATGTTATATAATTCCCTGTTGAAATATCAATTCCACGATTTCTAGCTGCACTCAAACCTTTATTTTCTTGAGAAAAAACCACTATACGATTATCTTTTTTTCGATACTCTTCAATAATATCAAGACTATCGTCTGTAGATCCGTCATTTATGCAAACTATTTCTAAATAAGGATATGACTGCGTAATAATACTATCCAAACAGGTCCTAAGATATTTAGACACATTATAAATCGGAACTATAACTGATACCAGATGATCTTCCTTTGTTACCCTCATTTTAATTATCAAACCTCTTTAGATAGCTGACGCTCTTTAAACCAAAACTTAACAATCTATATTTTAACAAAAAGATAAGCCAGTTACTGCTAAGCACCTCAATAAAAACCAGTGACTGTTTACTTAGCCATATCGCTTTTAAATCATCTTGATTTGACTCCACTTCTTTAAAATATTTTTTCATTCGTTTAAAAAATCCCGGTTTTATAAACATCGATGTTGAATTCATAAACATTTCTACAAACATCAAAACCATATATTCAAGATACCTTGTTCTAAATTCATCATACTTATCCAGCTCTTGCAATATATTTTTATTCTCTGTCATAACATCAAACATATCAAATATTCTTTTATCTGACTCTATTTTGTTCATAAAAGATTTTTTAGTATTCTTCCTGTAAAAGTATAACGATTCATTTATTACTCCTATTTTTTCCGCTAAAAGGAAAGTCTTTAAATGAAAAGGATGATCTTCAAATTTTAAGTTTTCTATAAACTTCATATTATTTTTTTGCAAAAATTCTCGATTATAAAGTTTATTTACTACCGAAAAATTACCCCAAAACATATTTTTATAATTTTTATAAGTATAAACAGCCCTTTCCCAATCCATTGGAAAATAATTTGGCGGGAAAAACTGATTTTCTAATATATCACCTGTTTTATTATCATAATTTGCAACATTAAAACAAACTATATCTAAATTATCTTTTTCTGCCTTTTCATAAATTTGTATTAAGCTGCCCTCCTTAATCCAATCATCCGCATCTACAAACCATACATATTTACCAGACGCTGATTGTATCCCTTTATTTCTTGCCGCTGCTATTCCTTTATTTTCTTGATTAATTACCTTAATATTATCATTTTTAGCCGCAAAATCCTCAATAACCTTTAACGATCTGTCGTTTGACCCATCATTTACACAAATAATTTCTACATCTTTATAACTTTGATTAAGAATACTATTTATACACTTTGGCAAAAATTCTTCTGCGTTATAAACGGGTATAACAAAAGAAACTTGCACATTTTTCATATTATATTCCTCCATTCAAAGTGTTTTCTAAAAGTTTTTTTAATGGTTCATATTTTTTTCTTAAATTCTTTTTGGGATTGTCCAAAATCTTCTTTAAAATATAACACACAAACCAATTATAATTCAAAATATCCGTGAAATTATAATAGTTAGACATCTTTTTGCATATAGTAAAATCGTAATCCTGCTCATACATATCATAATAAGCTTGTTTTGCACGTTTGTAATACTTAGGTTTTAAAAAGAAATTTGCTCTCATAAAATAATGCGCAATCGCTTCGTATTTAAATTGAAAAAATAAATATTTTAACTCTTCATACTTCCTAATCCTCTTCAACATTTCCTCAATAATGTCAATTATTTTAAAAATATCAAATACAACTTTTGTAGATGTAAGTGTAGTCATCATAGAATTTTTTCGATTTTGCCTATAATAATAAAGTGCCTCATCAATAATATTTATACGCTGGGCACAAAAAACTGTTTCTAAATGAAAACTATGATCTTCAAAACGCGTATCTTCAGGGAAATAAACCCCTATTTTTTCTACAAAACTTCTGCGATAAGCTTTATTAGCTGCTGACAAATTACCATAAAAAATTGATATACAGTCTTTATAAGTATGTGCAGTATTTTCATCCAAATGATTATTCCATGATTTAATATTAAAAAATGCACCCGGAATAATTTGTCCTTTTCTATCATCATAAAACGAAACATTATACATCACAATGTCACTATCATTTTTTTCTGCCACATCATAAATTTTCTTACATACGTCCAAATCAACCCAATCATCTCCATCGACAAACATAACATAATCCCCAGATGCCAACCTAAGCCCTTTATTTCTTGAATATGCCACGCCTCTATTTTTTTGAGTTAACACTTTAACCCTGGGATCTTTTTTCGCATAACAATTTAAAACATCTAATGACTTATCCGTAGAGCCATCATTTACACAAATAATCTCAATATCAGATAAAGATTGCTGCAACAAACTCTCTAAACACTTTGGCAAATACTTTTCAACATTATAAACAGCTATAATAACAGAAACTTTAGACAAAATACACTCCAAATTCCTTTAAAGAACATGCCCGATGGGATTCGAACCCACGACCAACAGCTTCGGAAACTGCTACTCTATCCAACTGAGCTACGGGCATTTATATTTCTTATTATAACAAGAATATATTAAATTTTGGCATAAGTAACAATATTTTTAAACATTACATTTTATTTGACTTTAATTTTATGCTATACATGTATTATGAAAAAATTAATTCTTTCGTTGTGTATTGTTTGTTTATTAGTATCTGCCGGTTATTGTTCTGAGGAGATTAATCTGGAACATGCCGAAAAACAAAATATAAAACTCTCAAAACCTGTGCAAAAGGAAACAAAATCTCTCGCTGTTAACAACGAAAATATTATAAAATCTCTATTAACCCAACAACAAAAAAAAGATATTGAAGACATAGAGCTTCTTTGGAACGCAGCTGTAAACAACAATAACGTTATACAATTTGCACTTAAAAAACTTGCAATTCCGGAAGAACAACGACGCGTTCACTCTTCTTTAATGACAAAATCACTATCTGCAATAATTAGTGGTGCATGTTATTTACCCTCCTTTATGGGTCAAAACTCCATGATACAATCAGCATCTTTTGCCAGCGCAAGACTAGCTAACACTCTCATAAACAAAGATACAACTCCAAAAGAAGTTCCCCTCACAGATACCGAAATTATTGAACTTGCAGGAGTTATTGAATCATTACAAGATAACATAATCAGCTCCTATTATGATTATAAAATGGCACTTAACCAATTAAAAGAAGCTCGTTCTATGCTAGTTTTGTATAACCAAAATTTTTCAAAAGCACTCCAAACAGGAAACGAATTGGAAATTCTTATTTCTTCTAATCTTTATGATAATGTTCAGCTCGAAGAATTTGAACTTAAAGAAAAAGTTAAAAAATATGAGCTTGCACTAATTAGATTATCAGGCGAAAAAGCTGTTAAAAAACTCAATCTATATCAATACAACATAAACAAAGAATTGGTTGATCAAGGACTAATAAATGCGTCAAATCAACAGAAAGGAAGTTCATAATGAAAAAACCGCTGTTGCTTATATTAACCATTTTATTTGCCGCTCCCGCTTTTTCTATTACTTCTTACGAATTAAAACAACCCAAAGCGCCTCTCAACCAGCTTGATATAAACTACGAACCAGAAAATAAATTTGAAGTTGTAAAAAAAGATTCCACAACTAAAACTAACACTACTCTTATATCAGATAAGACAGATTATTCTCGCTATACATATGCTGACTTAAGTTTAAATAAACTCGCAGCTGAAATATCTCAAGATCTCGAAATGGAAACACAAGACATAACTGAAGACGTTAAAACTCTTTGGATAGGTGCTGCAACTAGGAGTGAAACAATAAGCTATGCAATGTTTAAACTCGCAAATCCAGATGCAGAAAAACCAAAAGACAACTTGGTTAAAAAAATTATTAAACCGGTAGCTAACCTAACCTCTATGGCAGGCATTGGTGTCCCTGACCCTATACTTGCTACATCTGCACTTGTTAGCGGAAACCTAATGAAAGCCATATCTTCAGATAACAACGAAATTAACTATAAATACTCAAAAGTTACTGATGCTGATATGGTAATTTTGGTTAGAAAAATTGATGACTTACAAAGAGAATTAACTAACAAATATTGCGACTACATGTCAGCTCGCAAAATGCTTAAAATGGCATCTGATATAACAAAAAAAAGACAAGAACGAGCTGACTCTATGACAAACAGATCAAAAAATGAAATTCTCATTGCCGATGCATACTACCGCGACGCTTTAAACTATGAAAGCAAAAAATTGGCAGAATTTCTATCAAAACGCTCTGCACTAGAACAACTTGTTGGAAACGACTCCCTACGAGAATTTGAAACAAACCTCACCTCAAGGGAAACAACTAACTAGTGCTCAAGTATTTCTTTAAACTGTGTAAATGCTTTTGAATTTGATTGTTTTACAAAATTAGCTTTATTATTAAGCACACTATCAGTTTTATTAGCCTTTTCAGTTTGATTTACTTGCGTTTTAGCTATGTTATCATTCCCATTTTGGTTACTTTTTTGTACACGCTTCTTTGTTAAAATTTCATTTAATCTAGGTATAACAAATCCCAATAAAACAGGAACAACCGCAAATAATACAGCAAAATTAAACGACGAATTCATAACTTTAGCTCTTTTTAAGAACGTATTTTTTTCATCTTTAAAAATATCATAAAGCTTATTCAAAAGATCATCTGCCTTTTTATTTTTAACAACATCTTCTAAAGCACTTATAATATCCGCATTTTTAGCTTGTGCAAAATCAACTAATGTGCTTTGAACAGATTTATTATAAATTTCCTGAAGTAACAATTTTGCATTTTTATCAGAATTAAACGCTTTGCTTATGTTTCCGCCTTGTTCATCTAAAAATTTTGCAAAACCAACCACTCCACCATTATACTTATCAATGCCAGTATATTTAGTATATAACTGACTGCTGTTAAGAACATGATGTCCGTTAACAGGTCTTAAATAAGACCAAACTTTAGACGCAAGTGATTTATTTTCACCCTCAGGTTTTATTGCCAAAGCCAAACCCGTTACTTTAGTGCAAAGACGTGCAAAAACTTGCTGCAATATTTTTGCCGCACAGGCTATTGTTCCTATCGTAACAGTATCACGAAACAAAACTTCTTTATATTCATTTTCTTCTCTTGCGTGATAAAGCCTTGGTAACAAAACACCCAAACCGCAAGCAGTCAACAAACCTGTAAATGAAATATTGAAACCATCAAATTCAAATTCTTTTAAAATTTTGGAAACCCAATTATTATTAGAAGCTACACGTCCTATTGATTGAACAGCTCCACTAAAAGCTACAGGCTTAGCTTTGCTTGTTTCATTCGAATTCTTAGCAGCTGCTTCATCTTTAGCTTCACCCGCCTTTAGCCCTTTTAATCCCGGGTTTTGGGCACTTAATTGATATAACTTAGGTATTATTGAACAAAAAGTTATCGTTCCAACAATCATAGACAAATTAGTCAAAACTCTTGAACCGGTCCTAAAATCAGTAAATCTTTGCAAAAATTGTTTTAAATCATCACTATTAAAACCATTTTTTTTGACTCTTTTAGAAACAGACTTGCTAACATCTTCAACAAAATTTTTCATATCAACAACAAGTCTATCTATTGATTTACCTGCAGATTTATCAGCAAAAGAAATACGTGCTTCTAGAAAATTTGCAGAAGGATTTACTGCATTTGCCTTATTTATCTCACCAAATCGAGAAATAATATCTGCCAGCTTATCTTCCGCTGAACCACTAATTTTACGACCTTTAATTTTGTCAATAAAACTTTTTGTCTTCTTTTGTGCTTTTAATGCTTCATACTCCAACAAATCATCTGTAAAACGTTTAGCTTCTTGATTAATAACATCATCAGATGTGCCACTTTTTAAAGTGTTTTTTAAAATATTTTTAAAAGTACTTTCATAAAAAGCTTGTTTCATTAATTTGGGATCTGCCAACTCAACAGCAGTCTTTTGCGAAAATAAATTAGCAAAATTATCGCCCATTATCCTCAAAATATTTACAGGAACATCATTTGCAGTACCAAACATCCGCTTAATACCCCATAACATAATCATTGGAACAGCAAACATTGTTGGGCCAGACATAAATTCCCTTATTGCAACTTCTGCTGCTTCTTGATAGTTATACTGATTTGTAACCTCTTTATTACGATATAAACCCGTTACTGTTCGAGGAATATTCATTCCAAAAAAATCTTGAATTAGAAACGATGCAACTAATCCACCTCTATCAACCATATCCATTAAACTAACAACAGCATTTCCGGCAGAACCTATACCAAAACTTTGGTTATGAGAATGTGTCCTATTTACACTTTTTGTTACATAATTATAATTTGATGATCTAATATCTTTTTGATTTAAACTTTCTAACTTCATATTTTACATCACAGCTAACTATGTATTTATAAATTACGTTAAACCTTAAAATTTGCTCTAATTTTACAATTAATTAATAAAATTTTACATAATGTTATCGGCTTTTAGTGCTTAAAGCACAAGTTTCATTATATGCTTACCTTTTTAATTCTTCAATTAGAAATATATCCTTTTTTCATAATAATTTACAATAATAATTGTACTTTAAACAATTATTGTAACCCCTCTATCTGCCAAATAAAAGACTAATTATATAAATTTTAATTAAATTTAAAATAAACGTAAGATGCTAACAGGAAAAAAAATGAGAGGCATAATTTTATTAATTTTAATTATAGTAGGAGCACAAGCTATTTGTGCGCCTATTAACGGTTACGCCGAAAAACAAGGTATAACAATAAAACCAAATAGAGTTGTTGACTCAAAAAACGGCATGCCAATATCCTCCGCTCAAATCAAAATTCCGGGCAAAAATTACACCACTACAACAGACGAAAACGGCAGCTTTCACCTCCAAGCCGACATAACCGCACCGACTATTATGAGTGTTGAAAAAGAAGGATACAAACCTTTTTCTCTAACAATGGACAGACTTGCTACCGCAAAACCAATCATAATCGGAATAGAAAAATCTAACCCGGCAGATATAATTATTGAACAAAATCTTTTGCACTTGGGTGATGATAATTTTTCTTCAACTTCTGCCAATGCCGCTGACTTTCGCTCCGGCTCCAAAGGACCATTTTTTACTAAAAAATTTAAAATTACTCAACCTAAACCTAATGAAGATGCATATTTTATTATAGGCTCTGTTATTGGAATAGACACAAAAATGGCCATTGACTTAGGACAATCCTCAGTAAAAACAGCATATTCCTCACCACCGGAAATATACTTTAATAATCAAAAAATTGCAGAGCTTAAAATTAACGGGGATCATCAAGAAATTAAACTTCCAAAATCGTTGATAAAACCAAATCAGCTCAACGAAATTACAGTTAAAACCGGAAAAAATCTTTTTCAAACCAGTTATATAGATTATGATGATATAGAACTTATGAATCTTTCTGTAGAAATCCACTAATTGCCAAATGCGATGGTAATCACCAGCAACTTTTCTTATTAATTTTTTTAAATGTTTGTATGCATTTTAGACTTTATAGAATTTGCAGACTCCTCATAACCTGCTCGTCCCATAAGTGCATAAGTATAATTCTTAGCCTGTTCAACTCCAGGTTGATTAAATGTGTTTATATCATACAACTCACCAGCAATTGCAGTTTGAACCTCAAGCATATACAAAAGCTGCCCTACAGAATATCCATTAACTTTTGGTAATGTAATAGTTACGTTAGGACGTCTATAATCAGTCAAAGCAACCCTTGTTGCATCAGCCTCTGCATTTATTAAATCATTAACCGTTTTTCCACCAAGATAACCAATTCCTGTATACTCAAAAATACGTGGAATATCCAACGTTGTATCAAACTCGCCAACACGAACAAATGTTATCACCTTATTATTCGGACCTTCGTTATACAACTGAATTTGCGAATGTTGATCTGTTGCGCCAAGAGCTTTTATAGGAGTAGGACCAACATTAACCTTTTCGCCTTTATTGTTAAACTCTTTCCCTAAAGACTCAGCCCAAAGCTGCACATACCAGTCCGAAACATATTTTAATCTACTTGAATACGGCATCATTACAGATAAATTTTTGCCCTTTTTAGTATCCATAAGATAATGAATAAGAGCATTTTGAGCAGCGATATTTTCATTTATATCTGTATTTTTTAAAGCTAAATCCATGTCCTTTACACCTTGAACAATATCATCGATATCAATACCTACAAGTGCAAATGGAAGAAGCCCAACAGCCGAAAATACAGAAAATCTACCACCAACATCATCCGGAACTACAAAGGTCTTATATCCTTCTTCTCCTGCAATTTGTCTTAAAACACCGGTCGCACGATCTGTAGTAGCTACAATATTTTGCCTGTAATCATCACCCATAGCCTTTTCCAGCCTGTCCTTTACAATCATAAACTGCGACATGGTTTCTGCTGTAGAACCAGACTTTGTAATAACATTTACAAGCGTTTTTGTTAAATCTATACTATCCAAAAGAGCATTTATTTGATCTGGGTCAATATTATCTAAAAAGAAAATTCTTGGAGCATTATTTCTTTGTTCAGGAGTCAACATATTCCAATAAGGCTTCAAAAGAGCCTCACACACAGCCATACCACCTAAAGCCGAACCCCCTATACCCAACACAAGGATATTATCAAATCTGCCTTGTACCATAGCCGCATATTCTTTAACATACCAGACAGTTTCTTCATTATACCCAAGATTCATCCATTGAAGCCACTGCTCAGGCTTATCTTTCTTTGAATTTAAATTAGCTATAATTGATTTTATCCGGTCTGCATATGCAGCAAATTCAGATTGCAGTTCCAAGCCGTTTTCACTTCCGATAACTTCGCTTGTCACATTTCTGTAATCTAACTGGATCATTGACGTCTCCCTATGTTTCTCTGTGTATATATAAAACCTATTATTATTGTATACAATCAAAATTAAATTAACAGTCTGATTTTTTCGATATTTGAAAAGTTGAAACACTTTGTTACAATTAAAACATTAAATTATTTGTAACGATTAAAGATTTTTTCCAAAAAAGATATTTGCTGTAAAACTTAATTAAACTATAATTTTAGAAGAGGAAACTTGAAATGCACAAAAATTTAGAAGACTTAATAAAAACAATAGAAATTTTACGCAGCCCCAACGGTTGCCAGTGGGATAGAGAACAAACACATGCCACACTTAAAAGAAATATGCTGGAAGAAGCCTATGAAGCAGTTGACGCAATAGATGACAATGACCCCAAACATCTTAAAGAAGAGCTTGGAGATGTCCTACTACAAGTTATTCTGCACTCTCAAATCGCAAGTGAATATGGAGAATTTACACTAGAAGACGTTGCAGAAGGAATAAACAAAAAACTTATTCATAGACACCCGCATGTTTTTGGGAATACTAAGGTCAATTCCACTTCAGAAATACTTGATAACTGGGAAAAACTAAAAAAAGAAGAAAAGCCCCACAGAACCTCCCTTATGGATGGTATCTCTAAATCACAATCTGCCCTAATGAGTGCACTGAAAATTAGTAAAAAAGCAGTAAAAGCCGGTTTTGAATGGCCAAACGAGCAAAATTTATATGATTGTTTTTTTTCAGAAATTGAGGAATTTAAAAACGCAAAAACTCAAGATGAAAAAGAAGATGAACTTGGAGATATTCTTTTCGCAGTTGTTAACCTTGCAAGATGGAATAAAATTGATGCAGAACAAGCTTTGCTTAGAGCTAACAAAAAATTTATGACTAGATTTAGAATGATGGAACAACTGGCAGTAAAAGACTTAAATAGCTATAACCTCGACGAATACGACGTCCTGTGGAAAAAAGCAAAAACTGCACTTAAACAAGCAAAGGAATCCGTTTAGTGACAATATTTTCTGATGATAACAACTTTAAATCTGATAACTTAGACCGCAAAAACAAAGAAATCAAAGCAGAACAAAACGATTTTGATAAGTCCTTTGAAAATAATATCCGTCCGAAGTCTTTTGACGAATACATCGGACAAAGCGCTCTAAAGGGGAACTTGAAAATTTCTATAGAAGCAGCAAAAAAGCGTGGGCAAGTTTTAGATCACCTTTTATTTTACGGCCCGCCGGGACTAGGTAAAACAACCCTAGCAGGCGTAATAGCAGCAGAAATGGACTCAGAAATAAAAATAACCTCCGCACCTGCACTGGAACGTCCAAGAGATATTATTGGCATTTTGATGTCACTAAAAGGCGGAGAAGTCCTTTTTATAGACGAAATTCACAGATTAAATAAAATTGCCGAAGAAATACTATACCCAGCAATGGAAGATTTCTATTTAGATATGACAACAGGAAAGGCTCAAGCACTAAAAACACTTAGAGTTCCTGTCCCTAAATTTACACTAATAGGAGCAACTACGAAAGCCGGAGCTCTGTCCGGACCGCTTAGAGATCGCTTTGGTATAATCCACAGACTCGAGTTTTACTCACCAACAGAATTATGCGCTGTAATAAAACGAACCGCTTCCATTTTAAACTTTAAAATAGAAGAAGAAGGAGCCAAAGCAATTGCAAAACGCTCTCGCGGCACTCCTCGTATAGCGAACAGACTGGTTAAAAGAGTAGCAGACTACGCTCTTGTAAAATCCAACGGAATAATTAATGAAGAAATTGCAAACCAAGCACTTGATGTATTAAAAATTGACGAGAACGGATTAGATACAACAGACCGATCTCTTATGCGTTTAATTATAGAAAAATACGACGGAGGTCCTGTCGGTATAGAGACAATTGCAGCTGCACTTGGTGAAGACACTAGGACAATTGAAGACGTTTACGAGCCATATTTACTTCAAGAAGGCTTAATACAAAGAACACCAAGAGGTCGCAAAGTCTCCCCGCAAGGCTACAGGCACCTTGGATACAAACAAAACTCAAACCAACAAAGTCTATTTGATTTGTAACAAAATGTAAATCAAGCCCACTGACCATTCGGATAATGTTAAGTTTTGTAAAGACAATGTGTTTCATGCAAAACATGCACTACTACATGATTTCAGCATGTTTCAAGTAATCTACATTTTGTATAGTAAACAAATAATTGTACTAATAAGCTTTTTTGTCCTATAATAATTGAGGCAGTTAAATGTCACGTTTTTTTTAAAGCAGTGCTCAAAATTAGCTTTCACAAAGCAACCCTGGACACAAAACGAGGACGCAAAATTGAAAAATATTATTGAACACAATTTGCTTGAAATTAAACGGAAAATCGAACCTTATACACCAAATATAATTGCAGTTACAAAATATTTTGACCATACGGCAATAATTGAGGCCTATAATGCCGGCATCAGAGATTTTGGGGAAAATCGAGTTCTTGATGCTATTGCCAAAATAGAAATGCTGGATGAAGAGATAAGAAACAACTCAAGGTTTCATCTTATCGGGCATCTGCAAAAAAATAAGGTCAAAAAAGCAGTCGGTAAATTTGATTTAATTCAATCAGTGGATAGTTTAGAACTCGCCGAGGCAATAAACACTGAAGCTGGCAAGAAACAAATTGTCCAAAAAATATTAATTCAAATTAACAATGCAAAAGAACCGCAAAAATTCGGTTTTTATCCGGAAGAAATATTACAAGTTTTCGGTGAAATAAACAAAATGCCTAATATTAAAATATTAGGGCTTATGAACATGGCACCTCTAATTAGTAATAGAACGGAAATTTCTCGACTGTTTAATGATATTTTTAACATCAAAACTCAACTTGAAAAAAATTTTTCTTGTCAACTTAAAGAAATTTCTATGGGGATGAGTGGCGATTATGATCTGGCTGTAGCCGCCGGTTCAACAATGATAAGGCTAGGACGAGTATTATTTAGTAAATAACATTGGGAGGAAAAGCAGTGAGCGTATCACAAGGTATTAAGTCAATTGTAGGTTTTTTAACACAAGGTTTTGAACAAAAAGAAGATGATATCTTCGAAGACATGCAGAACGATTTGGAGTATCAAACTCAAGACAATTTGGCATTGGAACCACTTTACGGTTCTCGCGACAGAGAAAGAGATAACAGAGAATCAAAAGTAGTATCACATCCGAACTTCCGTGGTTACGAAGTTATTGTTTGTGAACCTCGCTCATATGATCAATCAGTTAACATTGTAAAACACTTAAAAGAAAGAAAAACTGTTATTTTAAATCTTCATCTTTTAGACAAAGAACAGTCTTTAAGAATTGTAGATTTTCTTTGCGGTGCTACTCACGCTTTAAATGGTAATCAACAAAGAATTGGCGATGCCGTATTTATTTTTACTCCACAAAACATCAACCTTTCTTCTGAAAGCCAAAAAAATAAAATGATAATAAAAGATGCTTTGTGGAACCAAGCTCAGTAACTGAGCAGAGTTGGAGGAGGCACTTTTTTATTGTGCAAAATTTTTCATAAGATAACTCTATGACCGTATATTTTATACGGTCTTTTATTTTACTAATTTTGTAATATAATAAACACTATGAGAAAAAACACATTCATCTTTGTAGCAGAACTCGGCTGTAATCATCAAGGCAACATAAAACGTGCAAAAGAAATGATTGAAGAAGCACAAAAGGCAGGCTGCAGCATTGTAAAATTTCAAAAAAGAACGCCGCGCTTACAATTTTCTCCTGAAAAATATAATGCGCCACACCCATCTCCTCAAAATGCATTTGGAAAAACATACGGTGAACATAGAGAAAACTTAGAATTTTCGATAGACATTCATAAAGAACTTATGGAATATGCACAAAACTTAGGCATAGATTATTCCAGCAGTGTTTTTGACATCGTTTCTACAAAAGAAATTATTTCAATAAACCCCAAACATATAAAAATTCCATCTCCCATTAATAATAAATGTGATATTATCGAATGCATAGCCAAAAATTTTAATGGGATCATACATGTATCACTTGGAATGACAACAAAAAAAGAAGAAAAAGAGCTTATCACAATTTTAAAAAAACACAATAAATTAAAAAATACTGTTTTATATCATTGCGTCTCTGCTTACCCAACGCAAAATAACGATGCCTCACTATTAGAAATAACCCGCTTAAAAGAAACTTATTCCAACCAAGTTTTAGGGTTTGGTTTTTCAAGCCATCATACAGATCTGTTCCCCTCTTGCATAGCATTAGCTTTAGGCGCAACTTATATTGAGCATCACATCACTTTTAACAAAAATGCTAAAGGTTCTGATCATAAAATTTCTATTGATTACGAAGAACTCAAATATTTAACAAACAGCCTTAAAAAAACTGAAAGTTTATTAACTTATAAAGAAAAAGAAATCTTAGACTGCGAACTTGAAATACGAAAATTTCACAAAGAAAACAATATGGCGGTTATAAACAATGGCTAAAAAAAGACTATTCATAACTGTTGGAACTTACACAACTGCAATTTCTGCAGCGTTAATTGAACAGCTAAATGAACCTAACTGCGAAAACTACTTAGTCTCTATTGCTCCAACTTTTTACGAAAATGTTGATGAACACATAAAAATGGAAGCACAACAGCTTGGCATCTTCAAACAAGTTCTATTTTATTATGATTTTTGTTTGCCAAAAAGCAATTTTAATAATGAAAAAAAACATATTTTAAGCTTTAACTTTCAAAAATTTAAAGAAGCAACAGGCAAAATAGATTTTGATGAAATTTACTCTGTATATATACATGGCGCAGCAAACTATCTTTTTAATCAATATCCGAATGCTACTTTATACTTTATGGAAGACGGAATTGCTACATATCTAAAAATGGATAATGCAGAAATAATCAACAAACGTGCAAAAAAAATATACACTATAAACTACTTTAATAAAATAAAGCCATTCATAACTTTATATGAAAAAGTTCAAACTGAAACAATTGATAGAAAAAAGTTAAGAGCAGTTTTTGAAAAATTATCTAAAAACATTGATTTTAGACTAGAAAAAAAAGAAAAATCAATAATATTTTGTGCTCAAAATTTATCCATCAACCCCCAAGTAATCTCTTATCAAAATGAGCTCAATCTTTATAAGAAAAACATTCAAAACCTCTTAAATAAAGGATATTGCGTATATTTTAAAGATCATCCCAAAACCCCTAACCTGTTTTACAAAAACCTAAAACAAGAATTACCTGATTCAAATTTTATAGGGCTTAAAAACTACAGTATTTTGCCTGTAGAAATCCTTATTCCTATATTAAAACCATTTGCAATAGTGTCAATGTTTTCTTCGGCTCTTTTCACTGTGCCACAAATTTATGATGTACCGGCGTTTACATTTTTTGCAGAAAACATAAAACTTAACAACATAGCTTTTGAACTCGGATCTTTGTTAGTTGCTTCATATATTCCACCAATTGATTCGATAAAAAAAGACATATTTGAAACTCAAAATATCTTTGATAGCTTTTTTGAAAAAACACCTCCAATAAATCAACAAGCAATATATTTAATAAAAATAATAGACCAATTTAAAATGTTCATCTCTCGCTCAGAATTCAATAGAATTAAAAAACTATTCCAAAAAAGTCATAAATTTTTGTTAAAAGAAGCTAACCTTCCACAAGAAGTTATAAACATTTACCAAAATCAATCGTATTTTGATTTTATTATTTTTTATCTTGATAGTTTCACTCAACAATATCAAAATTATATTAAAAAAAGACAACAAAAATCCGAACCAATAACAGCAAAAGAAATTATAAAAAATGGATTAACTCTCCTAACAAAACTTATATTGTAAAAATATAATAAGAATTTTTTATACGCTAACAAAAAAAAATTATCACCTTTATTGTAAAAACGAGATCTAAAAGGTAATGATATAAAATGAACGTAATACACCCAATTAATACAGCAAAAAACACACCAAAAACAGAACTAAAACAACCATCTGATAAAAATACAACAAATTCAGAGAAACCAAACTACATTGACCCCTTGTCAAAATGGCCAATTAGAGGTTTAGCATATTCAAACGAGCTTGGGGTTGCAATCGGTGAAATTGCACCAAAACTTGGAACTCTACTATGGGTGCCGGCTTTAATGTATTTTGGTGCAGACATATACGACAAATATAAAACTCAAGAAACAAACTACAATCCAAGCACAAAACGGGCTTTAGAACAAGCTATTTTTCAATCGTTAGCTAGTGTAATTTTACCTTCTACTGCAGTAATAATAGGTCAAAAAGCCATATCTCAAATAGACAGACTAACAAAAAATCATCTCTCCACTAACACCAAAGAAGCTACGCTTGAATTTATCCTCGATTACATTAACAAATCTAAATTATCAACTTATGAAAATGATTTTACACCATATTTAAATAAATTTAATACCTCTCTTAAAACTTACATAGCCGATATTTCAGCTATTGAGCATTCAAAAGGTTTTTTTAGAAAAACAATTGGAAGAATTTTTTCTCACAAAAAATCTCATTCTGTAGCAAATGCTAATCAGGAAAAAATTCTTGAATATGCTCAATCTCAACTTAAAAAAATCATAGCAATACGCACAGAGCTTTTAAAAAATAATAAACCTAAAGACATCAACTCTCAAATATATCAAAAATTTTTATTAATACAAGAACCTTTCAAATCAAAATTTGGGGAAAGCAACTACCTCCACAAAGCCGCAAAATATGCTATAAAAGAACAGCTTAAATCTCAAGTTTTTAAGCTAAAAATGTTTAAAACGATTGGAGGATTTCTTGCCTTGGGTCTTTTAATGCATCCTATTGATTATTTTGTAGATAAAACTATTATGAAAAAAATGGTAGAACCCAATATAGATAAATTAAAAAATATACAACCAAAATCATTTACATTTAATCAATTTCTGACAAAAAATCAGACTAAATAATATATTCTTCTAAATGAATCTTATTTATAGATTCTCGCATAAATGTTTTTGAGACATCACTTATATATCTATCCAACTCACTTTTATCTTTCATATAATATTTTCCGGGTTGTCTACTAATCTTTTTTAAATATTTAAACTGTTTTTTAATATTATGTTCAATTTCAGGGTGCTTGTCTACAAAATCATACATCGGCATACAACCTCTTTCTCTTCCGTTACAATCAGCACAAGCTATAACAAGATTATTCATTTCTGTCTTGCCCCCATTATATTGTGGCTTTATGTGTTCAACAGTAACAAATGGTTCATACAATAACTGCTCGATAATTTCTCTTGGCTCTCGTCTTGAATATTTAACAATAAAAGCACTCTGGTTTTCTTTTGATTGCGGCATTTTGCTAGCAATTTCCAATATTTCTTCAGTAGCACGCTTATTCCTAAATATAGGAAGTTTTAAAATTTCTTTCAATTCTTTGTAAAATACTTGGCACTTAAATGGTTCTGTACCAATCTCATCATTAACCCATTGCGTCGCCTCGTAAAGAAAAAGCGAAGATATTTTTTTGGCTTGCGGAGATACAAAATATTGTGCAAATTTTGCACCTATATTTCTTATTATTTCTTTTTGCTCATTTTCCAAAAGCTCCAAATAATCCGGCTTTAACGCCAACAATAATTCTTGAATGTTATAATCCGGATATTTATGCGCTTTAGCAATTATTTGACTAACAATATCCGATTTATTTTTGCGGAAAAACTTTGCATTATCTGTTAAAATTTTAATCAAATTCTCCCCTGTTGCGTTTTTAGCACTAGCAACTATATCATTTCTTACTGACAATGCCAACATTGGCTCTCCACAATAAACACAAGGCAAATTAGGAATTTTTCGAAGAAAATTTGTTGTTATTTTAGGAATAACAGGAACTTTTAATACTTCTCCTAAATCCTTATTTGTCCTAGTTTTTGCACTCCTAAATGAAACCGTATCCCTATCAATTTGATTTAAGTTAACAGCCCTGCTTAATTCACCAAACCTACTACTATACAAATAATTTTGGCTATTCTTTGTAAAAGCTGATGGGCTATTTAATTGTACATTGAAAATTTTCATACTATTTTAAAAAGTGAACAAAATATTTTTTGCCAGTTTTTTTTTATTTTATAAAAGCCTCGGCAGTAAATTAACCGAGGCTTCAAATTATTCTCTAAAAGAAATATCCGTAAAAGTTTTCTTTAACCCTTCTTTTATATTTTGCATTTCTTTTTCAACCTGCTCAAAAGTCATCGTAGCATTCTCATCTTGAAATCTTATTCTATAAGCAACACTTTTAAATCCATCTTTAACATGCTCGCCTTGATAAAGATCAAAAATATCTGCCCCAACATACAAGTTCTTAGATGCATGTTTTTTTATCACACTTAAAACTGTTTCATTAGTAACATCATTATTAACAATAAAGGCGAAATCTCTTTGCACCTCAGGGAATTGAGGCAACTTTTTATACCTTACCGTTGAATCAGACACACTAGCAAGTATAATGTCTAAATTCAACTCAAACAAATAAACATCTTGATTAAATTTTTCCTTGTCACTAATTAATGGATGAACAAGCCCAAAAACACCTACTTTTGGCATCCCTTTACCCATAAGAATAATATTGGCAGCTTTCCCCGGATGCAAATACTTTACATCAATACAAGGTTCTATTTTTATTCTATTTTCAAGCCCTAAAATTTCAAATAAGCTATATAAGATACCTTTAAGCGTATAAAAATCCGTATTAGGCTTATTAATCCATAAGTTTTTATCAATTGTCCCTGTAATGACTCCGGACAACATTCTTGTTTCTTTAACGCCACTGTCTATTTTAGTAGCTTCTGTTTCTTTAAAATATGTCCGACCAATTTCATAAAGCCATACGTTTTTCTGAGCATTTGATAAGTTATATTTAACAGACTGAAGCATATTTGGAATTAATGTCTGACGTAATGTTGTATGATCTTCAGATTGAGCATTTTTAACTCTAACTGCTTTTTCATCATCAAATTTAAACATAAATTCATCCATCAAAGGCTTACCAACTAATGAAGAGGTAACACTTTCATAAAAGCCATATCCTAAAAATAACTCATTAACTTTTTTCAATAGTTTTTGCTCAAAAGTCACAATTGGAGTATGCGTTTTTAACGGAAGTGTCGGAGACACCTTGTCATATCCGTTAATTCTTGCAATTTCTTCAATCAAATCTATTTCACGAGTAACATCATTTATTCTAAACCCTGGGACTTTAAACTTAGCAGCCATATCATTTTTACCTAAAAGTTCAAACCCTAATGTTTCAAGAATTTCAACACATCTGGATGTCGGAATTTCACACCCCAGAACTTTTTTTACTTGTGCAAAACGTAGCGTAATCTCAACATCCGGAAGTTTATTTACTCCTGTTTCTGTTATACCAACTACCTTTGCATCCGCAAAATCAACCAAAAGTTGTATTGCTCTATATAAAGCCGGTTTAACCGCCTCCATATCTACACCTCGTTCAAATCTTGCACAAGCTTCTGAACGATAACCAACACTTCTTGAAGAGCGACGATTACTTGCAGGCGTAAAATACGCAGATTCCAACACTATATTTTTGGTATTTTCATCAATTTCACTATTTGCACTACCAAAGACACCGGCTATACATACACTCTTTTCTTTTGTTGCAATTACAACCGTATCATTATTCATTGTACGCTCAACATCATCCAGTGTAACAATTTTTTCACCGTCTAAAGCACGCCTTACACAAAGGTATCCATCAAGCTTATCCTTATCAAAAGCATGCAACGGTTGTCCATATTCCAAAAGTACGTAATTTGTAATATCAACAATATTGTTAATTGCACGAATTCCGCATGCCTGCAGCCTTGCTTGTATCCAGTCCGGAGATGGCTTTGTTACCACATTTTCTAAAACTCCAACACTATAATACTTACAAACATCCTCATCCATTATTTCAACTTTAAAGTCGCCACCTGATATATTTTGAGTGTTTTCTACAAAAGAAAATCTAAGTTTTTTATTAAACAACGCTGCCAATTCTCTTGCTACACCAACTATAGACATTTGATCTCCACGATTTGCTGTAGGTGCAACATCAAAAACTATATCTTCTTTTATATTCAAAACTTCTTCTAACTTGCTTCCGATTTGCACATTTGGCAAAAATCTGTTTAAAATAAGTATTCCATCTTCCTCTTGATAATTCTTATCGCTAACCCCAAGCTCATCTGCTGAACATAACATTCCCTGCGATTCAACTCCCCTTATAACTGCAGGTGTAAGCTCAAATTGTTCTCCGGTTTTTCGATTTAAAACCCTTGAGCCAACTGACGCATATGGAATAATTTGACCTTCTTCGATGTTTTGCGCACCGCAAACTACTGTTCTTACAGCTTCTCCTGTATTTACGGTCACAAGATGAAGTTTATCCGCATTAGGGTGTTGATCAATTTTTTCAATTCTTGCTGTTACTATATTAGTAAATACAGGGCCTATTTTCTCAATCGCCTCAACTTCAAGACCACTCATAGTAAGCTCATGTGCAATTTCCTCTGGGCTTATTTCTGACAAATCTACAAAATCTTTCAACCACTCTAACGATACTTTCATTTTTTTGTCCTTTTTATTCTACTTATATGTAGATTTTATTACAAAAAATATTTACTGTCGACCAACTTAATTTAAACAACAAACAGCAACTTTAACTTTTAATATAAACCAACACTATTAAAACAAAAGAGAGCTGATTCTCAACAGCTCTCTTTTCCCCAAACTCCTAAAACATTGTCCTTTATACAATCTTACAATGCTTTTAATCCAGTAGCGCCTCTAGTATTTGTGCATTTTTTGCTGCATACGTATTTTCACGAACTTTATTACGATGAATATACGTTCTCAATGCCTCTCTAATTAATTCACTTCGTGATCGATTTTCATTGTCTGCTACCTCATCAATATTTTTCAAAAATGATTCAGGCATTGAAATTAGCACTCTTGCCATTGGTATTCCTCCATTTATCTCTATTTTCTTTTTTTGCGGTAATATCTCTTACTCTTAAATAAAAACTTTTTCTTAAAAAAAGTTGCCCTTTTTATACAAAATTTATATATACAAAAAATAAAATAAAGATATATCTGTAAAACCATGCTTCACATAACTTTACATATGCTAAATTTTATACCTAGCTAAGCTATTGTAATTTTTTCTAAAATCTGTAAAATAATATAAAAAAGGAGGTAGTTATGACTGAAAATATGAATGAAAACCCTGTAGAAAATAAAGAACAAACTAAATGGAATGATGGAAACAAAAAAACACTAAAATTTATGGCATTATGTGCAAGCGCCTTTTTAGGTGGTTTTGCTGCAATCTTTGCACTAAGCAGCATAATGACATTGGCTCACCGCCCACATCCGCCAAAACCTGTTGCACCCTTAGCAATAGATAGAATTTATATCCCAGAGGAATTTTTTGATGAAGATACAGCTCCAAACTTTGAGCCTCCGCGTCCTGTTCCGCCAAAAGCACATCCGGTCTACAAAAAACCTATTGTTAAAGTTTTAGAGACTGAAGATGAATTGAAAATTAAGATTGACCTAAAAAGATTTAACGACAACGAAAATAATTTAAAAGTGGACATCAAACCAAATAAAATAAAAATCTCAGGGGTAGCTGAAATTAAAACTAAAGATGAGCAAAGTTCTTTTTCATATTTAAAAGAATTCACGCTACCAAAAAGAATTGATGTTAATGACGTAACAAAAAACCGCATAGGTAATTCATATATAATTACCTTGCCATATAAAGATTAGCGAGAATACAAAAGCCTAAGCCGTTTAAATTTAAACACAATAATTACAGCTTCAATAATTCCAATCGCGAGGAATGAACAGGCAAGTCCAAGCCAAAATCCCTTTAACTGGAGGTTTAAGCCATATGCTAACCAAAAGCCAAAAGGCAGTCCAAACACCCAATAACCGGAAATTATACAAGCTGAAACTGTTTTTGTCATCTTCAACCCTTTGAGCACACCGCTCAAAGAGGTTTGAAGACCATCAAACATCTCAAAACAAGCGGCAATAATCAAAACCGGAACACCAACAGCTAAAACATCCACATTATTAGTAAACACTGCAAAAATTTGTTGCGGAAAACTTAACAGCATAATTGTACACAACCCCATAAATGCAACTGAAATAACAACGCCGGCAATAGAATATTTTTTTATTTGGTCATAGATTCTGGCACCATTAAAAAAGCCGACTTTAATTGCAAGTGCATTAGAAAGAGATAAAGGAATCATATAACATATTGAACCAACAGTCGATACTATTGTATGAACAGAGGCAAACAAGCCTGAATCTCGACCCACTAAAATTGTTATTATATTGAATCCCAAAAACTCAAGTAATAATGCAAAACCTATAGGATACCCAACTTTTACCAACTGTTTTATCAAAATTACGTCAAATCGTTTTCTAAAATCTATTAATCTTAAACAAAAAATAAACAAAATTAAGCCCATCAAAGTACGCACTATAAGAGTTGCAATAGCAAGCCCAATAACACCTAACGCAGGAATACCCATAAACCCGAATACAAGAACAAAGTTTAGAATTAAATTAACAACTAGTGCTGCAATAAGAAGAATATTCGGGAAATTAACAATTTCATGCGCTTGCAAGAACTCTTTTAAACTTTGATATACGTACATCCCAAATATTGAAAAAGACGAAATCCAAATATAATCCTTTATCATTGGCACCAAATGAGTTTCAAAGCCCATCACAGGTATTAATGGAAGTGTAGAAACAGTTATAACCCAAAAAATTACAGATAATAAAAGTGAAAAATTAACAATTGAAAACAAATATTTCTTAGTCGGTTTTCGGTCGCCGCGGTAATTAGACAAAACAATTGATATTGCCGCCATCAAACCTATACCTACAATATAAATGCAAAAAGCTATAGCATTAGCAATACTTATTGCTGCAAGAGTATCCAAACTATGACGAGAGGCAACAAAGACATCCACAGCCCCAATTAATATTTGCCCAAGATTGCCAATTATCATAGGGAATGCTAAAACAAGCAAATCTTTTAAATATCTATAATACAACTGCACCTTTCTTACCTCAACTATTCAAAATATGTAGTAACATTATAGCCTAAATAAACATTAAAAGCAGAGCCGCTAAAACTAAAGGAGGTCCAAAAGGAACATAAGTAAGACTTTTACCGGTTTTAGCCGAGTTAACGAGCAACCTGCAAGCAAAAAATGCACATATACACATTAATAAAAAAGCACTTGCGAGCACAAATATATTGTCTATCAACCCCCAAACATCTAAAAATTTAAACAAACCAACTGATAAAACAAAACCGACCAAAGCCCAAATCAATTTATACTCTTTATCATCAAATAATTTTTTTACAAACAAAGGCAAAATTAGAACAATTTGAATTACGCAACCGTACAATAAAATCAACAAAACAGACTGCAAACGAAACACAGCACCTAATGCTCCCAAAATAAAAGAATCCCCTTCTCCAAAAGCTCTTGTTCCCACAAAAAGTTTTCCAACAAAAGCTAAAGCCTCCATCAGTGCAAATCCTGCAATTATTCCTAATACCGAATACATAAAAGATTTATTTAAACTAAATTGATAAGAAAAAATATTAAAATCAAAAGCACCTAATCCGCTTTTTCCTATATCAAAAAAGTTATACACCAATCCAATTACTCCAAGGATATATGCATGATTATCAAAAATCACCTTTTCTCTTATATCCGTAACAGCAAGCACAAGGCACATAGCAGCAGCAATAGTTAAAAATAGCGCATTTAAGGTAATTCCAAACTTCAAAAAGACACTCAAAAATAACAAAGCAAAAACAATCTCTACTAAAGGGTACTGAATTGAGATTTTAGCTTTGCAAAACCCACATTTACCTTGCAAAAAAATATAAGATAATATAGGTATATTATGATACCATTTAAGCTTATTATGACACTTGGGGCATTTTGAAGGGGGTAAAACAATAGATTCACCACTAAACGCTCTTAAAATAACTACATTTAAGAAACTGCCCAAACATGCTCCAATGACAAAGATAACAAAAGCACAATAATAGAATTCTAACGCATCAAGCTCAAACAAATTCATTCTTCCTCCTCGGAAGATTTAATAATTTTAAACAAATCTTTCAACGCATCTCTAATACGTCTTGAAACTTGCATTTGAGACATATTAAGCTCTTTTGCAATCTCTCGCTGGCTAACACCTTCGAAATAATGCATTACTACAAGTTTTCTAAGTTCAGGTTTCAAATTACTCATAGCAGATTCAAGCACGCTTCTCATTTCATAAATATTTTTGCTATTAAGCTCTTTTTCATCAGCAATCTTATCATAAAGCGGAGAAAACTCTTCCTCTGCAATTGTATTTATTTGATCAAGCGAAACAAGCTGTTTTCGTCGCTCAATATCAATAACCTCATGCACACGCCCCAAATCCATTTGTAAACGTTCTGCTATCTCTATATCTGTTGGCTTTTCTCCCTTTTCATCTGTAATCTCTTTAGCAATCTGCGAAATTCTAAAAGCTAACTCTTGTATTTCTCTCGGTGCTTTTATCATCGCACTTTTGTCTCTAAGATAATGACGTATTTCACCGGTTATAAGTTGAGATGCATAAGGTCTAAAATACTTTCCTTTTGTACTATCAAACAAATCAACAGCTTTCAGCAGCCCAACGCTTCCAACCTGCATTAAATCTTCAATAGGGTCAGTACTTCTTCTGGCTAGACCACAAGCTATTTTTTTTACTAAAGGCATACAAGCAACCACAATAAGATTCTGCAACTGACGCTTTACTTGATCATTATGCGCTGTTGCGTATGCTTCTAGCCATTTGTATACATCCGGATAATTTATTTCATCTTCTCTCATAATGCCTCTTGTTTAATTATAACATAAGTTGTTTAAATTATAACTATTATGTTATATAATAATTACTATGGAAAAACTAATTAACGATTTAACACAAAAAGACGAAAAAAAAGCACTTAATGCCGCTAAAAATATTATAAACAACAAAAATATAGGCGCATTTCAACTTCTTTGTAACAAATCTGATTTTCTTTTTGATTTTGTTAAAAGAAATATAAAAAATCGTATCAAACGGGTTGTAAATCAAGATAACCATAAAAACTTAATAGACTTATTTCATGTCTATCACGAAGAATATGCTGACTTGTTTATGGAAATACTTTCTTCGTTTGCAAATGAAGAACTTTCTGATGAAATATACAATTTGCTAGAAAATGGAACAGATGCACAAAAAAAGTACGCAGCTAAATATTTCTACTACATTCCGGATACAATCGCACAAGAAAAACTTCAAGAATATGCTTTTTCTAACGATGTTCAACTCGCTGCAAATGCAGCACAAGCACTCGGAGCAATGAAAGACGAAAAAACCTACCAAGCAGCAATTGAAAAACTTAATGATAAAGATGATTTTGAAGTAGTTAAAGCTGTTAGATTTTTAAGTGCGTATGCTAATCAAGCAGCAATTCCCTCAATATTAGCCATACTTGATAAAACCTCTATGGCAGAAAACATTGCTGCTGAAATTCCATACTTAATGCCAATTTTGGATATGTTAGAAACATACGATGAAAATTGCGTATTAAATTGTATTGACTATATACTGCTTGGACTAGGTGAAATCTTACCGCTTTATCAAATACTTGATTTTGAATTATTCGAAACTTTTCAATACCTAATATCAAAAACTCAACAATTTCCTCAAAGCAACACAGCTAGAGTCCTTTTAAGAGCATTAGAAAAATTTAATATTCTAACAAGCAATGATGAATATGTTTTTGACGAATCAAAAGACACAAAAAACGAAATTAACGAAATTTATCAACTTTTAAATAACCAAACAACAGACTTTTGGGACGAACAAAAAAAATTATTGGTACAAGAACTCTTTAAATCTAAGCAAAGAGCTATTTCTGCTTTGGAAATAATTAAATCACTAAACATCAGCCAAGCAAAAGAATCTGTACTAAAATTTATTAATACACAAACCGACGACCAAGTTTTATTACTAGCTGTTAGCGTAGCCAAAAGCTTCAATATTATTGACCAAATTGATAAACAGACAATAATCCAAAAAATAACTGATGCAACTGCTAAAAATATAATAGAAAGTTATTTTATATCTTAAAAGCTAAAATCAATTTCAACTTGATTTTTAGATAATAATTTTGTAAAATAATAAAGTAATACTTAAACAGGAGAGTTTTGATGCACTTTAATTTTAATGTGATTAATAAGTTAAAATACACTCCTGTTGTACATTTAACTTGCCCCCCCCCTCGAATACTAAGTCGTAGCAAGGGTTTTAAGGGTTTAGCAAGTTGTTTTTCAAGCCAAGTGATTAGGCTTGATGTTTTGTGTGAATTTTTATTCTCTTTTTTAGTTAAATATTGTTTGAATATGGAGGTATCATATGAAGTTTGACAGTTATATCACAAGCAACACTAAAACAGCTTCAACAGTTAAAGATTACACTGAATTTTTAAATAAATATGAATTTGATAAAGAAAAATTTAGTTTAAAAAAAGCGGCTTTTACTTTAGCTGAAACTTTGATTACTTTAACTATTATTGGTGTTGTTGCTGCTTTAACCATTCCTAATTTAATCTCTAGCTACCAAAAACATACCTATGTTGTTGGGCTTAAAAAAGCCTACTCTCAATTTCAAAATGCTATGAAGATGATTCCTATAACTCAAGGTTGTCCTGCTGGGGATTTTGACTGTGCAGGGTGGAATGACTGGGGGCACTATGAAAATGGGCAATGGGTTAGTGACGTAACAAACATTGATGGGCAAGAGTTTAATGGAAAGACATTTAACAAGCGGACATATCTTCTATCTAAACAGTTCAAAATTAATAAATTATGCTACAGTCGTTCAACTGATCCAGAATGCACTAAAGCAGCAAAGGCATCCTATGGCCATTGGACTTTTAATGCGGCGCCATTATTTGTTACTAATGATGGGATGACTTTTTATTATAATTCTAGTCTTGGTATTGGTATCGATATAAATGGCTTAAACGGTCCAAATAAATATGGCCGAGATCTGTTTCAGTTTTATATAACAGACCAATACGCAGAAAATCGCTATGGCATTCCTCAAGGCACTATTGTTCCTTATGGATCAAAATTATATGCTGATATACGCAATCAACCAAATGAATACTGGAGAAATGGCAACCACTGTACAACTGAAAATGTTAACAAAGGAAAATATGGAGTAGAATACTGCGCAGGACGAGTATTGGAAGAAGATGCGATGAATTACTAATTAAAAGCCCCAAAGGGATGCTTTTTCAATCACCAATATAGTTTTTCAAATTTCTTGAGATTGTCGCATTACGGCACATTTTCTTTAATTTACTTAATGCTCTGTTTTCAATTTGCCTGATTCTTTCACGCGAAACGTTATATCTGGCACCGATTTCTTCTAGTGTCTTTTTTACTCCATCATCATCCAGCCCATAGCGCATAATTAGCACATCGCGTTCTTTCGGGCTTAACTGGTCCAACATTTTTCTAACATCATTCAAAAGATTATCATTAGTAACCTTAGTGTCAGGTGAAAGAGTAGATTCATCAACAATCAAATCACCAAGCTTTGCATTATCGTCTTTAGATGTTGTTGGGCTTTCAATACTAATTGTATCTTGTGCAGACTTAATCAAACTGGACAATTTACTAACTGAAATTCCCAGCCTTTGTGCAATATCTTCCCTTGCCGGTGCTACTCCTGTTTCCGTTGTTAAATCAACAGTAGCTTTCTTTATTTTCCCTAACATCTCAATCATATGAACAGGTAACCTTATCATCCTGGATTTATCTGCTATGGCTCTGGTTATTGCCTGTTGAACCCACCATGTGGCATATGTTGAAAACTTATACCCTTTAGAATAATCAAAACGCTCTGCTGCTTTCATCAACCCCATATTACCCTCTTGAATTAAATCAAGAAAAGATAAACCTCGTCCTATATACTTTTTAGCAATACTTACAACTAATCTCAAATTAGCATTAATAAGTTTATTTATTGCTTTTACATCAGCGTTATCTTTAATTTTTTGTGCTACTTCCAACTCCTCATCAGGTGTTAAAAGAGGAATTTTACCAATTTGCTGCAAATAAATCTTAACCGAATCATCTGTATTTATTGATGTAAGATTTTCCCCTGTTTTTACCGGTGCAATGCTCAAAATCTCATCTTCTTCGTTATCTTCAATTATTTCAGACGGTTCTTGCGTTTCATCTGCTTCTTGGTTAGTTTCAATCATATTTCTTGTTTTATGTGACATGTCAAATCTCCAATTATATTATAGCTTAAGATTTGATTTTTGCATAATTTGCCTTGTTGCTTCATATATTAAAATGCTCGCAGCATTTGATACATTCAAAGAATTAAATTGATTAAACATAGGTATTTTAACCAAAAAATCCGCTTGTTTTAATAATGTTCTTGACACACCTGAGTGCTCTGCTCCCATAATAATGGCAAAATTCATGCTTGTATAATCAACCTCAAAGTAATTATCAGTCCCTGCAGCTTCTGCTGCAATTACCCAAAAGTCTGATTTCTTTAGCTTGTCTACAGTGTTAACAAGACTATTAACTTTAATTATATCTATGTAGTTAATAGCGCCCGCCGAAGTCTTTTCCACAGTAGAAGAGCAAAGCCCAGAACGCCTTTGCGCCAAAATTATCGCATCAAACCCTGCACATACCGCTGTTCTAATAATAGAACCAAGATTGTGAGGGTCCTCGACTCCATCTAATATAACAACTTTTTTATAACCCTCTTTTTTAGGGGTTTTTATAAACTCATCCAAATCTACATACTCAATCGGTGAAACATAAGCAATAACCCCTTGATGATTTATATCTTTGTACTTAGCAAAATTTTCTCTGGGTATAAATTGAAAAACTACACCCCTATTTTTTGCATATGCTATAATTTCATCAATTTTGCCATCTTTGTTTAGCCCCTTTGAAATTAAAATTTTATTAACACTTCGTTTTCCGGTTTTAACTAGTTCTAATACAGTATTTTTACCATAAATTATATCTAAATTATCCATATTTATCCTATATAAATATTAAGTTTTTTTACGTTATGTATATTATAATAAATTATTGTATAATAAAAGTATAGGAAATTATAGTTGGATAATGTTAAATAATATACTTTCAAAAATTAATTCACAAACAAAAGAGTTTATAGGTATAACATTAAACTCTAATGGGCTTTTAGAAGTTATAATAACAAGCCGCTCAAATAATTCAGTCAGCAAATATACCAACCGTTTTATAGAATATAATCCAATAACTCGTGAAGTAAATAACTATGATAATTTAAGAAATGAAATAGAGAGTGCACTTGATGAGCTTAAAATTTCTCCTAAAAATTGCAATGTAACACTTGTAATGCCCAATGTTATTTTTGGCATTTCGACATTACCTGAAATGCTAAGTGGAGATGAAATTGCAAGCGCTTTAACATCAGAAGTTGAAGAATCATATATTTTTAAAAAAGAAGATCCGGTTATAAGTTGGGAAAAACTCAATGACTCAATAGATTCAGACGACGGTATGCAAAAAATAGTCTATAGTGCAATTCAAGAATCTGCACTAAATGAACTTCGCCGTATCTCAACTGAACTAGGTATAAAACTAATCTCTGTCCAAAGCTCCATATCTGCATTATTTAAAGGTTTAAGCTTTACAGATGTTGTAAACAAAGTCACAAAAGGTGAAAAATCCCCTTGGAATGTCTTACTTATATCTTCGACCAGCTATTCAATTTTTAATTTTGTTGGAGATAAATTATGTAATTATTTTGAAGAACCGCTCGCGGTTAAATCTTTTACAGACGAAGAAGTATATTCGGCAGTTAGCTCTATGGCTTCTGTTTCATTACAAAATTTTGCAGCTGCAAATTTACTTGTGATTTCAGAAACAGATGAAGTTTCAGCTGAAGTTATTTCAACAAAACTTGGTTTTGATGGAATACCTTATTACATTGAACAAAATAAATTTCAACAATCACCACCAATTGATGTTGATTTAAATGTATTACCAACTTTTATTCCACAAATAACCATAACAGCAATAGGAAGCTCTGTTGATCATTTTGAATCCAAATTTTTCAAGTTTAATTATCTAATAACAAAAGATGGTTCATCAAGCTTTGAAGCCGGAGATTTAATTACAATCGGAGACTTCACATTTGAACTTACAAAAGAAAAAGCTCAAATAATTACAGTTGCTTTGGTTTGTACATTTTTAATTATATTTGGTCTAGCTTGTTTGTTCTTAAGCCAAATTAATTCCAAAATTAATGAAAAACTAAATACTTTAATAGCTGAAGAAACAAGACTCCAACAAGAATTAAATCAAAATCAAAATCAACAACCTACAATTAATATAGAAACTACTATTGAATCCATAATAAAAGCAAACAGAAAAAAAATGCTATACTATGATGCATTATCATATGGGATACCGGAAAAATTATGGATAGAGCATTTTTATGCAGGACCCAACAATGCAATTGGTATAAATGGTGTAGCTGTAGATAGCGGTGATATTGCACTGTTTCTCAAAGGAATAAGAGAAGTTGCCGGTGAATCCGGAGTTTCTGTTACCAAATTGACCATTTCGGGAGATGATGAAATTAATAGTACAGGTAAAGAACTATATTCTTTTGAGCTTGCAAGTCAGTCATACAACAGTACAAACCAGTCTCAAGCTCAGTCGCAACCGCAACAAAACACTAATTCCCAACAATTACCTCCTGCAAATAGCCCTTCAGTACCGCCGCCTATAATTCCATCCGGCAAATAAAGGAAATTAAAATGAACGTACTTTTTAAAAAATATCTTATATATATTTTAGCAATCATTATAGTCATCGGTGCAGGATTGTATTTTACAATTCCAATGGGGCAGCAATATTTTACCAAATCTGCGGAAATCAAGTCTAAACAAGAAACTATTGATGATCTTAATAAAAGCATAGAGCTAGCTAAAAAAAATCAAATAGAAGCTATGAGCTCCGAGCAAAAAGAAGATAAACAAATATATGAACCGGAAATAAAATCTACCGATATGATGGTAAATTTTAACGGAATGCTAGAAACTGTTCTTAACTTAGCAAAAGAAGCAGGAATTAAAACAAGAACTATAGAGTTTAAAACAATACCTGAAAGCGACCCCATAAAACAAAACCACTCAGGCACTCACGATGCAACACTACTTCAAGCACAAATGATTGGAACTTATACCGAATTACAAAACTTTTTAAGAGAAATTTACAGGCACCCCTATCTTATAGGTATTGAGGAACTTAAAGTTTCCCCTTATGAGTTAGATAAAAAAATCCTTGTAATTGATTTGTCTTTATCACTTTATGCAAAAAAATAGCTTAAAATTATCTTTTTTTGAGTTAAAATATAACTACAGAGGAGAGATAATAAATTATGCATGAATTAAAAGATAAAGATGAACAATATAATCAAATTTTAAGCTATAAACCACAAGGGAAAAATAACCTTTGGCAAAATATTCTAAAATTTATTTGTGTATCAATTATAGGATGCATATGCGCATTAGTTTTTTATAACACAATATTAAATCACCCGAGAGTAAATACCTCTGGAATATCAAGTACTCCATTTTGGGAAAAATTCACTAAAAAGGAAAAAAAAGGATTCAACATCCCATTTTTTAACAAGCGGCAAAATATTTTAATTCTTGGAGTTGACGCAAACGGAAACGACACAGATAAATTTATAGGTACAAGATCAGATACAATTCTTTTAATGAACATAGATCCCGCAAGTCACTCAATCAATGCAATATCTATTCCACGTGATAGTAAGGTTTACCTTGCTGACGATAAAGGTGTACAAAAAATTAATCATGCGCACGCTCTAGGCGGAGTTGAACTTACTAAAAAAACGATAGAAGAGACTCTAGGTGTAAAAATAGACCGCTATATTGTTGTAAATACAGATGGCGTAAGAAAATTAGTAGATACTATAGGGGGTATTCCTGTTTTTGTCGAAAAGCCATTAAATTATGATGATTACGCCGGAAGACTTCACATCCATTTAAGTAAAGGGTTACATGTTCTTAATGGAGAACAAGCAGAAGGCTTTTTGAGATTTAGACATGATGGTTTAGGTGATATTGGCAGAACATCTCGCCAACAATGGTTCTTAAAAAGTCTTTTAGATACTTTACAATCTCCTACAATTATTCCTAAAATTCCAGAAGCGCTTAAAATTGCTATGTCTTACGTAAAAACAGACATGACATTATATGAATTATCTCACTTTGCAGCGCTTACAAGGGATATAAACGCTGATTCAGTAGAAGTTGCAACCCTCCCTGGACGCCCATCTTCAAAAGGCTATATAAGCTACTGGATTTTAGATCCTGAAAAAACACAAGAAGTAATAGACAGACTTATTTATAGAATAAAACCCGAGACCGCTGATAAAATAACTGCAGGAATAATGTATAGTACAAATAAAGAAGATGATGCAATGGAAGTAAAAGACAGACTTGAAGAGTTTGGATATGAAGTTAACTGTGTTGGCAGAGGAAAAACTCCTCACTCACAAATAATTGCTCACAAACAATCTGTAAGTATGGATATTATATCTAAATTAAAAAGAAAAATTCCAGAAATCAGACGTATGCAGTTTGTATACGACCCTAACAAACAATATTGTACTCAAAGTGATTTTACAATAATACTCTCAGAATAAGGAGGCATCCATGATAAAAGAAATTACAGAACGATCCAGCAAAAGATTATATCTTAAAAAAGAAATTCCACAAAAAGATATAGAAACCATACTTGAAGCAGGAAGGTTAGCACCATCATGGATGAACGTACAACCTTGGCACTTTATTGCAATAAAAAATCAAGAAACAAAGGATATGCTCTGTGAACTAGCCTTTGGGCAAAAACACGTTAAAACAGCTTCTTATGTAATACTTTGTCTCGCTGACACAACAGCCTGGGAACAACCAAAATTCAAAAAAATTCTTCAAGAAAAAGGTAGCTCTGAAGAGCAAATCAACGCAATTTTTAATAATTCTACTCTTTATCCTAAACTTAAAGGTGAAGAACGAACATTGCTAAGAACAGTTGAACAATGCACCTATGCAATGGCTTATATGACACTTGAAGCCCAAGAGCTTGGAATTTCGTCTTGCATAATTGGCGCACTTGGAAATGAACTCACTGAAAGTAATCACGAGCTATACATAAAACTTAGGGAAAAATTAAACATCCCTAATGGCGTATACCTTATGTCTATGATTACTCTGGGTTACGACGCAAAACCGGAATTAAAAACTATAAAACACAGAAAACCTTTTAATGATGTTGTATCAACAGAAGTTTTTGGCGAAAAATTTTAACTTTAAGCTACTTGCTGAAGTGCCGCCTTATATTGATTAATAACATCAACCCAACTATCTATAATTTTAGTATCATCTTTTAGTGCAGCTTTAGGTAGCCCAGCATGGTGGATTTTTGGCAAAAGGTAATTAACTTGATACCGAACAGGTTCATCTTTCATATCATCTGTATCATTACAAACAAATACTTCGTTGCCTTGTTTGTCCTTTTCAACTCCTATAATTGTTATTTCATGACCATTAACAACCCTGTTTTCATGGTCTGTAAGCGTATATCCAACAATTACATTTTCACCAAGATTTAATGCATTCTTTATATGCTTCAAAGTATTTGCAGATGGACATTCATAACCAATAATCTTTCCGGTATCATCAAGAATCTGATAAGTCACAGAAATTTTATTATGTCCTTGTGCAATGACTTCTGCAATATTTTTTTCAATATCAGTCAACCCCCTATCATCAGGGTTAAATAACCCTGTACGAGTATCAGTTAATGCATTATACGTATGTTGAGAACCTATATTCATAAATGTCGATTGCATAAGCACATCAATAGGACTACGCTCTCCAGGATCTCTATATAGCGATGAAGCCTGAATTCTCGCTCTTACAATAGCATTTTTATCAGGTGCCATAGTTACTGTAACATTATCACGATCTGTTTGTTCATAAGGAATTTTAAATTGTTTTAGCAGCCACATTGCATCCTCTGCTTTTGGCGCAATATCAGTAAGCTTTATATTCTTAGATACGCTAAGTTTTTCCGAACTTAATTGTTCTGCCATCCTTGCATATTCAGCAGGATTTTTATGTGCAAGATTAAACTGTATACTTGCTGCTACGCATGAACTTGAAACAACGTCTAAAAGCTGTTTAGTTATTTCTTGCTTTTGCGGAATAGTGCCTGTATTTTTTATAGCTTCCAAATAATTGCTATATGGGGAGTTTAAAGTTGCGTACTTATCTTTACTATTCAAAATCGTTTTTGATACAGATTTAGGAATATCTCCAAATTTTTGGGTAATAGAAAATGGATTATCCAATGCAGCCACTACATCCTTAAGAATTGATACAGAATCTAAGCCCACTACTCTTTTATTGGAAATTATATTATACAAATTATCAAGCGTAGTAGAATTATTATTCGATGCATTATCTAATAAACGCCCATTTTTCAGTAATGTATATAACTTTAAACGTGTTTTTGTGTCTAAAACAGACGCAATATCAGCAAATTTTTTTTGTTCATTCGGGGTTCTAAGCTCAGTACTTAAAGTATCCTTTACATAAGTTCCAAAACTGGGATTATTTCCATAACTATATTTATTTACAAGTGGAGCTGATACAGTATCTTTGTTTACTGCACCAACAAATGAGCTTCTTAGCACACTTTTATAATCATTGTTTATTGTAACTGAATTTATCAACTTACGCCTTACATTAAACCTAACCTTATATACTTTAATAAAACTACAAAAATTTTTAAATTTGCTTATTTTGGAGTATATTTAAATTATTATTTACATTTATTTAATATTGAGGACTTTTTGAATAATCAACTGCTTAAAATAAAAAAAATGACACCGGATGAAATGCTACTTGCAATAGACAGGCTTACGCGCTTCAAATTCCCGGAAATAAAATACAATAGAGTGTTTAAGGATATTTTATCAAAACACCTCTCAACTCCTCAAATAAGCTACAAAATATATGAAACCTTAAGTGAAAAGGAAATCTGCTATCTTATTGAAGAAGTATTCAAGTACTCCCTTTCCGATTACGACCTTCACCAAGCCCATTCTTACAATATTTTTAAAATAATCAATACATTAGAAAATAACTTATACACAATAGATAACTCTACAAAAGAACTTATGCAAGCTAAAATTCCGTATGAAAGTATTTTAGAACTTAATAACAACACACTTTGCAAAAATCTTCAATTTTTAAAAGCACTTACAAAAAGCAAAAAGCCCGCAAATATTATTAGAAAAAATTTTTCCACTAAATTTCCAATAGAAAAAATAATAATAACAGAAGGAATAACCGAAGAAATTCTTCTGCCAAAATTTTCAGAAATATTAAACTATGATTTCAACAAATTTGGAGTTGAAATTATTGCAGCAGGAGGCAAAAACCAAGTAGCAAAAGATTATTTAAACCTGCGTGACAGAATCAAAGTTCCAATTGCAGTTCTACTTGACGCAGATGCTCAAAGCACAGCAGAAAAAATTTCTAAAAAACTTCGTCCATTTGATAAACTTTTGCTTATCAAAAAAGGGGAGTTCGAAGATATTTTGCCGCTAAAGTTAATTAAAAACGCCATAAACTACAAATTTGTAAATTTATTTACAGTAAAAGACTCTGACTTTGAGCAAAACATTTGCCGAGTAAAAGCGTTAGAAGAAATATATCGAATAAACGGCTTAGGCGAATTTAAAAAAGCAGAGTTTGCACAAGATATAAGTACTGTTTTAAATAAAACTGATTCAACACTCATTTCTGAAGATATAAAACTAATAATAAATGAACTTAAAACTCTTTAAATTCTAGTAACCAAAGATGGTGCAATTTGAATAAAAGTTCTAACCATTTCTTTTTCCCACTGAATACCTGCACCGAGTTTTAAAATTTCACAAGCTTTATCTACACCCAAACCTTTTCTATAAGGTCTGTCACTAACAAGCGCATGAAAAGCATCTGCAATAGAAACAATTCTTGCAGTATAAGGGATTTGTTCCCCTTTAAGCTTATCAGGATATCCTGTACCATCCCAATGTTCGTGGTGATATTTAACCATTGGAATTAAATCGTGCAAAGTTTTATTTGGCAAAAGAACTTTTTCTGCACCAATTGTCGGGTGCTGTTTCATTATCGCCCATTCCTCATCACTAAGTTTTGTCGGCTTTCTCAAAACATTTTCCGGAATTCCAATTTTACCAACATCATGAAGCATAGCTCCAAGCTTTATACGTTCAACCTCTTTTTCGGGAAGATTTAAAGCTCTCGCAAGTGCTTCTGCATATCTCGAAACAGACGCCGAGTGGTCTTTTGTATACTCATCTTTTGCATCTATTGCTGTTGCCAAAGATGTTACAACCTCTATCAAATGATTTTGGTTTATCATTTCTTCATTGAATTTATTAACAAGTTCTTCCTCAAAATTTACTCCAATTGAAGAATGCCGCTTGGTAATGACGGAGGCAAAAGAACTAAGTGCCATATCATCCCAAAAATCAAAATCCTGTGAAGAGACTATCGCAGATATCCCATTTTGATATCCTTTACTCTTAGAGATATACATTGCCTGCTCTGCCAAAATAAGAAGTTTATCCTGCTCTAAAGAAGACGTCGGATAAGTAGCCAACCCTACAGAAACTTTTACCGGCCCAACATCATCCACAAGAGAACAAGACAGCAGATAAGTAAGATACTCTGCCAAATACTTTGCATCGTCTGTATTTGTATCAGGCAGAATAACAGCTATTTCATCACCGCCATATCTGCCGGCAATATCATTTGAGCGAATATTTTGCTTAATTTTATTGGCAACCAATTTGATAATCTCATCACCCTTGCTATGACCGAGCTCTTTGTTTATAGAAGAAATATTATTGACATCAAATATCAAAATAGAAAGATTTTGCGACGCATTATCAGCCTTTTCCAACTCTTTTGATAAATATTCTTGAAATGCTCTATGATTACATAAGCCAGTAAGTGTATCCTCATTACTATTAAGCGATACTTTTTCAGCAAGCTCCTTATTTTGAATAAATAAAGATAAATACGATGACATTAACTCATATACAGCCTTGTTATCTTCAAGCTCATTATCACCAATTATAAAAACACCAAGAGGGCCTGACATAGAATACATTGGCATAATAATACATCTTGAATCCGCCAAGTATGGAATATTTAAAAACTTATTGCTTTCTTTTACGGTAACCTTATTTGCAGCTATTGCTTCAATAACAGGACTTGTACTATCTGTTAAAAATATCTTTGATGAATATGTTGAACCAATCTTGTCTATTAATTTTAAGTTTACACACTTTGATTGTTTATTATAAGCTCCAAATGCCGTAAAATAGGTATTAAGCTTATTTGTAAAAATATTATGCAAAGAATAAAAAAGCTCATTTGCATTCGATTTATTTTTTACTGCCTCTCCTAAAAAACCAAGCAATTCAGAATAATCAACCGCAGATGAATGCTTCTGCGGATATGAATTATAGCCGGAGTAAAGTCTGTTAGAAACAGACTTGGACGGTGTAATTGCATTCATTCTTGCGATTTTGGCAGAACCGGATAATGGATTTGAAATTCTATTAATACCCAATAATCCCTTTGTATTTTGTTCTTCTTTCGTTTTATTATCGAATTCCACAGCTTTCCTTTTGAATTTTGAGATTTATACTATAACTTAAATCAAACACTTACTTTTTTTTGCCAACATCTTATAATTTTTTAATCTTTATAAAGGCTGCAATTCAGACAGAAACCAAATTCCATATGTTTTTTAAGATTCGTTAACAAAATCTTACCTTCTTATTAACAAAATACAACGTTTTTCAATTTTAATCAATATACTAATTCTATTTTGAATGGAAATTTAACAATTTAAATCCACGTTTTCTTGTTTCGGTTTTAATATCTGGCAGTTCCCAACAATCATAACAACGTGCTTCATATGTTTCATCGCCACCAATCATAATAAGCGGTGAATTTTTATCTACAGGTTTACCGTTAATTAAACGTTGCGTTCTTGTCGCTGTTTCACATCCGCATTTTAAACATACTGCACAGAGTTTATCAACTTTATCCGCCATACAAAGCAATTCCGGCATATAACCAAACGGATCACCTTTAAAATCAAGATCCAATCCTGAGCCTATCACCTTTTTACCTTGCATAATCAATTTTTTTATAACAGATATAATTCCTTCATCAAAAAATTGAAGTTCATCAATAGCAACAATATCATCGCTATCTTCTACAACGTGAAGAATTTCGTGAGAATCAGCAACTTTAACTGCCTCCAACCATAATCCATTACGAGATTCAATATAATCACCCTTTGCTCGTGTGTCTATTTGTGGAGTAATAACTTTTACACGTTTTTTAGCAAGAATTGATCTTCTTATACGTCTCAAAAGTTCTTCTGTCTTTCCACAGCCCATAGGACCTGTTATTATTTCAAATCTGTACACGTTTTATTCCTTTTTGATTATATCTATACTCATTTAAACAATTTTAACTAAATAAGTCCATACAATTTATGTATGAAATATTTTTTCTAAAGTATTTTCTCCCAAGTTCTGTTTTAAAAGCTTTTTATGTTATCTTTCATATAAAACAAATCTAATATGTTTACTCAATTTTATCGTAAACATTCAAATAGTTCCAATAACTTTTGAAAACTTTACGAATATATGTTTGCGTTTCCTGATAAGGTATTTCCTCGACAAATTCATCAAAATCATTATAGTTTAATTGATTACGCCAATTTTTTACTGCATTGTGACCACCATTATACCCAGCCACTGCAAAAAGATACTTTTTAGATAGTTCGCTCAAAGCATAGTCTAAATAAGCACAACCTAACTCAATATTACTATTAACATTATTATGTAGTGCATTATTATAATTCAAATTATATTTTCCGGCAATAAAAGCAGCAGTTCCCGGCATAACCTGCATTAATCCACCAGCTCCTACTGAGCTTTGTGCATCCGTATCAAAATGGCTCTCCTCTTTAATTATTGCAATCACAATATACGGATCCAAATCATATTCCGCTGCATATTTATTAATTTCTTCTCCATAATAAATTGGATAAGCAAGTTTGTATGCCTCATCATTAAACTCAGGCTTAACCTTAAGGTCGGAAATAAAATTACGAGCCTGTACTATTGATAAAGCCTTATTCCCCATTTTATAATTTACCCAGCTCTTTACAATTTCATTATCTCCAAACAGCTTACCCAATAAATCCCAATCTCCTGATTTTAAAAGTAAATCAACTATAGGTTTATCCTTAAGCAAAAATTTACAATGATTTATAGGGAATAAAATATTTTTACGATGAAGATTTAAAACTCGTTTATTTTTAACCGTCCAAGCTGTTTTTCTACCGTCTAAAAGTTGTTTTGCCCTAAACGCATAATAATCATCCGGAAATTCAGATAAAACTCGCATGTAATTCGCTCTTGCCTTTGAAAACTGACCTGATTTTTCTAATGCTTTACCTGCAAAAAATATAACTCGCGGAGCCGCCACAGTATTTTGATATAAACTTGAATGTTCTTGCGCAAGCTCTATAACCTTTCTATAATTGCCTCTACGATATTGCGAAAGCATAATATTCCATAACGCATCAGACGCAAATTTACCTTTTGGATATATATCTGCAATTTTATGATAATATAAGATTCTCTCTTTAGGCTCAACAAAATCAACACATTTATACAGAGCATAATCTCCACCGGCAAGCCTTTTAGCAACAAGAACATCAGCAGCTTTTAAATATCCTTCTTTTTTGCTTGCAAAATACAATGCATAAGTATCAATTGCATCATAAAGCTCATTTTCATGCAAGCTTTGAGTATTTTCACCAAACCACTTAAACAAAATACTTTTAGCCTGTTTATAATCTCCCATTTTCCTTGCACAAACAGAAAGATAATACCAACTTCTTTCAATAGGCACGTATGAAAAATGCTCTTTTGCCTTTTTATAAATCCCATTTTGGAGATACGCCAACCCTAAAATATAATGCTCTTCTGAAGTATACTCCATGTCCTGTTTATCCGCAGATATTAGTGCATTTTTAGAATATTTACCATTAGGCACTGTTTCTAAATACTGCATTAAATAATTTTTAGCCTTTTGCGGATTTTCTGATACCAAAATTTCGCCCAAAAAATAATTAGCAGCTATTCTATATTTTTCTATTTGAGCAGCTTTTGTCAAATTTGAAAAAATAGCCTCGGCTTTTTTATAATTTTTTTGCTCAAAATACAATTTTGCCAAATTATAACGTGCATTTTCTTCTATAATAGTTCCAAAACATCCATCTATAACATCTTTATACATTTTAATTGCACTATTTTTATCATAAAGATTTTCTGCAGCTAATGCCGCTCTATATTTTGAAGGACAATAAAATTCATTTCCTTTATTCACTGAAGAAAAATTATAATATGCATTTTGATAATCTTTTTTAGCTTCAAAACTTAATCCCTGCTTATAATAACGAGAATTGTTTTTTGAAAAAAAAGACTCTAAAACACTAACTGCCAACACAGATAATGCTGCCAACAATACACAAACCCAAAATATTTTATTTATTTTCTTATTAATTTTCATTTTACAGTTCATCTTTTCAGACAAATATAAGTATCCGCTAAACCGAACTAAAGTGCAAGGACAAAAAGCTTAAAATGATTAATATTGTAACCATAGAGAGTGGAGTTTAAAATGAGAAAACCAATATTTATAGTAATTAATGAAGATAACAACGAAAAAAATAATAAAAAAACATTTACAAATAAATACAGAAAATGTTTTTCAACAACAAGTTCACCAATTATTAAAAACTACGTGCTAATTGACTGCTACAAAACTATAAATTGAAACCTACGAAAATAAAGAATATGCTGCAACTGCCTGTTTAAATCCAACTTTTAACTTATCTGTAAAAGATTGTCCAGCTACTTCTTTTTCACTTGACATCATTTCATTAGAATTATCTGCAACTTGATCTTGCGACTGCATTTCAATATATTTTAAAACTTCATCTATAGTAACTGTTCCATCTTGATTTAAATCCATTTCAGATGTTTTTTGGTTATCAGAATCATCTGAAGTGGAAGATAAACTTAATTTATCCAACAACGATTCAAAACTATTATCAGAATTTAGTGTATTTGTCTCATTTGAGCCGGAAACACTATTCAATAAACCACCTAGAGCAGATATTCCTGCATTAATTTCTGAAATCATATATTAACCTCTTCCTCTTTATACTTATTTAACTGCATTTATAAGAATTTTTCATCGGCTAAATAAAGTATTAAATCATAATTTTGTCTTCATCTGTTATTTGCCGAAGCACCCTACAAGGGTTTCCCACTGCAACAACATTGGATGGAATATCTCTTGAAACAACACTTCCTGCACCAATCACGGCATTATCGCCAATACTGACCCCAGGCAATACAATTACTCCTCCGCCAAACCATACATTATCACCAACTATAATTGGTTTTGCAAGTTCATATCCACTGTTTCGTTCGTTAAAATCAATAGGATGTATAGCAGTGTAAAACCCACAACTTGGTCCAACAAAAACATTATCTCCAAAAGTCACTTTAGCCGGATCCAAAATTATAAGCCCATGATTTGCATAAAAATTTTCACCTATTTCAATATTATAACCATAATCACAATAAAATGGCTGCTCTATACAAAATTGATTTTTTGTTTTGCCTAAAAGTTTTTTAAGAATAGCTTTTCGTTTTTTAGTTTTATTTGGTTTAAGAAAATTATATTCATGACACAAGCATTTACAAAAAATTCTCTCATCATAAAGTTTTTTGTCTTGAAATGCATCATAAATTAGACCCTTCAGCATTTTTTCTTTTTCGTCCATAAAACCTCCTATTAAACTTTTTTCTTAAATAAATTATATCAAATATTTAAAAAACAATACCTTTATTCCATAAAGAGATTTAGTCCACACAGTTAATGCATTTTAATAAAAAACAGTAAAAATAAAAAAGGAATATATTCCAATAAAAATATAGGAGAACTATTTATGAAAAAGATTTTAATGTTTAGTGCTATTTCCCTTGTATTAGCTACAGCGAACGCCTTTGCAGCTTGTCCCTGTCAACCGCAAAAAATATCGTGCAACCCTTGTGAAAAACCTAAAATAACTTGCTGCCAACCGGCTTGCCCAGATCAATCCTATCAAGGACAATGCTGTATGAAAAAATCCATTTTTAGAAAAATCTGGAACGGCACAAAAACAGCTTATAACAGCTCATTTGGCGCAATTTATGATACAATGATGGTCCCTTTTAGATAATCTACCATAATCTCATCGTAGTCAATTCGCACTTTTTGAAAACTTAAACTTATTTTATTATTCAGCAGAATTGCCTCATTGGGTAATTCTGTTGATTTATCCTCTATGCTAGATTCTTTTTATGAAAAATTTTCATAAAAAGAAAAAAATTTTACTAATTACTTCACTTATTGCTATTTTATTTTTTATAATTTACATCATAAGAATTCTATCTTATACCTACATTAAAATTGAATTCGATGATCTTAGACCTTTTCATACCCATGCACCTGTGTACTTTAAAGGTTTTAAAATTGGTCATGTTGTAAACATAAAACCTGCTGACGATTACCAAAAAACTATTATTACTATAGCTATCCATCCAATAAATACAAAATTCCCTATTAACACAAAAGCAAAAATAAAAATTCACAAAACTCGTTGGCTGTACAAAGATTATATCGATTTAATTTATCCTGATGCTCCGGAATTAAAATATTTAAAAACCGGATCGACAATTAAAGGACAAAATTCTATTGACATTCACTCCTACCTCGCCAATCTTTCTCCTGAAACTTACTTGCAAATAGAAGAAAATGCGGCAAATATCATGCAAAACCTTGATGATACAACAGGTCTTTTGCTCAGTATTTTTAGCATTGCTCAAAATATACTCCAAGACTCACAATCAGATATAAGAAACTCTATTTCTAATTTAGAAGAAACAACGGCTAACACAAAAGATTTAACTAAAAAAATAAACGAAGCCGTTACAAAAAAACAAATTCAAACAACATTAACAAATCTTACAGATTCATCTGCCAATCTAAAAACACTTACAGATGACTTGAATAAAACAACATCAAATGTAAAACAATCAATTCCAAACCTGCATGCAACAATTTTGGACATAAATTCTATCATAAAAAATATTTATGAAATAACCTGCGGTATAAAATGCACCATGCGCAAACACTTTGGCGGATTGAGATTACTTTTTGGACAACCAACCAATAAAAATTGTATAAGAAACTAATAACATTTTGTAACAAAAGTTCTTAAAACCGGCAAAAAACTCCATTTTTCAGCTTTAATTATGCAATAAAGAGGCAAAATATGCATATATCAACACTAAAAAATTTTAATATTTCCACTAGCTTTTCTAATCCCAGAGAATATCCTATCTACAAAAATACGTTAAATATAGACACTATATCATTTGGTTCTTTATCACGAAAACAAAAACAATATAAACTTAAACAAGAACTTCGCAACAAAATAAATAAAGAAAAGCTAAATAAAAAATTTAACCCAAAAGAAAACCTTCAACTACAAAACGCCTTACGCAAAAAATTTATTAATCCTGAAGTTAAAAAAGCAATTATAAAGAAACGCCTACCGGAACAACTGCTAAACAAAATTGTTAAAAGACTTGAAAAATACCCAAATCTTTTATCTGAACTGTTTTTAGAACCATCAGGAGGAGGACTTATATTGTCAGTGCCGGAAAAAACAATGCAAAAAATTTGCAACAATATAAAATCCTACCGTTATTTTACCAAACTTGCTTTATCAAAAGATTTTGAAGGCAAAACCTTTATAGATAAAGCCTCTGATTCTCAAATTGTAATATTTAATACAGCCGCAAAAAATTATCCGGAAGTTTTAAAAGTTTTATATACAACACCACGCGAAAACAATATGCTACCGGCACACTTTATCCCACCCAAAGCACTCGAGAGTATGAATAAAGTCCTTGCCCCATATCCAGATATTATTAATTACATCTATAAAAGCTCTGATATAAACGGCAATACACCGGCACATAACAGACTTGCATATGGACAATGGGTTATTGCAAATTTATTTAAACATAACTTGCCTCTTGCAAATTATGTTTACAATAAACCAAACAATATCCAAGAATATTTTGATTCCACCTATACAAAGGCAGAAGAATATAAAGGTCCGTTTAAAAAAACTTGGGAATATATTTTTAACAATCTTTAAGCATCAGAAGAAGAATTATCAACAGGGCTAAAACCACTTAAAAAAGCAATCGGAACAAACCCAAAAATCAAACCTAAACTTACACTCGCCAAAGACCCAAGAATAGCACAAAGTATAGCCAATGCATCTTTAGCTATATGTTTAAATAAAATTAATGACACAGCAACAATTAAAGTGTAAATTCCTGCAACTATCGGAGCAGTTTTCATTGCCAAAAATCTTATATCTTCAACAGAGCTTAAACCACTTATTTGGGTAATCATTGATGTTATTACACCGCATAAAAATACCCCGGCAGACCCATAAATTAAATAAAACAGCAATGCCTCCCATATATTTCGTTTTGCAGATAAATCACCTAATTTTTTCCACATAATTTTCCCTCTCTCGTTTACATAAATATATTTATTTCCCTTTTATAAAAAAAACTCAATACTCTTTTGGCTAATGTCTAATTGTAATTTAATTTTTTACTAATTATAATAATTACAGCATAAAAGGTAATAACTATGACTGTAAAAGATATGACAGTCGGAAGTCCGACAAAACTTATACTATGGTTTGCATTGCCACTTTTTATAGGGAATCTATTTCAACAATTTTATAACCTTGTTGACACTTTAATAGTCGGCAGAACACTTGGTCTGCAGGCTCTTGCAGCAGTTGGTTCAACCGGGGCTATTGCTTTTCTTGTTCTTGGGTTTATTATGGGAACAACCTCCGGTTTTTCTGTTATTACTGCACAAAGATTTGGAGCTCAAGATTATGCATATGTTAGAAAATCTTTAACAACAATAATTTTCTTAAGTACTGCTATAACACTTCTGCTAACTATCGCAAGTGCCGCTACAACAATGCCGCTTTTGAAATTTATGAATACACCTGCAGATATTATTGACCAAGCCTATGACTATATTTTTGTTATATATATTGGTATAGGAACTATACTTTTTTACAATGCTATTTCTAATATAATAAGAGCTCTGGGAGATAGCAAAACACCATTAATATTCCTTATAATAGCTTCTCTTTTAAACATTATACTGGATTTAATTTTTATTCTAAAACTCAATATGGGAGTTAGCGGTGCGGCCTGGGCTACAACCATCTCACAAGGAATCTCAGCAATATTGTGCACAATTTACATGTTTATAAAATTTCCAATCCTTAAACTAAAACGTGAAGACTGGAAATTTAATTCCAGATTTGCTTGGGAACACTTAAGAATAGGTTTGCCAATGGGGTTTCAAATGTCAATATTAACTATTGGAATAATTGCATTACAAATAGTTCTTAACTCTTTTGGTTCAACTACAGTAGCTGCTTTTACCGCTGCAACAAAAGTTGAACAAGTTTCAAGCCAGGCATTTTTGGCACTAGGTGTCGCTATGGCTACTTATACGGCTCAAAACTACGGCGCAGGAAAAATTAATCGAATACGAATAGGCGCTCAAAAAGGCATGATTATAAATGCTATTTCCAGTATAATGAGCTGCCTAATTATATTTACCGGTGGAAAATACATGGTAGGTTTTTTTATAAACGGTGTCCACCCTGAAATGATTGAACAAGCTCAAATATACCTTAATATAATAATTATATTTTACTTCGCCCTTGCAACATTACTTCTTTACAGAAATATTTTACAAGGAATGGGAAATGCAAAAATCCCACTAATTTCTGGAACTCTAGAATTATTTATGCGAGCAGGCACTGCATTTTTATTTGCTCATTATTTCGGATACATTGGAGTGTGCTTTGCTACACCTTGTGCTTGGGTTACTGCAGCAATATGGCTTACTATAGGCTATCACAGAACAATTAAAAAACTCGTCCTTCGCTCTGAAAAACATTCTCAACCACTAAGTTTCCTTACACTTAATGACTAAAAAGACAGCCCTATAATCAAAGGCTGCCTTTTAAATTTGTTTAAATTTAACTTATTTTGTTAACAATTCCATTTCTTCAATAGAAGCATAAACAGAGTGACATCCGCAATCTACATGAACAATTTCCCCAGTAACACCGGAAGAAAGATCTGATAGCAAATAAAGCCCCGTTTTACCAACATCTTCGAGACTAACATTACGTTTAAGCGGTGCTTTTACAGCTCCTGCTTTAAGCATTCTATCAAAACCTGAAATACCTTTAGCCGCCAATGTCTTTACTGCACCGGCAGACAAACAGTTTACTCTAACACCGTTTTTACCTAAATCTGTTGCAAGATATCTTGAAGAAGATTCTAACGCTGCTTTTGCAACACCCATAACATTATAATTTGCAACCATTTTTTCACCACCTAAATATGTAAGTGATAAAACAGCTGCACCTTCGTTAAATAACGGTCTAGCATGCCTACACATTGCAACCAGTGAATATGCACTAACTCCCATAGCTAAATTCCAACCATCTTTTGATGTGTTAATAAACTCACCCATCAAATCTTCTTTGTTTGCAAAAGCTACAGCATGCACCATAAAATCAATCTTTCCATATACTTCCGCATACTTTTTAAAAGTCCTTTCAAGATGTTCTTCACTTGTAACATCACATTCTTCAATCATTTTTGCATTCATTGATTCCGCAATTGGTGTAACTCTACCTTTCATTGCTTCATTTGCGTACGTAAAAGCTATATCTGCACCTGCAGCATGTAGTTGCTCTGCTATAGCATTTGCAATACCAAATTTGTTACTAACTCCAAAAATAATGCCTTTTTTACCTTCCATTAACATAATTTGTACTCCTCATTAATTTTAATAAATTTATTTTACTATAAAAACTACACTTTTAACACCATTCATATTTTTCGTAATATATTGTATAATTAAAAAATGAGATATTCTTTTGTAAAGTTTGGGATTACATCAAATCTTAATTTAGACGAAAATCAAAAAGATTTTTTCTTTTTTGACCAAAATAGAGAGAAATTTAATCAAATTTTTGAATTTTTGTCAGGACCAAAATCCTGCTTTGTGCTGTCCGGTTTTCAAGGCACAGGAAAAACAAAAATTATCAACGAAGCTCTGTCTTATTTAAACAAAGAAGTACTTCTTTTTAAATATAACATGTATGAATCTACTACTCTCGATGATATTTTAATGAATCTTACAATAGATTTTCGAGAATACCATAAAAATAACCAAACAACTCTTCCTAAAATAGACACAAAAGACTTTAGAGAAAGAATTCAATACTACGTTAAATCTATTGAAAAACCTATGTTATTGGTTCTCGAATCTTACGAAAACATACTAAAATTTGAAGACACCTATCATATTATTAACGAATTTTTGCTTCACCTTGCATCTATAGATAAATTTAAAATTATCTTTGTTTCAAGAAATTTTAATACCCAAATATTTAAAGAACACAACTTGGAATTTGAAAAATCTATTGTAGCCTCTATTGATGAAGACCGAATTGGAAACTACTTGCAATCATATGGACTAACTACCTCGAATGAAAGTTTGCAAAAACTAATATCAAACTCCCATTGTTATTTAAGATATATTGATATGACAATAAAAATACTTCAAACTTTCAATATCACGCTTGATGAATTAATGAATGAGTTTGAAGTCAAGAAAACTAACTATTCAACCTACCTAATAAACAAATTTATCTCACTTATTCCAGAAAAAGCTAAAGAAACCGTATTTATACTAACCTTAATAAGACAAGGCGTAAGTGCAACATTCTTAAATAACTTAAATAAAAACAATATCAACACTATCAATTATTTAAAAAATATACTAGTTCTTAACGAAGAAAAAAATAATCTTTTTATAAAAGATTATTTTAAAAAAGAACTTACAAAAGAAATAGACCAATTTTCAACTTTAAAAATTCACAGCTACCTCGCAGACCTTTACGAAAATATGCTGCCCAAAAAACCAAACGAAAGAGAAATTACAATTTCAAGAAGCACAATGAGAAGAGAACGAGATTACCATTACTCTTTTATTGAAAATTATAAACACCTAACAAAAAAACAATCCTCCCCACAAATTTCATATGAAGAGCCTATATTACAAAAGCAAGAAGCTCAACCAATAGAACCATCCTCTCAAAGTCCAACTGACTATTCCATCTTGGCGTATGGAGCAGCAGCAGACCCTGAATTCTTAACACAAAGAAAAGAACCACGAATTGATGTTTCTTATCAAATGTCAGACTACATTAAGCTCGCAGAAAAATACGAAAATGACTTTGACTATCCAACAGCTATTTTTTACTATCAAAGAGCTCTGGAAAAGAATACAGACAAAGCTTTTGAACTAAACAGACCAACTCTTTTAATGAAAGTTGCAAACTGCTATATAAAAACCCACAAACACGAAAATGCAATTCAATGCCTGGAACTCGCTTACGAATTATTTTCTGCTCAAAAACAATTTTCTAAAGCTAATGAAACACTCTACACACTTGCACTAGAATACAAAAACAACTACAAATTTTTCGCAGCCAAAAGTCATATCGAAAAAATTCTAAATTCACCTATAGAAAATTCTTCTGACTTAATTGCAGAATCTTACAACCTGCTTGCTGATATTGAAGATCTCTCAGGAAATATTAAAGCAGCTAAAACTTTATACAAAAAATCCCTTGATTATGCCATAAAAACCGAAAATCCTAAGCTACTTTCAACAGCCTACTTTAAATATGGACTTCTGCTTGATGACACAAATCAACAAACCCAAGCTATAGAATGCTACAAAAAATGCATTGAAATATGCTCTAATCCGGAAACAAACCTATACTTGTCTTCTGCATATTCAAATCTCGCAGGTATTTATTACGAAAGAGCAGAAAAAAATATAGCCCTCAACTATTATCAAAAAGCACTTGAGGCTGACAAAATTACAAAAAATAACGAAGGCATCTACTTTGTATATTCAAAATTATCAGAAATGTACGAACAAACAAATAAAGAAAATAGTTATAAATTTCTGCTTAATGCACTACAAGCCGCAAAACGATTAAACGATGAGCTCTACATAGCCTCAGCCTATCTTAAAATAGGAGATTATTACTACAGACAAAAAGATTTTGTCCAAGCAATAAAAGCATACCTAAGTGCAAAACATTTTCTAAATAATGAAACTACTAAAGAAAATAAAGCTACAGTTGAAACAAGATTAAAAGACTTAAAAATCAAACTTGGAGAAAAATTATACACCCAAACAACAGAGAATTTCAGATATAACGATGGCAATTAACAAACTCAAAAACTTGAATATAAAAATCTCCCCAAAAACAGAGAACTTAATAAAATTATATATTGAGGAATTTTTAACCTATAACGCCCATACAAATTTAATTAGCAAAAATGACGAAAAAGTTTTAATAGAAAAACATATTTTTGATTCGCTTGCTATATGTAAAACAACATTGCTTGATAATAGCAAAACTCTTATGGATATTGGCACAGGTGGAGGGTTTCCCGCACTTCCAATTGCTTTAATCTATCCCAAAATAAAAATTCTTGGAGTTGATTCTATTGCAAAAAAAATAAAATTTATAAATAATACAGCACAAAAATTAAACCTTAAAAATATTACAGCTATAGCTTCAAGAACAGAAAATCTGGATAAGGAATTATTGGAAAGTTTTGATATAATAACCTCACGAGCAGTAGCGCCTTTAAATATAATCCTTGAATACGCGGCACCATTTCTAAAAATTAATGGATACTTTGTCGCATACAAATCAAAAATTGCACACGAAGAAATTGAATGTGCCCAGAACGCACTCAAAATACTAAATTGCGAGGTGGAATCAATAGTAAAATACGACCTTCCACTAAAAGAAAATTTTGAACGCAACTTAATAATAATAAAAAAAATAAAAAAAACTCCAGCACAATTCCCTCGTAAAGCCGGAACCGCCAAAGCAAATCCACTATAAATTTTAATACAAACTGCCAAACTCGTTATTTAACACTTAATTTCACCATCTCTAAATAAAAACCAAACCAGCATTTATATTTGTTAATATATTTCCCTTACGATAAATTTTGGAGTATTATAAAAATATAAAATAAAGGGGGAATATTATGACACAACAGGAATTTGTATTTTTAGACGGTGAATATATAGACGCAAAAACCGCATCCATACCCGTTAGAACACATGCTTTTTTGTACGGTACATCTGTATTTGAAGGCATTAGAGCCTATTACAACAAAGAAGATGACTCTATGTTTATCTTTAGAATGAAAGAACACTATGAAAGAATAGCAAGAAGTGCAAGAGTTATGTGTATGGAAATGAAATATTCAATACAAGAACTTTGTGATATAACAGTTGACCTCTTGAAAAAAAATAATTATAAAACTGATGCATACATTCGTCCAACTATATTTAAAAAAGCTCAAAAAGTAGGACCGGGTTTATACGATAACCCCGATGGCGTATTAATCTTTACCTGTCCGCTTGGAGATTATATTGATACCACTAAAGGTTTAAGTGTTTGTGTTTCCAGTTGGAGAAGATTAGAGGACAACGCAATTCCTCCACGTGCTAAAGTTTCTGGTGGATATGCAAACGCAGCACTTATTGTTACAGATGCACGAAGAGCAGGATTTGACGATGCAATAGTCCTATCAGAAAACGGACACGTAACAGAAGGCTCTGCAATGAATCTATTCTTAGTTGAAAATGGCAAGCTTATAACTACAAAAACTACAGACAATATTCTGGTAGGAGTTACAAGAAACACTGTTATAGAAATTGCAAAAGAAGAACTAGGTATAGAAACCATTGAACGAGATATAGATAGAACCGAACTCTATATCGCAGACGAAGCCTTTTACTGCGGAACAGGTGCTCAAATTAGTCCAATCACTAAAATTGACAACAGACCGCTTGGAAACGGAGAAGTCGGTCCTATTGCAAAAAAAATTCAATCATTATACTTCAATGTTGTAAGAGGAAAAATAGAAAAATATAAAAAATGGTGTACTCCGGTTAATGATTAAATTTTTCGGTTTATGTATTCAAAATTTTATAACCTGTATCAAATATTTATTTGAAAAACAGGTGAAATTTAAAGAGGTTATAGTTCAAGCAGCAAGCTTTAGCTATGATTCTCTTCCTATTTCACTTATAATAGTTATGATTGCAGCAGCAGTAATCGCACTACAGGTTTCTAAACAATTTTTACTTACCGGTGCAGAAGATTATGTAGGTGGTTTTATTGCCATAGCCTTAATTAGAGAAATAGCACCGGGTTTTGCCGCACTGGCAATTTCAGCACGTGCCGGAACCGCAATATGTGCTGAAATTGCCAACATGCAAGTTACTGAACAAGTGGATGCTATAAAGACAATGAATGTTGATCCGATTGGCTATTACTTTACACCTAAAATTTTATCAGCCGCAATAACTACTCCAATGGTTATAATTATTGCAGAACTTTTTGGTATATTAGCTGGTATGATAATTGCAAACGGCGCCATAGGGCTCCACTTTAACCGCTATTTAAATACTGTTTGGCTGTGGCTAAATACAAAAGACATTTACATAAGCCTGCTAAAAGCCTCTGTATTTGGGATGGTTATAACTACCGTTACTGCTACTCAAGGCTATCAAACAGCAGGGGGAGCAGTAGATGTTGGTAATGCGGTTACACAAGGCGCAATAAAAGCTACAATATTTTTACTACTCACCGATTTTATTATAAATATTATTTTTTATCTTTAAGAGGTACCAATGGATAAGAACAAAATTGATGTAATTGTAGTCGGAGCAGGTCCAGCCGGAGTTTCTGCAGCCATCACCTTGGCACGTGCAGACAAAAAAGTTTTATTGGTTGAACGAGGTTCTTTTGCCGGCGCAAAAAACGTTTTTGGCGGTGCAATTTATGTTGAACCAACAAGGGAAATATTTCCAAATTTCTTGGAAGAAGCACCAATTGAAAGATTTACTACAGAGCATAGATACGCACTTTTAACCAAAAATGAATCCACAACAATTAGTTATAAAACTCGAGAAACTACTAAAAACAGTTGTACTGTAATAAGAGCTAAGTTTGATCGCTGGTGTGTGGAGCAAGCACAACAAGCTGGGGCTTACTTTGCACCCAATACTGTGGTAAAAAAACTAATTCTCGATAGAGGAAAAGTAGTCGGGATAAAAACTGATTTAGAAGAATACTATGCCGATATTGTAATAATTGCTGATGGTGTTAATTCACTTCTTGCAAAACAACTAAATATGCGAAAAACTATTAAACCCAAACACGTTGCTCTATCAGTAAAAGAAGTTTACAAACTCGACAAACAAACACTTGAAGAAAGATTTAACTTAAACACAAACTCGGGTTGCATATATGAGCTTATTGGTTATCCAATGGATAAAGAACTTGGGCTAGGCTTTATCTATACTAACAAAGACTCTATAGCACTGGGAATTGGAATTGGTCTTGAAGACTTACGCAAGCATAAATTGAATATAAATGATGTGCTTGAAGAATTAAAACAACAACCGCTTATCTCAAGTTTAATAAAAGATGGAGAATTATTAGAATACAGCGCACATCTCATCCCGGAAGGCGGATATAAACACATCCCCAAACTTTATGACAACGGTGTTTTAATTGCAGGCGATGCGGCAATGCTCGTTAATAACCTACACTGGGAAGGAACAAATCTTGCGTTAAAAAGTGGAAAACTTGCCGCTGAAACTGCAATAGAAGCAATCAATAATCGTGATTATAGTGCTAACAGCCTTTCCTTGTATCAACAAAAACTTGAAAACTCTTATGTAATAAAAGACCTAAAAACCTACAAGGATATTATTGATAATATTACCCCAAGAGCAGCATCTTTCTTTGGTTATTATCCACAAAAAATTGCAGAATTTTTCGAAATATTTACAAACGTTAATACTAAACCCAAAAAACAAGAATTTAGAAAATATATCAAAAGTTGGTTTACAGACCGCAGTTTACGTGAGCTTATAGCCGACATCTTTATTATAATTAAATCTGTCATAGGAGTTTTAAAATGAACATTAATGACAAATTAAACAAATTAAAGTACAATTGTGATACGGTTTCACATTTAATTCCATATGCTGCAGACTGTATAGAATGCAAAAGTAAAATTTGTTGCACTATTTGCCCGGCTGAAGTATATGAGTGGGATGAAGCAAATCGCAAACTTATTGTAAATTATGAAAACTGTCTAGAATGCGGCGCATGCCGAATAGTATGTGAAAAAAAATGTATAAACTGGGAATACCCGGCAAAAGGCAAAGGTGTTACATTCAAAAACGGTTAAGGAGGTTGTATGAGAGAAGAATATTATGACAAAAGACGCTGGTATGATCGTGACCCTTTACTTTCTAAATCAATGAAAACACTTGAAGAAACAGATGATGAAACCCAAATTAAAGTTGCATTAAATTTAATTAAAATCATTATAGAACATAACATTTCATCAAATGAATTTGAAGCAGTTGGAGACATTCTTTCTGCTGTAGAAGAGGGAGTTGAAGGTCGCGGCAATGCTCGTTGGTATGATATTGACAAAACGGTGCGCACTGCTATTACAATGCTTGAAAACTCGTCTGAACAATTACAAAACATTGCGGCAAAGGAAATTGCAAAAATGGTTGTTGACAAAATTAAAGAAAATAAAGACGATGAAATAGAAATAGACGAAGAAAACACAGAATCTGAAGAATAAATATTTTGATTTTTTTAACTTAAATATTTCAAAAGCCTGTAAAAAATTACAGGCTTTTGGCTCTAATGAGCTTATATGAAGTTATTATATTGATTGTAGTCAGTTATACTTTCCATCTATCTTGACCCAAACCGCTGCGCGGCTAACAACACCGAAAATCAGATCCCTGAACAAAGTGTTTGAGGTGATAACTGACTACACTTTTATTATAAAACTACTGCAGCAAAAAACATTGTCAAAACAAATAATCCTTTACTCTAATATTTTTTGTGCAATCAAGCTACCCATCTGTGCAGTTCCAACAAGTGTTTGGGACTTATTAGTAAAAATATCTTTTGTTCTGTAGCCATCTTTCAAAACAGCTTTAACTGCATTTTCTATAGTTGTATAAGCTTTTTCAAGCCCTAAACTATACTTCAGCATCATAGCAGCAGACAGAATTGTCGCAATAGGATTTACAATATCTTGTCCTCTCAAATCCGGAGCTGAACCATGAATTGGCTCATACATACCAAGTTTACCATCGCTCAAACTAGCACTAGGGAGCATGCCCAAAGAACCTGCAAGCATAGATGCCTCATCCGATAATATATCACCAAAAATATTTCCTGTTACAATGACATCAAATTGTTTTGGTTCTCGAATAAGCTGCATAGCAGCATTATCAACATACATATGCGAAAGCTCTACTTCCGGATATTCTTTTGCAACTCGCTCCATAACTTCACGCCACAAGCGAGACACATCAAGCACATTTGCCTTATCAACAGAACACAATTTTTTATTTCTCTTCATTGCTGTTTGAAATGCTACATGCGCAATTCGCTCAATTTCATTCTCGTTATAAATCATATTATTATAACCAACTTTTTGACCATCAACTATATCAATTCCCCTAGGAGTGCCAAAATAAACACCGCCTGTAAGCTCTCTAACAATCATAATATCTACTCCGGAAACAACTTCCGATTTCAGCGGAGATGAAGCGGTCAATTCATCATAAACAATAGCCGGACGCAAATTAGCAAACAGATTTAATGCCTTTCTTATCCCCAATAATGCTTTTTCCGGTCTAACGTCAGATGGCAATTTATCATATTTCCAATCACCAACAGCTCCCAAAAGTACAGCATCAGAATTTTTGCAGATATCAATTGTCTCTTGAGGTAAAGGCACACCAAAAACCTCATAAGCACAACCGCCTATCAAAGCATTATTAAACTCAAACTCCAAATGATATTTTTTTGATATCGCATCAAGCACCTTTATCGCTTCAGCAACAATTTCCGGACCTATTCCATCTCCGCCTAATACTGCTATTTTGTATGTCATATTACACTCCCAATTTATTTTTTGTATAATTTATCAAACCACCTTGTTGAATAAGATTTTGAATTTCTTTTGGAAAAGCACTACATTTATATTCTTTTCCTAAAGTTACATTTCTTAAAACTCCCTCTGACAAATCAACTTCAACAACATCACCTTTAGAACACTCATCAGCAAATGTCGGGTGCTCTAATATAGGCAACCCGATATTAATAGCATTCCTAAAAAATATTCTTGCAAAAGATTTTGCAACAACAATACTAACCCCACTAGCCTTAATAGCAATTGGGGCATGCTCACGAGAAGACCCACACCCAAAATTTTCTCCTGCTATAATTACATCATTTGAATGAACTTCTTTAGCAAAAGTTTTATCAATATCTTCCATGCAATGCTGAGCTAATTCAGCTGCATTCAATGTGTTCAAATACCTTGCTGGGATTATAACATCAGTATCTACATTATCTCCATATTTCCATGCATTTCCTCTTAAAAGATGATTCATATTAAAACTCCATTTACAAAAACTTCTTTTTGTATTATATAATAAAAAAGGACATCAGTTACAAAATAAGGAAAAGAATATGTTAAAATCTTTACTTAAAAAAGTCACTAAAAATCAGGAGGAACACATGATGGAAACTATTGGACAATCTGCAGGTCAAATCTGGGAATACTTGAACGCCAACGGCGAAGTTTCCCTTTCAAAAATGAGAAAAGATCTCGATCTAGCTGGAAACTTTGCAGAAATGGGTCTTGGCTGGTTAGCAAGAGAAGACAAAATTGAAATGTTCAGAAAAGGTTCACACACAAAAGTTAAACTTAAATAGTTTAAATTACGTAAAAACAGCCCTAACATTGTTGGGGCTGTTTTTTTTTACTAAAAATACAATAAATACTATACTTATTCAACTCTTGATTTTTTAATAATAATTTTGTAAAATAGGAAAGTAATACTTAAACAGGAGAGTTTTAATGCACCTTAGTTTTAATGTGATTAATAAGTTAAAACACACTCCCATTGCACATTTAACTTGCCCCCCCCCCCCCGATACTAAGTCGTAGCAAGGGTTTTAAGGATTTAGTAAGTTGTTTTTCAAGCCAAGTGATTAGGCTTGATTTTTTATGTGGACTTTTGTTCACATATGTAGTTAAATATTATTTGAAGATGGAGGTATCATATGAAGTTTGACAGTTATATCACTAGCAGCACTTCAAAAGCTTTTAGTGTTGAT
>CASDWY010000003.1 GCA_949284985.1 uncultured bacterium | reverse complement strand
CACCACCCCTCCACAAACCCTCCCCCCCCTCCCCCCCCTCTTCGGGGGGGGGGGGGGCCGCCAAGTTAAATGTACAACAGGAGTGTGTTTTAACTTATTAATCGTATTAAAACTAAGGTGCATTAAAACTCTCCTGTTTAAGTATTACTTTTCTATTTTACAAAATATTTATCTAAAAATCAAGAGTTTATATTTGTAAATTTAAGAATATAAGTAGTTTTTAGGATTTGCTTGTGTATAGATATTGGGATTTATTTCTCCTGTTCCAGGAAGCACTTTAGTGTGCACTATTAGCTGACTTTGTATGAATTTGTTATTTGTGGAGAGAGAATTTCTCCTATAACTGATTGCATAACTAATTTATCTTAGTTTAGTTGAATAAGACTCGTTATAAACTCTTTTTTCTTAATAATTATATTATATTTTAGCTCAATTCAAGGTTTATTAAAAAATAAAAAATGCCAAGACGGCATTTTATAATTTAAAAGGCGGCACCCAGATTCGAACTGGGGGTAAAAGCTTTGCAGGCTTCTGCCTTACCACTTGGCCATGCCGCCTTGCTGTTATTTAATCTTATTAAACACACAACTTTATGTCAAGTTATACTATCGTGTAGTTTAAAATATATGTCAAAGTTCCTCGTATTCCCCTGGGTTTGGTAATTTGTCTCCGTATTCCAACATTATTTTAACTGTTAGTTTGAGTTGGTGTTTATAATTTGCGAGAACAATTTCTTTTGTTGGTGCACAGTATACAAATGACGGAAATTCTTTTATTTCAACATAATGGTATGTGTTTCCGGTATAACCTTTGTCTGTTCCAAATTCAAGTGTCCAGTTTTGGTTGATATACTCATTGAGTGCTTGTTCATCCATTTAATGATGCCTCGCTCAGTGGTTGATTAATTATTATTCCTTCTCCACCAATAACTTCCGCTTTATGCCCGTTAATGTACAGGTATACAGGTTTTGAAAGGTTTAATGCAAGGACTGTTTTTATGAGTTGATCAACTCGTGTATATTGGCTCTCTGTTCCACCTCCGTATTGAAATTCGTCAGATAAATCTATTATTATTAATCCGCCTTCATCTTTAATTTTTAATAGTTTTGTTCCTTTGGGAATTTCTGAGGAATAACCATTTTGTTTATCTTTAAAATCAGGACCTTTTAAAAGTTCTTTTATTGCAAATTCTAGTTTTATTGAGTTTTCGGGGAGTTCTCTTGTTATTTTCTTAAGTGAGCCGTTTTGTGTGCTTGTAAAATAAAGAGTAATAAGAGTTTTTGTATTGGTTGATTTTGTGTCGGATTGCTTTTCTGGTGGAATTAAGTCTTTTTGTTTGTTTAAAAACGTTTCAGATTCTTGTCCGCTGTGAAAAAAATCGTTATTTGCATTGGTGAAAAATTTGTCTTTTATATATAAAAGTGACAGGATTAAAAGGACTGTAACTATTAGTTTTGAGGTAAAGTTCATTGCAGGCTCCTTATTTTTTATCGTAGTTTTTTGGAATTATAATTATTCCGTCTGTTAAAATTTCGTTGTTTATTATTTTAACATTTTTTACGTTAATTATAGCATTATTTTTTTTGTCAGTTTTAACTTGGGATACAAGTGGGTTAAGTAAATTTATCATAGGCAGAGTAGATTTCATAGCTGCATTTGTTATGGGGTTACCAAAGTCTATGTCATCAAACCTGATTTTTCCGTTTTCAACATCTAGAGAAGTTGAAAATTCAATGTGCTTCGGAATTGTGCCTAAAAACATAGGAATCATTATATCGTAACTCATTACAATTTTGTTGTTAACAATTTTAATGTTATTGTTCATTATTTTGGCAATAGTTTTTCCATTAGAGTTTATGGAAAGTTTATTTAATTTATCAGTGTATTCTTTCGAATTAATTGTTTTTTGTAGGTCTGATTCAGTTATTTTCCCTTGATATTTTATTAACATATTTTCAACAAAGTAAAGTTGATTGTTTTCGTATTTTACATGATTAAAGCCGCAAACCGTTTCAGCTTCTATGGTTGACATAAAAAATCCGTTTGATTCGATGTTATTTGCTTTTGCTACAAGTTTTTTGAATTTACCGTTTTGTAAGTTATTACCGCCAAATGTGTCTATTTTGACGTTAAATTTTGCTCCTAAATCTTTTTTTAATGCTTTTTCTATTTCTTTTTCCGCTATTTTGGTTACAAGAAAGTTTGTTCCTGTAACGCTGGAGAAAAACCCTGCAAAGCACTTTGATATATTGTATGGCTCTTTTGGGCAGTAGTAATGTTCTTCTGTAGTAATAGCTCCTACGCTAATCGGTAGAAGAATTGAAATAATTGCAAATGTTATCAATATTTTTTTCATACGAATACCTTTATTACTTTAATTTTACCATTTTCTGTTTTAGCAATAGAAATAAGTTTGTTCTCCTTTGTCAAAAGTAAAATCTCCCCATCCGATTGTCCTTTTGAATCAAGTTTTTGACCAACTATAACTTTGGCATATTCTTCTTCATTTAACTCAACATTATTATAAGATAAAACCTCCAAAGGGTTAATCAAATTTTTAGCTATAATTTCTTCTGATGTTAAATTTTGTAGTTCTATTGCGGTTGAAAGCGTGAATTTTCCGGATTTTGAACGGATAAGTTCAGTCATAACTGCTCCACAACCGCTTTTTTCCCCAATATCATTGATAATAGACCTTATATAGGTTCCTTTAGAACATTCAACTTCTATTTTTGCAGTTTGATTTTTTTCGTCAAAATTAAGAAGGTTTATTTTTGTTATATTTATTTTTTTGGCTGGAATTTTAATATTAATATTACCTGCTCTTGCATATTCGTATAGTTTTTTCCCATTTAATTTTACTGCGGAAAAAATAGGTGGTGTTTGTTCTGTTTCTCCATAAAAAGAATTTATGATTTTTTCTAATTCGGTTTTTGTAATTTTTTTTTCGGAATGTTTTATTACGGTTCCTTCTGTATCGTATGTTTCAGAACTGTAACCTAATTGAAACGTTGCAATATAACCTTTGCTTTCTTGTAAATAATTAAGCAGTTTTGTGCTTTTGCCAATACAAATTGGAAGTACTCCTTCTGCAATAGGGTCTAAGGTTCCGCTATGTCCGATTTGTTTTATTTTAAGAATTTTGCGTAATTTTCGTATAACGTCGAAAGACGTTATTCCTTTAGGTTTGTATACGTTAAGGAAGCCAAACATGTTCTATAGTTCACCACGTGATATTTTGTTTATAAGGTTTGTAACTTCTGAGCCTTTTTCAAGCGTATCGCTAGCTATAAATTTAAGATCCGGAGTGTGTCTTAGCCTAATTCTTTTACCTAATTCATATCTGATTTGAGGCTTATTATCATTTAGTGCTTCAATAGTCTTTTCTTTTGCTTCTGCGTCAGTTGAAAACACTGAGTAGATAATTTTAGCAAAAGAATTATCTTGTGACATCTCAACATCAACTATTGAAACAAGACCACTTATTCTTGGATCACGAATTTCTCGTTGAATAATGTCTGCAATTTCTTTCATTAAAGTTTTTCTTATACGTTCATTTCTCAGTGTCATATTAGTTCCCTTATACTAAAGTATGTCTTTCAACTTCTTCGGTTGTTAAAACTTCAATAAGGTCGCCTTCTTGGAGGTCATTAAACTTGGCAAATGATAAACCGCATTCAAACCCTTGTGCAACTTCTTTTACATCATCTTTGAAACGTTTAAGTTGTTCAATTGGTCCTTTGAATATTTCTTGTCCATTTCTTATAATTGAAGCAGTTTCACCACGTTTAATCTTTCCTTCTGTTACGTAGCAACCTGCAATTTTCATTGTTTTTCCGATTGTAAAGACTTGTCTTACTTCTGCTTTACCAATTTCAACTTCTTTTAGCTCGGGTTTAAGCAAGCTAAGCATTGTTTGCTCAAGATCTTCAAGTACTTGATAGATAATATCATATTTTTTAATAGTTACGTTTTCTTTTTCAGCTGCGATTAGTGCGTTTGTATCTTCTTTAACAGTAAAGCCTAAAATAATAGCATTGGACGCAGCAGCCAACATTACATCGGCTTCTGAGATGTCACCTACTCCAACATGGATTAATTTTGTAATAATTTCTTTGCTTTCAAGCTGCATTACTGCTTGGGAAACAGCTTCTGCTGCTCCATGTGTATTGGCTTTTATAATAATATTCAGGTTTTTTATATTTTCATCAGAGCCAACTACATCGCTGCGGACATGAGCAGGTTTCATAGCCTCAAGTTTACTAATGCGTTCTTTTTCTTTTCTTTCTGCAACAATTCGCTTCATTTCTTTTTCATTGTTAACAACTTCAAAAGTGTCACCAGCCTGTGGCACTTCAGAAAGTCCTAAAATTTCAACCGGAGTTGATGGTGGGGCTTGTTTAACCCTTTCACCCGAGTCTGAAAGTAAAGCTCTAACTTTACCTCCTACACTGCCTACAACTATACTATCACCTATTTTTAGTGTTCCGTTTTGGACAAGTAAAGTTGCAACAGGTCCTTTTCCTTTATCAAGATTTGCTTCTATAACTACGCCTGTTGCGTTTGCTTCAGGGTATGCTTTTAAATCTTGCATTTCAGCTGTAAGCAAGATGTACTCTAACAACTCGTCTATTCCTGTGCCTTGTATTGCTGAAACTTTTACACAAACTGTATCTCCGCCCCACGCTTCAGGTACAAGTCCGTGTTCTGTAAGTTGTTGAAGAATTCTATCCGGATTGGCTGAGGGCTTATCCATTTTATTTATTGCAATAATTATAGGGACTTCTGCTGCTTTAGCGTGATTTATTGCCTCAATAGTTTGAGGCATAATTCCATCGTCGGCAGCAACTACAAGAATTGCAATATCTGTAGCTTTTGCCCCTCTGGCTCTCATCTCTGTAAATGCTTCGTGACCCGGTGTGTCTATAAATACGATTTTTTTGTTTTCAATGTATACAGTATATGCACCTATAGATTGTGTGATTCCGCCAACTTCTGTTGCTACAATTTTATGCTTTGCAGCTCTAATACTGTCGAGCAGCGTCGTCTTTCCGTGGTCGACGTGTCCCATTATAGATACAACCGGGGCTCTTTGTTTTAGCAGATTTTCGTCAATACTTTTAAGGGCATTGGCTTTTTCTTCTTTTGCCAATTCTTCTTCCATATATGCTTCAAGATCTTCTTCTAGAACTTCAAGTTCAAAATTTTGAGCTACTTTTTTGGCAATGTCAACGTCTATAACTTCATTAACTGTAGCCATTATTCCTTGCATCATTAAGAATTTTACTATTTCTGCAGAGCTTTTTTTGATTTTATCTGACAATTCACCTATTGTCATAGCTTGGTTTATTACGACTTGTTTAACTGATTCTTCTTGTTTTTCTTCGCGATGGCGTTTTTTGTGTTTTTGAGCCATTGCTTTTTCTAGTGAAATTCTTTCTTGTTCTTCTTCTTTTGATCTTGCTCTATCTTTACTTGAAATATTAGGTTTCTTTTTGCCAAAAGACTTGTTTTCATAGATGTCTTGAGAAATTATATGACGTTTAATAGGTTGTTTTTTATCGTTTATTGGTTGATTTGGACGTTTATCTTTGTTGAAAGATTTTGTCTGTTTTTCCTCCAAAGAAGGCTTTTGACCTTTTTCTGATTTAGAATATTTTTCACCTTTTTTGGCGTCGTCTCGTCCTTTTGAAATCTCAACTTTTTGGGGTTCTTTTTTATGAACTTCAGTATTTTTGTAGCGGTCTTCTGCTCTTTGAATAATTTTAGGACCAAGTCTCGGTTTAATAACTAAAGCGGATTCTTGGCTTTGTGTTTGTTCTTTTGGGCTTTCTGTTTTTGTTTGTTCGGGTTCTTGTGGTTGTTGTTGTGGTTTAGCTTTTTTAACAATAAAGGCTTTTGGTTTTGATGATGCTTTTTGATTTGGCTCTTTAAGAGCTTCTTTAAAACGTCTTGCCTGTTCTGCCGTCAATGTTGAGGAGTGAGATTTTACTTTTATTTGAACTTTTTTCTCTAAAAGTTCTATAACCTCTTTGGTTGAGAGGTTTAATTCATTTGATAAATCATATACTCTTATTGTTTCTTGTGACATTGACGATTTTACTCCATTTATTTTGTTAACATTAGCGTATCACAAGCAAGCTTTCAAGTACAGTAACATTGAAAAATATTTTAATTTTTTAATTGTTTTTCCATCTCAAGTTTTAGCTCATCTGTGGTTTTAAGCTTTGTAAAGTGATTAATTTTCCCTTTTTTAAAAGCATTTTTTAAACATTCATTATTTTTACAAATGTAAACAGATTTTCCAAAGTCTTTGTTAGATGGAGCAAGAATTATTCTACCGTCATTGTAGCGTTTTAATATTCGAAACATTGTTCCGCGTTCAAAAATTTTTCCGCAACCAATGCATTTTCTGTAATTAGCGCACATATTCTTGTTCGATTATATCCTTTCTAAATTTTTTACCGTTAAAATTTATTAAGTCTATATTATCTCTGAGTTTTTTCTTTGCTCTACCAAGTGTAGAGGCGGTTGCTGTTAATGATAAAGCTCTGCCTGCTTTTACCAAAATCTTATTATTTTTATCTATAGTATTGTATAGCGTAATTCCTATATCATCATCAAGCTTATCTAAGTCAAAAAGCGTACTTTGCTCATTATCAAAAAGGTGATGTGGTATTTTGGTTAAAACTATTGATATTGCTGATTTGTCTTTTAGCTTTATGTATTCATAATCATCTGCCAAGGACCCAACTGTGCAGGCTTTAAAGATATCAATAATGTCATCTTCTATTAGGTTTGTTATGCACTCGATGTCCGGTTCTTTAAAAAATGTATTAAATTCTATTGCTGATAGATTGTTGTAATCATCAATTATAATATCCGCTCCCAGTATACCTGTGTACGGGGTGGAGTTTTTTTCTGCTTCTGAAAGAGCTGGGTATATAATTTTTTGAAGAATTTTTCTTGTTAGCGCATCATCTATAAAAACGGCAGGTGCATATGCACCAACGCCTTTTGTAATAGAGCCTCCATCTTTTTCTGATGCATATTTATACGGGACTACTGCGCATATTGGAACTGCGTTATACCCGTCGGTTGCTACGTAAAATGAAAATTCACGCCCTGCTATATAATTTTCTATTACAATTTTGGGTTCTTCTATTGCATATAGCTTGTTTAAAATGTTAGTTGCTTCTCTCAAGCTGTGACAAAGATATACATTTTCTCCATCTTGGTGTTTGTCAGTTTTAATTAGAATAGGATAAGAGGCACTTTTTATATAAGTTCTTGCTGCATTTTCCTTGTCAAAAATTCCAAATTTCGGTGTAGGTATTTGTAGCTTGTACATAAATCTTTTGCTTATGGCTTTTGAGGTGGCAAATCTGGCTGAATCTTTATCCGGACCAAATACCATTAATCCTGTTTCATTAAAGGCATCTGTAACACCTGCATCTATAGCACTTTCGTCTGATATTATTGTTAAATTTATTTCGTTAGCTAAAGCAAAGTCTATAAGTTCATTAGCATTATTAGGTTGAATATCTATACAAGTAGCAAAGTCTGTGATAGCTTGATTACCCGGGGCTACAAAAATTATATCCTCAGGTCTTTGTTCCTTTATTTTTTTTGCTAAAGTATATTCTTTAGCACCTTTACCAATTACTAAAATTTGCATAAGCTAATTATACTATATCAAAATGTTAATTTATGTAACAAAAATAATTACTTCTGAAATTGGACATTTTTGAATGTTTTTATATAAATGTAGATATACAAAAGTATATCAAAGCTCACGAGGTAATAGTTTTCAAAAGGAGAATATTATGAATTTTTCAGTAGCACCAGTAAATTTTGCAATGGTAAGCCAACCTTCAGCCCCTGCAAACGTAGAAACAGCAGGTTCTGTAGCATTCAGCGGAGCTGAAACAGCAGGTTCAGTAGCATCTTCTTCTTGTGGTGGTGCTTCCTTTTCTGCCGTAGCGTAAAATGGCTTAATTTAAATCCCCTAATGGGGAGTGTGTGTAGTAAGATAATTATTTAATTAAAATGGAGTGTGGTTTAATGAATGAAACCAGGGTGTTAAATTTTGCACTAATTGGTATTTTTATACTAATGTTGTGCGTTTATATATTTACAGTACATTATTCTTCTAATATTATTGGAAATATTCCAATGACAACAACAGTAGCCGCGTTTTGTGGATAAGTAAGTAAAAAAATGATAATGAAGAAATCGCCATTTGTGTATTGGCGATTTTTTGTATATAGGGTATAATTTGGTTTGTTTAGAGAAGAGAAATTTATTTATGAAAGTTAAGAGATTTATTACCGGACCTATATTTGTTAATACTTATGTAGTGTATGATGAAGACTCCGCTGATGCAATAATAATTGATGCTGGCGGTAGTGCAGAAGAAATTGTTGAATTTGTAAAAGAAAATAAGTTACAAGTTAAAGGAATTTATAATACGCATGGGCATTTTGATCATGTGATGGGTGCAAAAGCAATTCAAGATAATCTGCAAGTTGGATTTTATTTAAATAAAAATGATTCAATGTTGGTGGGAAATTTGCCAAATCAACTTTCTTTATATGGGATAGATCCGGTTATGCCCCCAAGAATAAGTGGGTATATTGATGAAAATACAGATTTATTTATAGGCGACAAAAAGGTAAAAGTAATAGAAACTCCTGGACATACAAAAGGTGGAGTATGTTTTTGGGTAGAAGATTTATTGTTTTCCGGAGATACGCTATTTCTTGAATCAATAGGTAGAACTGATTTTCCGGGTGGAGATTATAATGAACTAAGAACGTCTGTTAGAGAAAAACTTTTTATTCTTCCGGAAAATGTAAAAGTTTTTCCTGGGCATGATGATGCAACTAGTATTGAGCATGAAAAAAAATATAATATGATGGTTTAATGTTGCCAAATTTTATTTAATTTTTCAGTAATTTGTATCCCTGTTGGAGTCGTAGCGAGTCCGGCTTGAGCACTTTCTTTTAGACTTGGAGACATTAAAGAACCGATTTGTTTTAGTGCGTCAACAACTTCATCCAGCGGAACAATACTTTCTACGCCTGCCATTGCTAATTCTGCAGCGCAAAGCGCATGTACTGCAAGAAAAGAATTTCTTTTAACGCAAGGCACTTCTACTAGTCCGGCGATTGGGTCACAAACTAATCCAAGAATGTTTTTAAGAGCTAGTGCTGCAGCATTTGTTATTTGTAAGTTGCTCCCGCCTAAGAGCTCAACAGCAGCGCCTGCTGCCATTCCTGCAGCGACGCCGCATTCGCTTTGACATCCGCCTACTGCTCCTGCAAGTGCTGTTTTTATTGCTATAAGTTTCCCTATAATACCTGCTGTGATTAGGGCGTTGATAGTTTTTTCTTCGTTTATTTTGTTTTCTTCTGCCAAAGCTATTATTACTGCAGGAACAATTCCACAAGCTCCTGCGGTCGGGCATGCGGCAATCTTGCCCATTCTTGCATTTTGTTCTGCTGTTGCGAGTGCATATTTTATTACTTTTTGCATTAATTTAGAAAATATTCCTTTTTTTTCGGAATAATATTTATTAAGTTTTTCGCAATCTTGCCCTACCATGGCGCTTGTAGAAAGTTCATTAGATTTAAGCCCTTCTTGTATTGCGTTTTTCATTGCATTAAGCGTTAATGCTGTTTTTGCTCTAATTTCTGAAATACTGCATTCACTAAGATTTGCTTCTTCTTCTTGTGCTATTTCATAAAATTTTTTATTTTTATTACATAGTTTTAGTAATTCATCAAAAGTTGATGCTGAGTTCATTTTGTAACTCCAATATTTCTTATTAAATAAATTTCGTTAATTTTTTTAAGTGACTCGACAATTTCTTCTGAAAGTGGGCTATCGAGGCAAATACTCATTGATGCATTATGACCTTTAGCTTCTCTGTCACAAGTCATTGATGCGATGTTTATATCAAAATCTTGTATAAGAGTTGTAACTCTGTATATCATTCCTGGTTTATCTTTATAAATTAGAAGAAGTGTGTGATAATCTCCTCGAAGGTTAACACGATAATTATTAATATTTGTAATAATAACCTCTGCCCCACCAAGAGATTCTCCTGAAACTTTAAGATTTATATCACCTTCAAAAGTTATATCAACAGAGTTAGGGTGTTTGTTTAAGTCTTCGGCAAATTCAAAGGAGTAATCAATACCTGCTTTTTGGGCGAGTTCCAGAGCATTTTTTATTCTTACATCATCTACATTAAAACCCATTACGCCGCTTAAAAGACCTTTGTCGGTTCCATGCCCTTTTCCTGTTTTGGCAAATGAATTATAAAGCTTAAAGTGAACTTTTTTAGGGCAGGTTGAGCCGTATATTTTACTTGCTAAAAGCCCTATTCTTACAGCACCTGCTGTATGAGAGCTTGATGGACCAACCATAATGGGGGTTATAATATCAAAAATTGAAGAATTTGCCATAGGTTTAATTAATATTAATTATCTATGACATTATACATAAAAAATAATAATAATCAAAATTAGTTGCAGAGGTTATAAAAAGCATTTCCTATTGCTCTAAAAGGAGAACCTAAAAATGAGCCTATTCCTCTACCAGCAGAGTACATCATCATTTCAGTACCCATTGGCGCACTAAATATGCTAGGTCCGCACATAGCAGGATAACCGTAAAGAGGATAATCCATCATTGCCGGACCGCAATCACCAGCGCCAGGGGTTGGCATCGCCAATTGTTGTGCAAGCATAATCGAGTTAATTGCTTGTTGGCGTCCTGCTAGTTCTGAATACATACCTGCAAATGGGGACATTTGTGTGTTCATAAAATTATAACCGAATGTCATAAAATTTTTCCTATAAAACTCCTATATTTATATAAAAACATTTAGTTATAAAAAATTGCTTAAAATTTAATTTTATTTTGTAATATTTTTACATAAATTCTGTATTGCTTCGTTATAGAGATTTTGGGGAAGGTTTGATAATATTTTTTGAGCTGTGTTAGCTTGGTTTTTTATAAGGTCTTTAGTTTTATTTAAATATTTTTCTTGTGAGGCTTTCGCTATAATTTCTTCTGTGTTTATTTCAGAAAGGTTTTTATTTTCGCCAAATGCATATATTACAGGGGGGGGGAAGTTTCCATTTTCAATATCAAGGTATAGGGGTTTTTTGTTGTTTTCATTAGTGAAATTGTTTAAATCATCTTTGATTTGAAAAGCTGTCCCAAAGTAGGTCGCAAAATTATAAAGATTTTTTTTATGCGTATTATTTTCGAGGTCTGCTAAAGACTTAAGTGCTGCACAAAACAAAGAGCTTGTTTTAGCACGTGTTTTTTTTAGGTATTCCTCTATTGATTGTGTTGATTTTGCAGAAAAGTATTGATTTATTTCGCCTTTGCACAGTTCGTTTAGACAATCGGAGAAGTTTGAAATTATTTGTGGATTTTCTGTTGAGGTTAAAAGCTTTATTGCTAGTGAAAGTAAGTAATCGCCGGTTATAATCGAGAGTTTATTCCCAAATTTTTTATGTATTGCTTTTTCACCTCGTCTATAATCAGCGTTGTCTATAATATCGTCATGAATAAGTGTTGCATTATGGATAAGTTCTACAGCGGCTGCCAGTTTTATTATAGAAGAGGTTGTTTTTTTGTAAAGCAGCTGAGAAAATAAAAATATCAGACAGGAGCGCAGTTGTTTTGAAGAACTGTTTAAATAATTTGATAGTTCTGCGCTTAGAATCGTACTTTCTTTTGAAATGAGCTCAAGTGTTTCATTAATAACTTTTGACAGTTTGTTAAAGTCTTCAGAAACAAGTTGTTTTATTTGGAGATATGTTGGGTTGTATAGGTTCATGGGTTTGTTTGTTTTCCCGAAAGTTTGTCTGCAAGTGGAGTTTTTAGTACTCCATTTAAAGATTTGTCTATTTCTTTAAGTTTTTTGGAAATAATTTCCATTTCTTTTGTCCAGATAAAATTATCCAAGACATACTTTTCGCCTTTATTAAAGTCTTGTGATAGTTGAACACGAATAATTTCTGAGAGCATTTGTTTTGCTGTTGGAATCATTTTTTCTAAATTGATATTGATTAATCCGTTTTCATCAAGACTTATGGCTTTTTTGTCCAGAAAATATTTAGATTGCATAACGGTTCGGACTCTATGTGCTTGGCTTAGGGTTGGTTTAGCTTTTAAAAAGTTATCTGCTGCGTAGGTGACAAGAATTTGTTTAACTTCTTCTTGAGAATATAGTCCTAATTTTTCCATAATATTAAGCAGAGCAAGAGATCCCATATCGGCTTTATTTTCTTCTATTATATTTTTGTATTTACCAAGGGCTTCGGTGCCTGATTTGGGGCCGAGTGAGTGAACGTTTTCGTGTCCTATGGTAAACCAGTGATCTGCCTCAGGGTTGTAAAATTTATGAAATTCTTTACGTAGTGTTGCATCAAGTCGTTTTTTTCGTTTTTCAATGGCTTGTGCAGAGTTATTTGTCCTAATTTGTCTGTGGTATACGTTTCTTCTGCCACCGCCTATTGTTAAAGAGAGTTTGTCGTTATTTGGCAGGTTTTGCGCAAGAGTAATACCGCCTCTGTAGGTGCCTTCATCTCCACGAAGGGTTACAATGTCAACATCTACCATTGTTTGGTTATCATTACCTATGGAGATGTTTTGCTCATATTCTTCTTTATAGGGCATGTTTTCTGCTAACTGCGGCATATAATTTTTTATGGCTAAAAGTTTAGCTGTGCCTGCTTTATTCACTATACCAACTCTTGCGCCTATTGAATCTTTAGATATTGGAATAATATTTGCTTCTTTAAGCATTTTATTGAGCCGAGGATTTTCAAGTACTGAGCCTGTAAGTTCATCTGCATATTGCTCTCTTGAAATGGTGAATTCCAAAGGTGTATCTTGTAATTCTGCCCATTTTTTGTCTGCATAGGCATCTAGCATTGGGTCGTTTTCCTTTAGGGCTTTCGCTTGTAGTTTTAAATATTCATTAAAATCTTTGTCTGTAGAAAGAGTGCTTGCTATTTCAAGGTTTTGCGCAATATATAAAAATTCTTCTTTAAAATATTCGGTATAATCAATAGCTTTAAGTCTTTTGCCATCGCGGATTACCATTGTTCGTTGGCTTAAAATATTTTTTACGGCTTCAGTTTCTTTTTCTTCCAACATAGATATTAAAATTTTGTGAAACTCGCCTTTTGTAAGGTCTGCAGGATAAAAGCCTTTTCCATCAAGATCTTTAAAGTTTTTTGCAAGATATATCTTGTTGGCTTCGGAGTCTGTTGCGACCATACCAATTTGGGCATTAAATAATTTTAGTGTCATTTCAGCATTTTTATTGCCTTTTTGAGTTTCGGCTTCCAGATATGTTTTAAATTCAAGATTTGCTGAATTATCTTGTTTCATAAACACATTATCAATTTTATTTGCGGCTAAAACGAGATGTCTTAGTGCATCTTTGTCTCCTTGTGCGAGATTGTTATATTCTACAGAATCTGCTTCAAGCATAATTTTGGGAATTAAGCAGTCTTTGCTTGTTCGTTTTATTAATTCTTCTGTTGAAAGGTTTAGCTCAAAGTTTGTCATAATTATTGCTCCATATATAGATATTATTATTTATTAGTGTATCACTTTGCTTAAAATCTGTACATATTAATTTTGTTTATGTTATGGTGAATTTATGGATTATAAAGGAAATAAAGTTGTGCAGCTTATAGACGGCGGTACAATGTATGATATAAAAATTGATTTCGATAGTGGAGTTGTAATAAGGCTGCAAGATAAAAAAATGGCGCCTATTATGCATCTTCAAGATAATGTTATATATACGGATGAAAAAAGGAAGAGTGCTATTGTTTTTGATGAAAAGTTTGCTCTTTCTGGAGATATAGACGAGGGAAATCTTGTATATGCTCAGCCTATGTCAATTTGGCATATGCCAAAAAATAAAGCACTATTTTTTGAAGTTGCGAAAAATGCTTGTACCTCAGTTTTAAGTAGAATTTATGAGACAAACTGGCAAAGGTGGTGGTCGCCTCGTATTAGTGCAAAGAATCTTATTTGGCCTATTACTTTAAAATACAAGGGTTATTATAAGCATAAAATGTTAATAACTAAGACTGAATATTATCAAAGAGTGGATGAATTTGCTGAGTATACAAAGTTTTTAATATATGATGATCCGTTAAAAAGGTTTTTGAGAATGGCGAATAATAAATATATTAGCCATGATGTTATTGCTTCTAATATACAGCCGCCATATGGTAAAAATCCGAATGATTATATTGATAAGTTGCTTTTAGCTATAAAGTTAGATACATTAAATTCTTATTTTTGGGATCAGCATATTGTCCCTATAACACTTAGTGGTAAAGATTATTTAGAGGATTTAACAGATATTTGTTATCTTAAAGATCTTGATAGTTTTATGCTTGAAAAATTCGGAATGACGCTTAAGCGGTACAATGTGATGCCTAGTGAAAAGAAAATTTTTACGGTTGAATCTCTTTTACCGCGTCAGATTGAAAGAATTAAAGAACTTTACAAAGAAGACTATGAGTTGCCTCAAAAATATAAAGAAAAATTTTACAAGCCTAGCAATAAAGGTTAAACATTTTAACTAAATAAAAAAGAAAAATTCAATCAGATTGTGCATTAAGTTTAGTTGCTGCGTATTATTAAATTAATGGTGGAGACGGTGAGATTCGAACTCACGTCCAGAATAGGCAAACGATAACGTCTACATGTTTAGACCCTTTTAGTTTCAATTTAGTATGGAAATGATCAAACCTAATCTAAATTGATGCAGTTTAGAGCGATACGCGCTTTGAGAAAGAACTTGATGCGGTTTATTCTCATCCCCGCACTGCGTCTTGCATAGTTGACCCTAACCAAACGGCAAGCTGGTCGGGTTAGAGTGCTGAACTGCTAATTAAGCAGCAAGAGCTTGTGCTCTAGAAAAATCAGCTTTTACAACGTTATTAGCGTTTATTTTAGTTTGCTCGTTGATAACGCAGAACAGCTCTGCGACATGCGGTTAGCATTCACCGGATCACCCTGTCAAATCCAAAACGTCCCCATATTAATTTTTCAACGTACTACTTTATTATAATAACATTAATCTCTTTTTTTTTCTATAATGAAAAGATTTATTTTTTTGTGAATGTTAATATTACCCAAGGGCCTTGTTCATAGATTGATTTGAATTCGCAATTTGAAAATGCAGCATTAATTAATTTTATTTTAGCGTACGAAAAGACCAAAAACAAAACTTGAGTATTCTCGTATTCTTCTTTGGTGGATGCAATTCTAATTAAATCGTTTGATGAAAAAAATGCGACTTGTGTTGGGATAATTATTGCTATTTTTTTGTTTTTAGGGATTTTGTTAAAAATATCATCAAATCTTTTTGTTATGTCTTTTTCATTTTGGAATAAAAATGCACTTTTTAGCTCCTTTTTTGCATTGAGTTTTATATCTGTTTCACCGTATCCGTTTCCCATAAGGTATGTAGCTACACTACCTTTGTCTAATTCTATTAAGTTTTTGGGGTTTAAATTGGTGTATTTTTTATAACGAAAAAATTGATGATAAAGAGTTATTATATAGTCATCTTGGTTTATGTCTGCATTATTTAAAAGGAGTGCCGGAGTTTTATGACCTTCTGAACGAGGTAAACGCTGTGGAGCTTGTGGGTAGAATATTAAGCATATTGATATAAGAATAAAATATATCCAAGCAAGGTATTTTATGGCTTTACTATGTGTAACAGAAAACGCTGATGAGACAGCAAGAATTATTGCAGGATAAATTTCTACTGAGTATTTTGTTGAGAGTATGATTTTCCCACTTATTGCTGCTATTACTAATACTATAAAGTATAATAAAGAGCAAAGGTTTAAAACGTTTAATAATAATTCTTTTCGTTTGAGAGAAATAACATAAAAAGAAAGACCTAAAGAAAATGGAATTATTACATAAAATAGTGAGCTAAATAAAGATAGGTTTTTTAAGCAGGCAAGTATATTTATTGGGGAATTTGTGATATTAGTTTGAATAGGTGTTAAGTAATCGAGAAATACAAAAAATATTTTTGATAGGTTAAATATTCCCCAATTTTGTGAAAGTCCGTTGCGAGTTAAAATGGTAATTAAAAATGGAGTTAAGGGTAAAAAGCATGCAATTAGTATAATGTATCCGGAAAAAACTAAAGGTCTTATGTTAGGTCGGTTTTTTGTTAGAACAACTGAAAAAATTAATAAGTTAAAGAAACTATATACAAAACCTAGCGTGTGAGTGATGAGAAGTAGAAAATTAAAGATTAAGTATATTGATATATTAAATCGATTTGGCGTCCTAATTGCTTTTATGAAGAAGAAACAAATCCAAGTGCAAATTAAAAAGATAAGTCCATATGGTCGTACTTCTTGAGAAAAATATATTAAAAATCCGCTTAAAGCTGAGAATAAAGCACAAATAAGTCCTGTAGTTTTGTTTTTGTATTCTTTTCCTAAAAAATACATAGAAAGTATATTTAAAATACCGATTAAGACACTTGATAGTCTTAAAGCTATATCAGTATTTCCAAAAGCAAAACACCAGATTTTAAGAAATAAATAGTAAAGAGGCATGTGGCAGTTTAGAAAAATTTTTTTAAATAATGGTGCTCCAAAATTGAAAGATGAAATCCACCATGCCATATATTCATCATTCCATAGACCTTCAGGTTTATCTATACTGCATAATCTTATAATTAAACCTATTAATATTATTGATAAAAGTAGGGTTATATTTAGTATTTTATTTTTCATAATTTGCCTCTGTAAAATTTAATAAATCTATAATATAATAATTATCAGAAAAAGGATTGATTGTGACAAAATTAATAATTCAAATACCTGCATATAATGAAGAATTGACTTTGGCAAAGACGATTAGTGAACTTCCTCGTCAAATAGAGGGAGTGGATAGTATTGAGTTTTTGGTCATAGATGACGGGAGTTCGGATAAAACATCAAAGATAGCCAAAGAATGTGGGGTTGAGCATGTTGTTGTTTTGGATAAAAATTATGGTTTGGCGAAGGCATTTTTAACAGGAATAAAACGAGCATTGGAATTAGATGCGGATATTATAGTTAATACAGATGCGGATAATCAGTACGATGCATCTTATATAAAAGATTTAATTGCGCCAATCTTGGCTAAGAAAGCAGATATAGTAATAGGTTCACGTCCAATAAGCAGAATAAAAGATTTTTCTGTAATTAAAAAATTTTTACAAAAACTGGGTTCAAAAGTTGTACGGCTTTTTTCATTTACAGATGTAGAAGATGCGCCAAGTGGTTTTCGAGCAATGAGCGCTCTTGCAGCCAGAGAAATTAATATATATGACAACTTTACATATACTTTGGAGATGATTATTCAATCTAAGGTTAAGGGACTAAGGATTGTTTCTGTTCCTGTCGAAGTTAATGAAGCTCTTCGTCCGTCAAGACTTTTTAAAAATTATATTCAGTACTCAGTTCGATCAATGTTTACAATTATAAGAATGTTTATTGTATATAGACCATTTAGATTTTTTGCATTATTAGCCGGAATTTTATTTTTGTTAGGTCTTTTTATAGGCATTAGGTTTATGTTATTTTATTTTACAGGTCATGGTGCTGGACATATTCAATCATTAATTTTAGCAGCGGTATTTTTAATTATTAGTTTTCAGACATTATTGCTGGCAGTTATCTCAGATTTGCTTGCTATAAATAGAAGACTTCTTGAAAATATAAAGAATAAGGTTGAATAGATACTTGTTGAAATGATACAAATAATTTACATATAAAACTTAAAAAAAGACAAAAATGTCTTCAACAAATAAATTTATTTGATATAATTTTTTTAAAATATAGGGAGAAATAATATGAAACAAAGAGTTTTATTATGTATAATGGATGGTTGGGGTATAAACAAAGACTGCCCTAAGGATGCAATTTCTGCAGCTAAAACACCGAATTTTGACAAACTTCTTACAGAAGAACCTCATACTATGATTTATGCGGATGGGGAGCATGTTGGTCTTCCGGAAGGACAGATGGGAAATTCTGAAGTCGGGCATTTAAATTTAGGAGCAGGAAGAATTGTTTATCAAGAGCTTTCCAGAATAAATAAAGCAATAAAAGATGGTGATTTTTTTAGAAACGAAGAATTTATTAACGCAATTAACCATGTAATAAAAAACAATTCATCTCTTCATTTGTACGGTTTAGTATCAGATGGAGGTGTTCACAGTTCGTTAGAGCATTTATTGGCATTAATAGATTTGGCAGTAAAAGAGGGGCTTAAAAATGTGTACGTCCATGCTTTTTTAGATGGAAGAGATACACCGCCTAAAAGTGCAAAAAAATATTTACAAATTGTTGAAGATAAGCTTAAAGAATGTAAGCTTCCACCGATTGCATCTGTTATAGGCCGTTATTGGGCTATGGATAGAGACAACCGTTGGGATCGTATTCAAAAGGCATATAATTGTTTGACAGAGGGATATAGTGCAAAAGCATCTAATTCACTGGAAGCTGTAGATAATTCTTATGCTGTAGATAAAACTGATGAGTTTGTTGCACCCACAATGACAGGGGATATGAACTCACGTATAAAAGATAACGATGCAATAATTTTCTTTAATTATCGTCCGGATAGAGCAAGAGAAATTACAAAAGCTATGACATTTGAAGATTTTAATGGTTTTGAACGTATGGAAAAACTTGAAAATCTTTATTATGTGTGTATGACACAGTATGATGAAACTTTTAATCTACCGATAGCATTTAAGCCACAGTCGCTTAAGAATATACTTGGTGATGTATTGGATGCAAATAACGTAAAACAATTCAGAACAGCCGAAACGGAAAAATATGCCCATGTTACGTTTTTCTTTAATGGTGGAGTGGAAGAAGCAAACAGGTTGGAAACGAGGGTATTGGTTGCATCTCCTAAAGTTGCGACATATGATTTGCAGCCGGAAATGAGCGCAGATGAGGTATGTGATAATGTCTTGGCTGCAATCAATGACAAGGAGTATGAGTTTATACTGGTAAACTTTGCTAATCCGGATATGGTTGGTCATACAGGTGTTTTTGATGCTGCAGTTAAAGCAGTTGAAAAAGTTGATGAATGCGTAGGAAAAATAGCAGAAAGATGTATGAGAAAAGGTGTTGTGATGCTCTTAACCGCTGACCATGGCAATGTAGAGTGTATGGAAAATCCTCAAACACATGCACCGCATACAGCGCATACGACTAATCCTGTTCCATTTCTAGTAGTTAATGATCCTGGAATATCAAAGCTTAGAGATAACGGTGCACTGTGTGATGTAGCGCCGACAGTTCTTGATATTATGGGGATAGAAAAACCTGCCGAAATGACTGGGAAGTCGTTAATTTTAAAATAAAAAATAAATTTAGTAGCGGCTGTTAATTCAGCCGCTATAATTTTGGTTTGATTTAGCAGACAATTATGTTACAAAGAACTGTTACAATAGCTTTTAAACAATTATAAATATTAGCCTTTTGCTCTTATTTGTGTTATTATTATATAAAAAGAGAGTCTTTGGGGAGCGAACATGACAACACAGACAGAACAAAATTATAGTGCAGATAACATTAGGGTATTAGAGGGTTTAGAAGCAGTAAGGATGCGTCCTGGGATGTATATTGGGTCAACTTCTCAACGTGGGTTGCATCATTGTATATATGAAATTGTAGATAACTCTATAGACGAAGCACTTGCAGGTTATTGTACAACTATTAAAGTTATAGTGAATGAAGATGAAAGTGTAACCGTAATAGATAATGGACGAGGTATCCCGGTTGATATAAAACCAGAAACAGGGAAATCGGCATTAGAAATAGTACATACAGTTTTGCACGCCGGCGGTAAATTTGGTGACGGAGGATATAAGGTATCAGGTGGGCTTCATGGTGTTGGGGCTTCGGTAGTAAATGCTCTTTCTGAAAAAATGGTTGTTGAAGTTTCACGTCAAGGTTGGGTTCATAGACAAGAATACCTTAGAGGTGAACCGGTTTCTCAAGTTGAAAAAATACGTGAAACTGAGCTTACAGGTACAAAAACTACTTTTTGGCCTGATCCACTTATTTTTACTGAAACGACACAAATAGACAGAGACATAATTTGTAATAGATTGCGAGAAATGGCATTTTTGAACAAAGGTTTAAAAATTATTTTTATTGATGCCAAGAAGAATGATGAAAATGTTTTTTATTACGAAGGTGGAATAGCAAGTTATGTTGAGTTTTTGAATAAGAATAAAACAGTACTTTTTGAAAATCCTATATATATAGAAAAAGTAGTAGATGGAATGACTGTTGAAATAGCAATGCAGTATACAGATGCATATACAGAGAGCATTTTGTCTTTTGCAAATAATATTAATACTCACCATGGTGGAACTCACTTGACAGGATTTAGAAATGCGATTACGCGTGTTTTAAACGACTATGCTCGAAAAAACAATATTCTTAAAGACAGTGAACAAAATCTTTCCGGAGATGATGTTAGAGAAGGCTTAACTGCTATAGTTTCTGTAAAAATAGGTAATCCTGAATTTGAAGGTCAGACAAAGGAGAAACTGGGTAATGCAGAGGCTTTAGGAGCTGTGCAAGATGCTGTAAGGGATAAATTTCAAGAGTGGCTTGAATTTAATCCTAAAGTCGCAAAGACGGTTATAGAAAAAACATTGCAAGCACAGCGAGCAAGAGAAGCAGCACGTAGAGCTCGTGAATTAACCAGAAGAAAAACTGCTTTGGAAACATCTACTTTGCCAGGAAAACTCGCAGATTGTTCAAGCAGAGAGGCTGATAAGTGTGAGATTTTTATAGTTGAGGGTGATTCTGCAGGCGGATCGGCAAAACAGGGTAGAAATAGAATGTTTCAGGCTATTTTGCCACTGAGAGGAAAAATTCTTAATGTTGAAAGAGCTCGTTTGGATAAAATATATGCTAATAATGAAATTCAAGCTATGGTTCAAGCTTTTGGTATTAATATAAGTAAAAATGAAGATGAGGTTGAACTTGAAAAACTTCGTTATCATAAAATTATTATTATGACAGATGCTGATGTAGACGGTGCTCATATCAGAACTTTGCTTTTAACATTCTTTTTCCGTTACGCAAAGCCTCTTATTGAGAATGGTCATGTTTACATTGCTCAACCACCTTTGTTTAAAATTACCATTGGTAAGAATTCGGAATATCTTTACGATGAAAGAGCATTGGACAAAATGATGCGTGAACGTGGTGTAAAGGGGCTTACTTTGTATGATAAGAAAAAGGAAAAATGTTCTGAGGGTGATACCTTGAGCTTGCTTCTTGCAAATATGTCTGCTTATTATCATTCGTTCAATAATCCGTTAATTAATCCTATTCCCAGTGTTATTATTCGTGGACTTATTCGTTCAAATATAACAGAAGAAGATTTTATGAATCAGGAAAGAATGAATGAAATTAATGCTTATTTACAGCATTATTTAATAGATCATGGTAAAAATTACGGTATAGATGGAGCAGATAAGTATGTTACATCGTTGAACTTTAATACCGAAAACAACAAATACTCGATTATTATAGACTTGGGTGTTGAACATACTGATCCGATAAGAATTTCGTCTAACTTGATAAAATCACATGAATATCAACGTATAAAAGATGCATATCCTACTATCAGAGATTATTTGATAGAAGAAGAAAAGCTTTTATATATGGATACCGGTACAGAAGTTGCCGAAATAAAATCTTTCTATGATATTCAAAAAATTATTGAAGAAAGAGGGCAAAAAGGATTGACATTGCAGCGTTTTAAAGGTTTAGGCGAGATGATGCCGCAACAGTTGTGGGAAACAACAATGGATCCTCAAACAAGAACACTAAAAAAAGTAAATATAGAAGATGCAATGTTGTGTGATCAGTTATTTGATATACTTATGGGCGATAAGGTAGAGCCTCGTCGGGATTTTATTGAGGAAAATGCTGTATACGCAACAAATATTGATACGTAGGAAAGAATTTTAAAAAAAGACCAAGCTATAACATAGCTTGGTCTTTTTTATTTTGTCGTTTTTAATAATTCATCGCATCTTCCTCGAGAACCCGGCCTGTACACGCGTCACTCCCATATCTGTTTTTAGTAACATTTTCTGTGGTACAGGTGTTACTATCTTTCCAGTAAGCACTGCATATTGTAGTGCTTGTTGCCAGCTTGGAACCGCATGGTATTATTGTTCCCTGTGGCTTGATGTTTGAATTGTTATTTACAATGTTAAACCAAAAAATATCTCGTCCTACTTTATTTGGACCTTTAGCACCATTTGTATCAACTATTAGCAACATAACGTCGTATCCTGCACCGTAAGTGCTTCTAAAAACACTGCCATCTTCGGCTACAAAAGCGCCACCAACGGCTTGTGGTTCTTCACCTTGTTCTTTAATAAACATTGAGTTGGTTATGCAATCTTCTATGTTATTTCTGCCACAGAATTTATTAATTTTAAATTGTTTTGAAATTAACCATGTTCTATACTCGTTTTCATCTGTAAAGGTGATGTTGGAGTCTGTTATGCTAGAATCAAAAGAGCTGTGAAGTTTATTCCACCCTGCACAATCATAATCCCCAGGAGGACAACCTTGAGTGATGGGAATCATCTTCATGGCATTTTGAAGTTGAGAGTAGGCTTTTTTAAGCCCAACAACATAAGTATGCTTTTGGTATTTAGAGATTAAAGTAGGAATAGTCAAAGCGGCAATAACTCCGATAATAGTTAAAGTAATTAAGGTTTCGGCAAGAGTAAAAGCTCCTTTTTTAGGATTAAGTTGTTTCTGTCCGTTTGTTGTACTGATTGTCAAAGCAGTTTTAGTACCACTTGTAATGTAACTGTCAAACTTCATTGTGTAATACCTCCATATATAAATACGAATAATTAACCAGAAAAGAGAATAAAAATTCACACAAAAAATCAAGCCTCATTATGTGGCTTGAAAAACAACTTGCTAAACCCTTAAAACCCTTGCTACGACTTAGTATTCGGGGGGGGGGGGCAAGTTAAATGCACAACAGGAGCGTGTTTTAACTTATTAATCGTATTAAAATTAAGGTGCATCAAAACTCTCCTGTTTAAGTATTACTTTTCTATTTTACAAAACTTTTGTGAAAAAATCAATAATAATTTAAAAATTGTTTAATGTTGTTATTTCCTAAGTAAAATCATGTAATATTATTTTAAGCAGCAATTAGTTTATTGAAAATATTTTTTATCTTTAATTTCATCAGGCATAAATTGTTGATATGCATTCGGATTGGAGTGAGTATAGATATAGCCTGTTCCAAATCCGTATTTTTGGGCATCTTTGTAGTGTGCATCTCTCAAGTGCAGTGGTGGTTGATAATCAAGGCCATTTTGAATATCATTTATAGCGGAATCAATTGCAACACAAGTAGCATTTGATTTAGGCGCATCTGCGACATAGGCAGTAGCTTGAGCCAGAGGGATTCGAGCTTCGGGCATACCTAAGTGTTCAACTGCCCTAAAGGCTGCGACAGCAATTTGCAGTGCTTGAGGATCGGCATTGGAGACATCTTCAGCAGCACAAACTATTAATCTTCGAGCAATAAATCGTGGATCTTCACCTGCAACAATCATTTTAGCTAAATAGTATATTGCTGCATTTTTGTCAGACCCCCTTAAACTTTTTTGGAATGCTGATGCACAGTCGTAGTGCTCTTGTTGAGAGTATTTTGTAATCTTTTTTTGTACGAGTTCTTCTATCATAGAAAGCTTAAGTGTTCGTGTATTGTCTTTAAGCTCAGAAGCAAAGTAGCAAGCTTCAATAGTATTTAGTGCAACTCTTGCGTCTCCTCTCGCAAACGCTGTAATCTTTTCTATCACATCACGGTTTACATTTATAGCGCCATATTCAGAAGAAAGGTATTTAAAACCTTTTTCAATAATTTTAGAAATGGCATCGTCATCTAAAGCTTTTAATTGTAGAATATGAACTCTGGATAAAAGAGCAGGGATTACTTGGAAAGACGGATTTTCTGTTGTTGAGCCTACCAGATAAATTAATCCGTTTTCAAGATGAGGCAGGAGTGCATCTTGTTGAGTTTTATTGTAGCGGTGTATTTCATCAATAAATAGTAGTGTTTTATGCCCGAGTCTAAGTTGTTCTTTAGCAGTTTCGACCGCATCTTTAATTTCTTTTATACCTGAAGTTACAGCGGAAATTTCGAGAAAGTAACTATTTGTTTTAGCGGCAATAAGGCGTGCCAGCGTCGTTTTTCCACAGCCGGGCGGACCCCAAAAAATAAATGAGAAAAGTCTGTTGGTTTGTAGCAGACGGTATAGTGGAGATGCCTCGGATATTATTTTGTTTTGTCCAAGGTAGTCTTCCAGTGTTTTAGGTCGTAAAATTTCTGCAAGTGGCACTTGTTTATTAATATTTTCTAAGGAGTCAAATAAATTCATTTCCTTTTTCCACAATATTCTATATAATTATTGTAGCATTACTTTGAGGAAATTATGTCAAAAATAAAAATAATTTTAATAATTTGTGTTTTAATTTGTGCTAATATGCTTTTTTCATTAAAGCCTAAGAAAGAAAATGTAGAAGTTGTGTTTTGGACAGTACAGCTTTCACCTTTTTCTAACTATATTAATGGAGTAATTGATAGTTTTGAGTCGCAACATCCTTATATAAAAGTTAAGTGGGTGGATATTCCTTATTCTGAAGCAGAAAAAAGGGTTTTAGCAAGTTTGTTGTCAAGTAGCATGCCTGATTTGATAAATATTACGTCTGATTTCAACATGACACTTGCAGCAAAAGGAGCGTTGGCAGAAGTGGATGAAAATTTAAATTCTTATAATCGTCCGCTTTTAAAGGCTGTTAGCTCTAATGATAAAGTATGGGGAATTCCGTTTTATGCTACTTCGGCGGTTACGATTTATAATAAGGAACTTATGAACTCGTTTGGAATTTTGGCACCTCCAAAAACATATAGTGAGCTTTTTGAGCAGATTAAAGTCGCTAAAGTCGAAACTAATAAATTTTTATTCATGCCGACGTTGACAGAAAACGATACTTTATATAAATTGTTGAACAAATTTGATATTACAACGCCGCAGAAGCTTACTACACAAAATTCTAAAGAGTTATTTGAATTGTTAAAAATGTTTTATCAGGAAGATAAAATTCCTAAAGAAGCTATAACTCAAACACATAGAGAAGTGTTGGAAAAATATAGTTCAGGACAAATTGTTTATTTGCAGGCTGGTGCCAATTTTCTTAATATAATTAAGGAAAATTCACTGGATGTTTATAATAAAACAGATGTTGCACAGCAATTTTATGAGGGGCATGGTGGATTTGATTTCTCTCTTATGACCTTGGCTGTTCCTAAAAAAGCTAAAAATAAAGCAGAAGCTTTTTTATTCGCAAAATATTTAACGAATGCAGCTAATCAGCTTGAGTTTGCTAAGATTACAGGAATATTGCCATGTAATAAAATTACTTTGTCAGATCAATATTTTTCTGACTATAATCAAGGAGATTTAATATCTAAAGCGAGATATATTGGTGCAAAGCAGTTAACAGAACCAATTTCATATTTAGAGCAAGATAGTAATTATAAAAATATTATAGTTTTATTAAATAGTTTGATTGAAAAAATTTTGTTGGAGGATAAAAGCGTAGCAGAGCAGTTGAACCAAACTTCAAAAAAATGGATAGAACTTATTAAATAATGTAACAAAAAGTTAAAAATAATGACTTTTAATTAAAGATTATTAAAGGTTAAACCGATAGTAGTGGTATGAAAAGAGTAGACTAAGGAGATTTTTGAAATGACTAATCTGAACAATATTAACGGAATTGGCATAGGGTTAAACACGAATTTGCCGCAGCGTGAGAATGCGCCTGAGGTCAAAGAAGAAGCAGTAAAAGAGTCTCCGCAAGCGAAACCTGAGTTAAATCTTATTTCCGGTGATGAAGTTTTAAATGTCATGGCGCAGCAGGCAGCTATTAATAAATCAACAATTAATGGGGCAAAGAATTATGATGTTTCTAAATATGTAACGCCCGAGCAAGCACAGCGTATTGCAGGTTTTGTAACAAGTTTTGAAGATGTTGTAGCCAAAAATCTTGCATCTATAACAGCAGAGTTGGGCGATAGCGTTTCTGATGGAGCAAAGATGAATATAGCACTTTCTTCAGCTGATAAAATGGTTGGATAAGTATATTTTAGTCATTTCTAAATTTTAAAAACGCCGTAGTTAAACTACGGCGTTTTTATAGTGTATTCTAATAATTCATCGCATCTTCTTCCAATACTCGTCCTGTGCAGTATTCTGCATGCCAATTGCCAATATTAGCAATTTCTGTAGTGCAGTAGTTGTTATTTCTCCAGTAGTAGTTTGGGTAATTGTATATATCAGCATATAATTTTGAGCCTACCGGAACAACAGTGCCTTGAGGCATGTTATAATATCGTTCGAAGTATGTGTCTGTTATCTTAAATATAAATTGATCCCTACCCCATTTATTTGGACCTTTAAAACCATTTATATCAACACCAATAGTTGAGCCTCCTTGAAAAATCATACCATCATTTGTAATAAAAGCAGAATGACGACCCCATGTGTTAATATTTTCAATTTTTTTACATATTTCATCAGTTGGGTCCGTGTAGCATAATTTATTAATTTTAAACTGTTTAGATAGAAGATATGCACGTTTCCTTTCTCCATGTCCATCAAACTCCTGCCCCTCAATGTTATTACTGTCATTCCACCCTGCACAGTCAAAATCCCCAGCCGGACAGCCTTGAGTGATAGGAATCATCTTCACAGCATTTTGAAGTTGAGAGTAGGCTTTTTTAAGCCCAACAACGTAGGTATGTTTTTGGTAGCTAGAGATTAAATTAGGAATGGTTAAAGCAGCAATAACACCAATAATAGTGAGAGTAATTAAAGTTTCAGCTAAAGTAAAAGCAGCTTTTTTTAGGCTAAACTTATTATATTTAATAAGTTTTTGATTTACATCAACT
>CASDWY010000002.1 GCA_949284985.1 uncultured bacterium | reverse complement strand
TAGCAAGTTGTTTTTCAAGCCACATAATGAGGCTTGATTTTTTATGTGGACTTTTGTTCACATATGTAGTTAAATATTGTTTGAATATGGAGGTTTCATATGAACTTTGACAGTTATATCACAAGCAGTACTAAAACCGCTTCAACAGTTAAAAAATATACAAAAATTATTGATAAGTATGAATTTGATAAAGAAAAATTTAGCCTAAAAAAAGCTGCATTTACTTTAGCTGAAACTTTGATTACTCTCACTATTATCGGTGTTATTGCTGCTTTAACTATACCATCTTTGATATCTGAATACCAAAAACATACCTACGTTGTTGGGCTTAAAAAAGCCTACTCTCAACTTCAAAATGCTATGAAGATGATTCCTATCACTCAAGGCTGCCCTGCAGGTGATCTTGATTGTGCAGGATGGAATGACGGTTATCACAGGGATGAAAATGGGCATTTGGTTAGTGACGTAACAAACATTGAGGGGCAGGAGTTCAGTGGAAATATCGCTAATAAACATTTATATCTTCTCTCTAAACAATTTAAAATTAATAAACTGTGTTACAATGACTCAACTGATGAAACATGTAAAAAAGTTCATAATAACTTTAATGCTGGTGCTGTGACAGCTTCTTTTATGGTAAATGATTTAATACTTTATAGTGGTTATAGTTCTATTGGCGTTGATATAAACGGAATAAAAGGTCCAAACAAACGGGGAAGAGATCGATTTGGATTTGATATAACAGCCCAAGACGACGAAAAGCGCTATAATATACCTCAAGGCACTGTTGTTCCTGTTGGTTCAAAATTGTATGCTGATATATACAATCAACCAAACTACTACTGGAGAAATAACAACTACTGCACGACTGAAAATGTTAACAGAGGATATTATTTTGCAGAATACTGCACAGGACGGGTGTTAGAAGAAGATGCGATGAATTATTAATATTTATTTAAAAACAGATCCCACTTTCGCGAGATCTGTTTTCTTATTTTTAAAAAGTTTTATTTGCGTTGAACCTTGATTGCACAGTCAGGACAAGTCATTTGACATGTTCCGCAACCAATACATTTCTCAAGATCAGGCTTTACAACCGGAGTTTCAAATAATCCAAGTTCACTGTTATCTTTATTTGGTTCCTCTATCGGATGTAAACATTTTACCGGACATTTTGCAACACAAAGATAGCAGCTTTTGCATAACTTATTAAAAAGATACCAATCTGCTTTGCCTTTCGCTACATTTTCTACTTTTATTCCAGTGTATTTAATATCTTCTTTTGTCATTGTCATATTTCCTCCAAACTACACTGCAGCTTCTTTAAGCAAGTTCATACCAACTTCAAGAGCCTTGTGGTTTTTAGTTCTTAATTCCGGTTTAGCTTCGAATTTTTTACCCAAAGCATGCTCCATTGCGCTCTTAATGTCTTCAACATCAAGAACCTTTGTCGCTTCAAGAATTACACCAAGAATAATTATATTGAAAACCCTTGCTCCTAATTCAGGATTCGTGTTTGCAATTTCATTAGCATTAACCGGAATAATTCTTTTTGCTTTAACTTCCGGTTTTTTTGTACAAACTGAAGAATCATAGATAACAGTAGTGTTTTCATCAACATAAGTTGAACATCTGTCAATTGCTCTGTCAGAAACCATAATTACTATATCAGCTTTTGAATATCTCGGTTCACCAATCTTTTCATCAGCAATTTGACAAAAGGCGATAGATACACCCCCTCTTTGCTCAACACCAAAATTAGGAATATACAATACTTGCTTTCCTGCTTCATAGCCTGCTTCTACCAAAATTTTTGCAACTGATTGAACACCATGTCCGCCTTCACCAGCAAGTGCGATTTTAATTCTTGCCATAATTACACCTCTTCCTTTTTAGCCGGAGTAATAAATTCTTTAACTTCAAAGAATTCTTCCATTTCTTTGAGTCTTTCTAATGTTTTAATGTTATTTGTTCTCCAGTTGTTAGGACATACAGACAACACCTCAACAAATGAAAAACCACCATTCGCAACATTTTCCAATGCCGCTTTAAGAACTTTTTTAAGTCCTCGAACATTTCCCATAGTAGAACGTGCTACATATGATTTCTCAGGATCTGCAATTGCAGCAATCATTTCCGCACCTTTTGCAGGTTTACCTGTAATTGAACAATCTCTACCATAAGGTGTAGTTTCAGTAACTTGACCCGGCATTGTTGTCGGTGACATTTGACCGCCTGTCATACCATAATTAGTATTATTGGCAAGCAAAATCAACATATTCTCGCCTCTTACTGAAGCATTAACAAGGTGCTGTGAACCAATAGCAAGTCCACCTCCATCACCCATATACGCAATACCTACAGTTCCGGGGTTTGCTCTTGTTACACCATAAATAACCGGAGTTGTTCGTCCATGGTGTGTTTGAACTGTGTCTATGTTCATATAATTCCAAGATAGTAAGGAACATCCAATATCACAGCCAAAAACTGCTCTTTCGTTAAGATTTAATTCATCTATAACTTGAGCCAATGTTTTTAATATAGTACCATGACCGCAACCCGGGCAGAATTTGGAAGCACCGACTTCTGCACATTGTGCTTGGGCCAAATCTGGTTTTACTTCTAAAACGTTTGCCATTATATCTTATCTCCTTCAATTCACTTATACAGTTGCCGGTTCTTTAACCATAGCTTCTACTTTACTTACAATGTCATCACCTGTTACTCCAACACCCATTTTGAACAATGTTGAATATGGTGTAGTTAATCCATAAAGCTTTTCGAGACACATTTGAGCCAATTGTCCGTTAGCTGACTCTGTAAATAGAACTTGTTTAGCACGTTTTACAGCTGCTCTCATCGGATTTACTGGAAGTGGTCTAATCGTGATTGGTCTGAATAATCCGGCCTTAATACCTTTTGCTCTCAACTCATCTATCGCTGTAACTGCAGAACGAGCTACTATACCATGTGCTATAACTAGAACTTCAGCGTCTTCTGCCTTATATTCAAAGTATTCTTCAATTTCCGGTGAAATACGCTCGTATTCTTCTTTATATACATCCAAATGTTCCATAAGTTCTTCTTCAAGGTTGAATGTGTTTCTCAAATGAGTTGCATCTCTATCTACACCAATCTTACCTTCTGCTCTTAAGAATGCTTCTGTCGGTACCATGGAAATTCCACGAGATGCCGGATCATAAAGAGTTACAGGCTCTCTCATTTTTCCTTGATATCCATCTGCCAACATATAAGTCGGGAATCTGTATTTCCATGCGGTATTAAATGCTTTAATCATATAATCATACAAATCTTGGTGTCCTGCTGTAGAATAAACTATTCTAAAACCTTCACCATTTCCACCAAAACAAGTTAGACGAGTTTCTTGTTGAGCATATATAACTGTTGCTGTTGATGGACCGCCTCTTTGCATAACTGCGCATACAAACGGTAATCTCATCATTTCTGCCATTGACTGCGCATCTTGCATAATAACATTTCCAGGACCTGCTGTAGCTGTAAATGCTCTTTTTCCTGCCAAAATTCCACCCAATGTCGAAAATCCTGCAGAAATTTCATCTTCCGTTTGCAAGAAACCTGCTTCTGTTTTTGGAAGAAGCTTACACCATGTGTGCATAATTTCATTTTGCGGTGTAATCGGATAACCGTACATAAATTCTGCTTCTGCAGCATTTGCTGCATATGCAATTACTTCATTTCCGGTTAAAAACATTCTTGTGTCTTGAGTAATTAATTTTTTTACCATTTTTTTCACCTTTTTATGTAGTAATAAATACATTATTGAGATTATTTCAGCGTTAAAGGGCAGATTTTAAAGCTCTTTTATACTTATAACTTCCCTTACACTTACTCTTAATAATATTTTACTACAAAAAAAATTTTCAAACACAATAATTTTTGTGTAAAATATACTTATGCAAAAAACAAAAAAAGAATGGAAAATATGCGTGTTTTGTCCTCACAATAAAAATTGTGCGGCAGGTGCCAGCCGTATCCTGGGGCTACCGCCTAACTCCCCTATTGTCAATGAAATAGGCTGCTTCGATTATGAAACCTTTAAAAACCAAAAAGCTCATCAAATGAAACTTTTTTAATTTAAACGTATCTTTTATGCCTATCCCATTGCTAACCACAAAACTCTTTTTATTGGTCGCGCAACCATAATTGCAAATACTGAAAAAATAAAATCATAAATGATTTTTATCCCACTTTGGATTGCAACCATGTCCATAAAAAGCTCAAAAGAATCATGATGCCAAACTACAATAATTGTTGTATACAAAACCCCAATAAAATGAATAATCAAAACACCAAAAAACGCAGCCTTTAGCGCTTTTTTAAATGAAATACTATTTGCTAAAATTTTCCCTCCAATTGCAACAGAAGGTAAAAACGCCAAAATATAACCAAAGTTATATTCAAAAATATATCTCCATCCGCCTCCTAAGGCAAAAACAGGAAAATATGTCAAACCTGCTAAAATATATAAAAAAACCGACAAAAAACCAAATCGCCCACCCAACAACGCTGCTATAAAAAGAATAACCGGAACTTGCGGAATATATTGATACCCCAACATAAATAACAAAGGCTTATCAGTTTGCGTTAAAAATCTTATTGGATGCAAAATTGCTTCCACAGGAAGTTTATGCGATGAAAATGATAACTCTGTAAACGTTGCAATAATAATTAAAAATGTACACAAAAAAACCACAACTAAAACACCAAAAGTAAGTTTTAACTTAGCATTGTTATAGTCAAATTGCTTTAATTCATTTTCAAGACGCTTTTTACTTTTCAAAATAAACCTCTATATCTTTAGTTTCTTCTTTAAGTTGATTATATAACATTTTAAATTTATCATACCAAATATTTTCAGTCCACATAATTAATGCATCTTCGTTATTATCCTGATAATATCCGTATCTTTTCCCGAGCGAATGAAATCCAAATTTCTCATAAAGACCTATTGCTGCTTTATTTGAAACTCTAACCTCTAAGGTAATATACTTAATTTGATTTTCATAACAATCTTGAATAAAATTTTCCAACAAGACTTGAGCAACCTTATTCCTTTTAAATTTTTCATTTACTGCTAAAGTTGTAACATGTGCCTCATCTAAAATCATCCAAGTTCCCAAATATCCGAGAAGTTCACCATCTTTCGACCTTGCTACATAATAATGAGCAAGATTGTTAGCTTCCTCACTAACAAAAGAATTTCTCGACCAATGATGCTTACCATATGCTTCCGCTTCGATTTGGCAAATATCATCGATGTCACTTAATCGCATATAATTAATTTTTACATATTTTATACTCATGGATTTATTGTACCATTAAATTTATTTTGTGCTTCAGCTATACCCTTTGATAAAAAATATTCTATCGCATCTGCTGAAACCTTTACAACACTACTAAGTAAAAGAGTTTCTTGACTATTAAAATCATCTAACACAAATCTTTCTGACGGCATAAAAGGCGGTTGGGGTCCTATACCCACCTTAAGCCTTGCAAAATCCTTACTGCCCCCTAAGCATTTAATAATTGACTTTATCCCATTATGCCCACCATCAGAGCCACTATTACGAAACCTCAACGTACCCATATCAAGTGAAATATCATCATATACTATAAGCAAGTCTTCTGCTGATAACTTATAATACCCCATAATAAGCGCAACAGCATCTCCCGAAAGATTCATAAACGTCTCCGGTTTTACAAGCAAAACTTGCTCTTCTTTACAAAAACCTTTTGCTACTTGAGCTTTAAATTTATTTTCCTCTAAAAAATTTAAACCCAAACTATCTGCTAACTTGTCAACAACTTTATAACCTACATTATGACGTGTATTTTTGTATTTTAATCCGGGATTACCCAAACCGACTATAATTTTCATCATTTACTACCTTTTACTTAAGCTGTTAGTAAAAATTATAACAGAAGAACATACTACAACCTACCAATTTAATTTTTCTTAAAAAGAGTCAATTATATAAGTAACGTTAGATGGAGGAGTATCATGCCAGCCAAAAATAAATCAATCGTAAACCTAAAAAGTTCTGAAAAGGTTGCGATGTTTCTTGAGAAGAATAATTTGCACAAAAAAGACTTTGCAGAAATGATAGGTGTAACACTATCATACGTCTACAACCTAATTGACAACACAATACCGTTTTCAACCCGTTCAACTACTTTGGAGCGTATCGCAACAGTAATGGACATAGAACCTGAAGAATTCGACGAATACAAAATTCCACAAGAACCAATTATAATCGATGATTCCGTAGAATTCTTAAAAGAAAAACAACACGATAAAAATATTTCAACTGTTCAATTTCTAAAATCATTCCCCAGAAAAAAACGGCTCGAAATAGTAGACATCCTAAGAGGCGCAAACCCAATTCCTCTTGACTGGAAAGAATTATCATTAATAGCACAAATTCTTGATATAAAAAAAGAAGATATATACCCCTACTGGGAAATGAGACTTAGAAACCTCATGCAGACTGCAGGAGTAAATATGCAATCTAACTCCGGGCTTATAAATACAATGTTTGATTGTGCCAGACAATACATTGAATCATAAAATTAATATATTAAAAACTTTTTCCGCCAAACGTCTCCTTAACCTGAGACGTTTTTTCTTAAATCACATTAATTTTTATAATTAAATCATTTAAAATATTTTTTTTAATATTATTGATTTTTTCACAAAAGCTTTGTAAAATAGAAAAGTAATACTTAAACAGGAGAGTTTTGATGCACCTTAGTTTTAATATGATTAATAAGTTAAAACACACTCCTGTTGTACATTTAACTTGCCCCCCCCCCCCGAATACTAAGTCGTAGCAAGGGTTTTAAGGATTTAGCAAGTTGTTTTTCAAGCCACATAATGAGGCTTGATTTTTTATGTGAATTTTTATTCTCTTTTTTAGTTAAATATTTTTATTTGAATATGGAGGTATCATATGAAGTTTGACAGTTATATAACAAGCGGTACTAAAACAGCTTTTACAGTTGATGTAAATCAAAAACTTATTGAATATAATAAGTTAAATCTTAAAAAAGCGGCTTTTACTTTAGCTGAAACATTAATTACTCTAACTATTATCGGTGTTATTGCTGCTTTAACCATTCCTAATTTAATCTCTAGCTACCAAAAACATACCTATGTTGTTGG
>CASDWY010000001.1 GCA_949284985.1 uncultured bacterium | reverse complement strand
TCAAACTTCATATGATACCTCCATATTCAAACAATATTTAACTACATATGTGAACAAAAGTCCACATAAAAAATCAAGCCTCATTATGTGGCTTGAAAAACAACTTGCTAAATCCTTAAAACCCTTGCTACGACTTAGTATCCGGGGGGGGGGGGCAAGTTAAATGTACAACAGGAGTGTGTTTTAACTTATTAATCACATTAAAATTAAGGTGCATCAAAACTCTCCTGTTTAAGTATTCCTTTCCTATTTTACAAAATTATTATCTGAAAATCAAGGTTTGGAGATAAAAGTTAATTGAATAAGTCCGCCACCATTTAAACTTAGTTAGAGTCTATGATAGGAGGTATTGTTGCAAATGCGCTGTGCGTCAGACGGTAAAACGGTTAAAACACTTTTCCTGCCTAATATAGACTCCTTGCGCACATTTCGTTTTATTTTAGTTTTGGTTGATTCAAATATGCAAAATTATTATGGGAATGTGTTAGAGAGTAATATTGTGTTTGTTGCTTTTTTTTGACTTTTTTTTGTGGTACAGTAAACCATGTATTACGGAATGTTGTTATGGCTTTAGAAACTAATTTCATAAAAAATAAACTTGAAGAAAGAGAAATTGCATTGTTAAGTCCATATGCAGCAAAAAGCAAATTTTCTCGCGGTAGAAAAAAAGAAGAATATCCTTGTTCGATTAGGACAGAGTTTCAACGTGATCGTGATAGAATTTTGCATTCTAAAGCATTTCGTCGTTTGAAGCATAAGACGCAAGTATTTTTTTCGCCGGATAATGATCATTATAGAACAAGGCTCACACACACTTTAGAAGTATCTCAAGTCTCTAGGACAATCGCTAAGGCATTAAATTTAAATGAAGATTTAGTTGAGGCAATTGCTTTGGGGCATGATTTAGGACATACTCCGTTTGGTCATAGTGGAGAGGCTGTTTTAGATAGAATTATGGTGAATGGATTTTCTCATAATGAAAATAGTGTAAGAGTTGTTACAGTTATTGAGGATTTAAATCTTACTGAAGAAACTATTAATGGTATTTTGTGTCATTCTTATGCATGCCAACCGGCATATACACTTGAAGGTCAAATTGTTCAACTTGCTGATAAAATTGCATATATTAATCATGATATAGATGATGCACTCAGGGCAGGGATTATTAGAATAGAGGATATGCCTAAAGATTGTATGCAATATTTTTCTCCGATTAGGCATGAACGTTTCTCAAAAATGGTTTATAATCTTGTTGAGAACAGTTTTGATAAAAATAGAATTTCCATGAGTGAAGAATGCTTAGGATATATGACAAAATTGAGAAGTTGGATGTTTGAGCATGTATATTTGGATAGTGTTGCCAAGGCAGAAGAAGATAAGGCACAAAGGATGATTGAGCAGCTTTTTGAACATTATATGAAATTATTGAAAATATATTCAATTAATTATGATGAAATAAAGGCACAGCAAACAGTATGTGATTATATTTCCGGTATGACAGACAGGTATATTGTTAAAAAATATATGCGCAATTTTGTACCAAAAGCGATGGCAGTTATAGATGATGACGATTTTTTGTTTAAATTTGCTAAATTAAATGGGTTGAGCAATGCCGACGATTGATAATATAGATGTAGTACAACAAATAAAAGATAAACTTGATATTGTTGATGTAGTATCAAGAACTGTAATCTTAAAGAAAAAAGGACAAAATTATTGGGGTTTGTGTCCGTTTCATAAAGAGAAAACTCCGTCTTTTTGTGTTAGTCGTTCAAAAGGTATTTATAAATGTTTTAGCTGTGGTGAAGGTGGCGATGTTTTTAGCTTTTTGATGCAAACGCAAAATAAAACTTTTGTTGAAGTAATTAGGGAAGAGGCTGCAGCTTTAGGAATAGAGTTGCCCAGTAATTTTGGCGGCTCTCCCGAGAAAAAAGAAATTAAACAGCAAATTTTATCAGTCTTAAAAGATGCTGCAGAGTTTTATAATATGAATTTAATATCTTCACCCAGTGCTAAAAAAGCTATGGATTATGTAAAGAGTCGTGATTTGAGTGATGATGTTATTGCAGAGTATAAGCTTGGATATGCGCCAAATAGTTTTGATGATTTTTATAAAAGGTTTGAGGGTAAATATTCAAACAATGTTTTAGAGCAATCAGGTCTTGTTATTAAACGTGAACATGAGGTAGGCTATGTAGATCGTTTTAGACATAGAATTATAATTCCTATTTTTGATGAAAATGGTAATGTAGTTGCTTTTGGTGCCAGGGCATTGGAGGCTGAGCAGTCCCCTAAATATTTGAATTCTCCGGATAGTCTTGTTTATAACAAAAGTAAAGTGTTATATGGTTTGTATCAAGCTAAAAATGCGATAAAAGAAGAAGATTCTGTTATTGTTATGGAGGGATATTTTGATGTAATTTCTGCACAAGCAAATGGGATTAAAAATTGCGTAGCATCTTGTGGAACATCATTGACTCAAGGTCATATTGGTTTAATTTCACGATATAGCAAGTCTCGTAAAATATTTTTAGCCTTTGATACTGATGCTGCAGGAATTAAAGCTACACAAAGAGGTGCTGAGGTTATAAAAGAAGCTTTTGTAGGTCTTGGGGAAATAAAACAGTTTGACGAGGTACAAGGTGCATTGAATAATGAAAAATATGCTTGTGAAATTCGTGTTGTTTCCCCGCCGGAAGGAAAGGACCCTGATGAATATATTAGAACTAATGGTGGAGAAGCTTATAAAAAATATTTGAATAAAGCTAAGTTGTTGTTAGATTTTGAAATAGACTTGGCATTGCAAAATTATTCTAAAACATCATCGGTCGCTGAAAAACTTAAGGTTATAAAAAACGTCATACCTATTTTAAATAATATTCAAAACCCTATTGCCGCAAGTGAATATGTTAAAGTTGTTGCTGAAAGATTAAATATTACAGAGAGTGATTTGCTTAAAGAGCTTAGAGCGGCAAAGAATTCTGCGATTGTCCCTTATACTAAGCAAGAAGTATTTGTTAAGAAAAGTATCAGTTTGCTAGAAAAAGCAGAAAAAAATTTATTGTCCATGTATTTAATAAATACAAGTTACTTTCTTCCCTCTCAAATATCAAATATATTAAAGAATGAAGAACTTGATAACGAAACGTTAAAATATATTAAAAATACGATTGACAAACTCTCAAGTGAGGTAAATAATGTAGATGAATTAATCGTTGCTCTATATAATGCTTTTGCGGAAAATAATAATGTTAAAAATATAATTACAGATTTAATAGAACTAGCAAAACCTTATGAAGGACTTTCTGAAAGTGATTTGCGTTTTGCTATAGAAGAAAATCTTAATAATATTAAGAGATTTAAGTTGCGTCAGGAGCAGGAAAAAATTAGGCAAACATACAAACATATTGATGATGATGATGTACAAGCTGTACAAATTCAAATCGAGTTAAAAGAAAAGTTAAAAAATAGGTTAAGGACTGGAGATAATTAATGAGCAGAAAAAGAATGTCAGAAGATTCGGTGGTTAGTGTAATAGATGAAACACAATCTGAGGATATGCTGGAAGTAGGCGCATATGGCACTGAAGATCACGAAATTACAACTGATAATATAGACGCTATCATTAGCACAAGAAAAACAACAAATCCAATTATTGATGATATTTATTCAACAGAAAGTGATAGCGAAGAAGAACCGGCACAAGCAGAGATGATGATGCCCAGAGGTTTGGCAATTGATGATCCGGTTAGAATGTATTTAAGGGAAATTGGTCGTATAAAGCTTTTAACAGCTGAAGAAGAAATAAGTCTTGCAAGAAAAATTATTGAAGGCGGTGCTGCAGGTGCTATTGCAAAAAGAAAATTAGTTCAAGCAAATTTGCGTTTGGTTGTAAGTATTGCTAAAAAATATGTAGGACGTGGCATGCTTTTCTTAGATTTAATTCAAGAAGGAAATTTGGGTTTAATTCGTGCAGCAGAAAAATTTGATCACGAAAGAGGTTATAAATTTTCAACTTATGCAACTTGGTGGATTAGACAAGCAATTACCAGGGCAATTGCAGATCAAGCAAGAACTATAAGAATACCTGTTCATATGGTTGAAACTATTAATAAATTAAAAAAAGTTACTAGAAAACTTGCCCAAGAACTTTCAAGAAAACCAACTGAGGATGAACTTGCTGCTGAAATGAATATTTCAATTGGCAAACTAAGAGAGATTATTAAAGTTGCACAAGAGCCTTTGTCTTTGGAAACTCCTATTGGTAAAGAAGAAGATTCAAGGTTGGGCGACTTTATTGAAGATAAGGATGCAGATGCGCCGGTTAAGACAGTTGCTCATGAACTTTTGAGAGAAGATTTAGCAGAAGTACTTTCCGGTTTGTCTCCAAGAGAAAGAGATGTTTTGAGATTGCGTTTTGGTATGGATGATGGACGTCAAAGAACTTTGGAAGAAGTTGGTCAATTGTTTGGTGTTACGCGTGAACGTATTCGTCAAATAGAAGCAAAGGCTCTTAGAAAACTTAGACATCCAAATAGAAGTAAACGTTTAAAAGAGTATATTGAACAATAATAATAAAGGGCTTTTGATAGCCCTTTTTTATTAGCTTTCTCTAATTACAAGAGCATTTGATATTGCTATTCCGCCTTTGATGCTTGGGTTATTGACGATTTGACCTTTTATGTACATAACACTTGAACCACCTCCATCAAGGTTCATAGCCCAAGTGCAACCAAAATCTTTCATAAGTTTTGCTGTTTCACTTAACGTCATTCCAACTGAACTTTGCTCTCTACCGTCAATCGTCATCATAATAAACTCATTGTTTGGGGTGTAACCGATTGCAGTACGAGGGTTTCTACCGGTGATAGATAATAATTTTTGTTCTTTTACATCTACAAAAATATTACCATTTTTAACAAGATAAGGGCCGCCACTAATGATGTGGTTTACATCTTCCCAACCATTTGGATTTTTTATCTCAAGTTGAATTTCTCTTGGCTTTATTAAGCTTGCAAGAAAAACTTGATTTTCGTCTTTCATTTGGGCATTAAAAAGCGGTTCTAGCTTTGATTTTGGTCCAGATATTATGTATCCGTTTTTAGGTATAGTTAAAGAACCGTTTGATGTTTTTATTATTTTACCGTCTGCAACTGCCATGTTAATTCCATATTTTGGAGCGGACGGACTTGTTTGTCCCCAGTCTTTTGTATAAACAAGAATATATGTTGATAACATTCGAGGTTGGTTAATATTGTCTATAGGAATAGAAAGTTTTTTGTATTTTAAAGTGGCGTTAAATTTGTATTTGTCCATTATAAAACCGTCAGATTTTATTCCAAGTGCAACACGATTATGAATTGGACCTGTATAGATTTTTTTATCTATCATTAATGTTCCCAGTGGAACTCCGGTTTGTGGTTTAAAATAAGTGGCATTTACTGCTGCTATTGCTTTTCCTTTAGAAGCTAAAGTTTTTATGGTTGCCTTTCTAGCTAATGTGTCAGAGGCTAAAACCGGAATTACTTCTAATTTTGGATTTAATTTTTTATTTATTTCTACAACGTTGATTTTTACATTGCCGGCACTTGATTTTTTTGTTAGCTTAATATGTTTTACTCCTGGTTGAATAGTTAAAATTGCGCCGTTTCGATATCTTGTTTTGATTGATTCATCCCATCTCTTTTTTTCTGCTTCTAATAAATTTTGTTTATACATCTCCTCGCCTGTCTGGGTAATAAATATATCTGTAGATACATGCCCATATTGTAAATTTGATGCTGCCATGGCGAGGAGATTATTCTGATAGGTTATTGACCTTGGTGGAGAAACTAAAAAACTTAAAATTAATGCGTACACCGAATATAGTATCAGTTTTTTTCGATTTCTGTTTAACTGTAAAGTTAGTGTGTACATTGCTCGTTCTCCTACTATAATTGTAGCATATTTTATAGAATATTTCAATAAATCATATATGATAATGTTTCAATTATAACAAAATCTTTACAATAAAATTTGTGTACATTTTGGAAAAAGTATTATAAAATATTTATGTATTATGTTGCAGTTGCAACAGGTGGACATGGAAAACATATATTTATTTAAGGGAATAAAAGAAGTTGGTTTAGATGCGTTACTTGGTTATTTGCAGGCAAAACCTTATGTTTTTAAAAAAGATGAGGTTGTTTGGAAACAGGGAGTTAGCATATCAAGTATAGCTGTTGTGCTTGTTGGGGAAGTTAAGCTTTCAAAAATTGGGTTTAACGGAAAAGAAACTTTGTACAGCTATGTTAAGGACGGGGAAGTTTTTGGGGCAAATTTTCTTTGTGCGGGGCTTAAAAAATCTCCGCTGCAGGTAAAGACACTTAAGCAGACCGGAGTTTTGTTTATTCCTTTTGAGAGGTTAATTAAATTTGATGAATATACAGCAAGGTGGAATGCTCAATTAATAAAAAATTTATTTGAGTTAATAGGGTTGGAGAATCTTGCTTTGGAAAGGAGAATGCTTATTCTCAAAAATAAATCAATAAAGGAAAAAATATTGGCATATTTGGATATTGAGGCTCAAGAACTTGGTGCAAGAGAATTTAAGATTGAATATTCTCGTGAGCAAATGGCAGAGTATCTTGGGGTGGACAGGAGTGCATTGAGTCGGGAGCTTTCTAATTTACAAAAAGAAGGTGTTTTGGAGTATAGAAAAAATGAATTTAAGCTTTTAGGTTAAGGTTATGAAATATTTTTATAAGTATGAAACGTTGCTTGGAAGTATTATTCTTGTTGAAAAGAAAGGTGAGTTGACAAATTTATATTTTAATAATTTTGAGTCTCTTTTTGATTATAATTTAGAGGAAACAATTCTTATAAGAGAGGCAAAAAATCAGCTTTTCGAGTATTTTAGAGGGGAGAGAAAAAATTTTGAGTTGCCATTAAATCCGCTTGGAACGGCTTTTCAGAAAAAGGTGTGGAATGTTTTATCTACTATTCCTTATGGGCAAACTATTTCGTATAAAGATTTAGCTATTAAGTGCGGAAATAGTCGTGCTGCGAGGGCAGTGGGTATGGCGAATAATAAAAATCCGTTGCCAATATTAATTCCTTGTCATCGAGTAATTAAGCAAAGCGGTTTTTTAGGCGGATATTCAGGTGGGGTTGAGAAGAAAAAAATTTTACTTAATATTGAGGGGATTTATCTATAGCAAAGTATAATTAAGTCGATTGTTTTTTTATAGTAGCGAAGTGGGTAGTGCAAAAAATAAAAATTTAATTGATGATAGCTTTAATAAAAAAGAAGGAGGATTGTTATGAATAAATCAAAACTAATTGTTTTGTCTGTATTTATGACTTTTATTATTGGGATGAATACTGCGCTGGCATCTTGTCCGCTTGCAGCATCTGATTGTGAAAGTTCAAAAGTTGAAGTCGAAAAATCATGCCAGGATGACAATACTTATAAAGAAGATTGTCAATGTAAAGATGAGTGTGCTAAGGAAAATGATTGTTTTTGTGAAGATAAAAACAACTGTAAGAAGGATTGCGAATGTGACAGAACTGATTGTAAATGTAAAAAAGTAAGGAAAAAATGGTTTTTTAGAAAAGATAAATCATGTGATTGTTGTAAAGATTAGGGAAAAAGCCGTAAAAACGGCTTTTTGATTATAGGTTTTACTTAATTTTGTCAAATTATTCATTTTTGTGCTCAAAAAATCACCCAACTGGCTAGTATCGATTTTTCATGTGAAGTCATAAGATTAAACAAATTTATAAATTTGATAAACGAAATTTGTCAGACATGGGATTTAATTTAATTTTTACAAAAGAAAAAAGAGATAATATAAAACAGATTACATTTGAGATGAAAAATGCATTGAATGGAATTTCCGGATTTCTTGAATTGTTAGACAGATGTTTAGATTCTTGTGAGCAGCATGCGTTATTATCAAGAGCCAAGCATTCATATAATATATTGTTTGAACTTGTAAAAGCAATGGATCGAGTAATTTTAAGCGACAATTATTATGATGTTTGTAGGTATGCCAGGTTAAATTTAAAAGCATTGTTAATAGATGCTTTGATGGAGATTAAAAAACGAGCCTTAGAAAAATCTATTGAGATAAAATTTGATTTTGATGATAATATCCCTTTAGATTTATTCGGTAATAATATAAAGTTATATGAAATAATAAGTGCTTTGCTTGAGAATGCTTTAGTTGTAACTAATAGTGGGCAAATATCTTTTACGGTTAAATTAATTACTGTTAAAAAAGGTGTTGCCTCTATATATTTTGAAATAATAGATGGAAAAAAACTTGATCCTATAATGATGGTTCAAGATAAATTTGTTAAGTATATGAAAGAAGGTATTGGACCTAAGACTGAGGATGGTTGTTCTAAGATATGTTTGGCTTTAAGTCAGGAAAATTTAAAAGTTCTGAATAGTTGTCTAAATATTTCTACTGAAGAAGATGTCGGAACAAAAGTTTATTTTACTTTAGATTTCATAGTATATTAGAACGAAATTTTGTTTAATTAATTAAAAATTTAAAAACAAATATATTTGAATAAACAGAATTTACATTTTTCTTTATTTTTTTTAGGTATTAAGTTTTTGTCAAGATAGTTTTGAGCATTTAGTAATTTGTCTTCAAACTCTTGTTTTACATTTTCACAAGGGGTAGATTCAATAATAGAATATTCTTTGTTACGATTAAGGCTAACTAATTTTGCGGTTTGAATTTTCATTCCTTGTGCTTCCATTGCTTTGGTGTATAGATAAAGTTGATGAATATATGTTTCTTTTTTTTGTTCAAGATTTATGTTGGTTTTAAAATCAATTATTATAAAAGTATTGTCTGCAGTTTCAATTATTAGATCAATATCTCCAACCAGTTGAAGTTCTTTATCTTTTAATTTGTAGTTAAAATCAAAAGTTTTTTCAGAAAAAAATTTTTTTCCTTTTAATTTTGATGGAGTATAGGGACAATTTAAAAAAGATTTATACAAATTTTTAATATCTTCGAGTTCTTGTTGTTCAAATTCCAAATTTTTTGTAATTTGAATTATTTCTGTATCGCTAAATTCTTTATTTAAAAGGAAGCTGTTGTATATAAGTTTGTGTATTATGCTTCCGATTTGTGTATTTTCGAAAGTTGTATTGATTTCAGGGAAGTGAAACTTATATTTGAGAACGAATTTTTGGCTACATTCATTACAAGTATTGATTTGGCTAAATGAAAATTTATGTTTTTCTATTGTTTGATTTTGTTGTATTTGTTTTGCTGTAGGTAGAATATTACCTGTTAATTTTTGTTCAACAGGATTTTGAGTATTATCAATATTTTCAATTGAGTTGGCATCTATTTCTTCTTTAATTACCCAAGATGGGAAATTTATAGTATATTCTGCAGGTTGGTATTTATCTTTACTTTTAAAAGTTAAAATATTTAGATATTGTTCTGCTCTGGATACTGCTACATAAAATATTCTTATATTTTCATTTAAATCTCTGGGTTTTTTCCATATATTTTTGTATACAAGACTTTTAGGGGTTATAGATTCGTCTATATTATTTAAAATCAGCCCAAAACCTGGTTTTTTGCCATATTGTAAATCAAAAGTGATTTTTTCTTTATCATTTTTGGGTTTAGATGAAATTCCGCAAACAAATACAAATGGGAATTCCAACCCTTTGCTGGCATGAATTGTCATAATTTTAACTGCATCTATTTGGGTTGTATTTATGTTTGGCAATTCAAAGTATCTATCGTTAGAAATTTTTTCAAAATATTCTAAAAAATTTGTAATATTAGTATAATTTTTATTTTGTTCATAATCGTCAATAATTTTTTCAAAGATTCGTAAGTTATTTTCACATTGTATTTGTTCTATTTTTGTTTTGGCATTGTATAGTTTTACAGTTTGGCCAAGTTGTACGAATAGTTGTAAAAGTGATTTATTTTTTTTATCTTTAATAGTTTTTGATATAGTAGAATAAATTGAGTTTAAATAACCATTTGGTAGTTGATTTTGTTCGTATAGTGCGATTATTTTTTCACACATATTTATAGTTTTGTTATTTATTTTAATGTTTTGTTTGCTAAAAATTGTATCTATTTCTTTTTTTAAATTATAGAGGTCTTTATCTGTTGTTTGAACTTTTAATATACGGGTTAGAGCAATTTCATCTGTTGGGTTTTTCAAAAGGCGTAAAAGATGTAGTGCGTTTTGAATTGTTGGATGATTAAAAAAGCTGGTATTAGTTTTTTTAATGGTAGTAATACCATAAGATGTTAGAACTTTTTCCAAAATATCTGCTTGAGAATGAAATTTAATCAAAATTGCAAAGTCTTCAAATTTAGCGTTTTTTTCTGCTTTAAGTTTTAAGATTTCTGTGGCAATATATTGTGCTTCAGTCTGTTTAATTTCATAAGCGGAATTATTAGTTGTTATTATAGTATTTTTAACAAATTTATTTGCTTCATTTTGTTTTTTCTTTTCTGATGGGCAAAGAGTTTCATTTAGGTTTAAATGATTTGTAGTAATATAGTTCACAGCATTTAGAACGTGTTCAGAAGACCTGTAATTTGTATTTAGTTTAATTTCGGGATGTTTTTGTGAATATTTTTCTTGAACATATCTGTGTAAAACTTCAAGATTTTCCATTTGAGCAAATCTAAATCCATATATTGACTGTTTACGGTCACCTACAAAGGTTATGTTAGGGTTATTTTCATTAAGTAAAAGTTTGACTAATTCGAGTTGTGAGCCGTTTGTATCTTGAAATTCATCTATGATAATGTGCTTGAAAAATTTTTGATAATAAGCTCTAATAGTCTTGTTGTTTTGTAGAATATATATGGTTTTATTAATAAGATCATCAAAATCTATTATGTTTAGGGTTTCAAGTTTGTTTTGGTAAATTGCATATATTATTGCAGTTATTTTTGTAATGTATAATTCTAGTTCGGTATTATTTTGGATGTTTTCCCAAAAGTTTTCAGCGGGGGTCCATTTTTCTGCTTTTTTGGTGCCATTTTTTGTTAAAACAGGTTTTTTGGCTATATCAGCAAATGCTGCGTCCGCTTCGAATATACAGAAATCGTCAATATATGGTTTTAAATGATTTTGCCAGTTTATTACATAATCTTGAGTTGAGGGAAAACCAAAAGGAAGTGATTGAAGTTTTTGGGAGAATGTTTGTGTAGCAGAAAGCGTTTTTTCTAAAAAAGATTTAGGTGATAATCCAAATGCTTTTATTTTTTTTATTATTAACAGTATATTTTCTAAAATATTGTCAATATCGTCTATAGAATTAAGTTTTTTAATATTTTCAATATTTAGAAGCTCTGGATTAAGTTTGAGTTCATTACATATTTGGTTAATATTTGAAATAGAATTATACTCGTTGTATTTTATTGCTTTGATAATACTTTCATAGACTTTATCCAATTCGTTTTCATCTGCTAATTCAAATCCTGGCGCAAGATTTGCTTCAATAGAATGTTTTTTAAGCAGCTTGTGACAAAAACCATGAATTGTTGAAATCCAAAGCTCATCGTCATATGAATTTATGTTGTTTGCTTCAAGCTCTTTGATAATCCGGTTTTTCATTTCATTTGCCGCTTTATCGGTATAGGTAATTACGAGGATTCTGGAGGTTGGAAAATCAATGTTTTGATTGATTAAATCGAATATTAATTTGGTAAAGCGTTTTGAGATAATTTTGGTTTTACCTGTTCCTGCACCTGCAACTACTTTTGTACAAGAATATATTGGATTTTTCACAGCCAATTTTTGTTCATCATTTAAATCATTTATTAACAATTCAATTTGGTTAGTCATTTTCTTCCTCGCTTTGTGTTTTGCAAAGTGATTTGAAAGCGCAGTTTGCACAATTATATTCATTATAGTTGGGTTCAAAATATTTGCAGTTACGTATTTTTGTTATTATTGTTTCATTTAAGTTTTCTATAATTTTTGATTTAAAAGTTTCCAGTTCTGCAATATTTATGGAATCTTGTTGAAATCCACCTTTTTTATTTTTGGGCCTAATATATAAAAGTTCAAAAGAATTTATATTATAATTTTTTAGATTTTCAGCATTTTGAGAAGCTAAGAAGTATATAGGGATTTGATATTGGTATTCTGCTTGTTTTTGTTCTACATTTGAGGGAGCGCCTTTTGGGGTTTTAAAATTTACACCGTTTTCACTTATATAGTAAGACAGTTGTCCTTTTGTGCGTCCTGTTTTGAAATCTACTATTTTATATTGATCGCCAAAGCAGTAAATTGCATCGATACGTCCATCAAAGATTACGTTTGGAATTTCTTTAATACTAAAACTAAAGCGTTGTTCGCTAAGTATCTTGTTTGGAATTTTATTAAAGAATCCGTTTTTGTCTAATTCTTCAATAGCGCTTAGAAAGTTTTGTTGCATTTCTGATAGGCTTAGTAAATCTGTTGCTGCTATTAAGTCAATATCTTTTTTGTCAAATCCGTATTCTATTGCTGCTTGAGGATTATTGGCAGAATTAAATAATATGTTTGTCAGGTTTATTAATGTTTTTGAGGAATAGCTATGAAGAAAATTTTTATTAAAATTTTCCATAATTGTATGTACAATTATGCCGTAGTTTGCCGCAAAAGTTCCTGTTTTTTTTAATCCTAAAAGATCTGCAAAGTAAAATTTGCGCGGACAAGTTTGAAAATCTGAAATTGCTGTTGCACTTAGTTTTAGTGTGTCATCATTTTTTATTACATTTGTTTGTGTTTGTGTTTGTGAAATAAATTCCAAATTTAGTTGAGCTGCATTATGATTGTGTTCTAAGCAGAAATTTTTTTCTTCTGTATTTTTGGGGAAAATATTGCTTAAATATTGGAAAAAGATAGATGGAGATACAGTTTTCTTTTCTTCATATTTATGCGTACTAATTAAAATATTTTCTGCAGAGTTCAACGCGCTAATTAATTCTTTTGCCGCTTGAATTATTTCCTGTTGTGAGGTTTGATAAATATAGTCAAATTCTGAATTAAGTTTTTTTAAAATTGTTGAAAGTGTTTGATTGGCGTTATTAGAAATAAATTCTGTAGTTTGATTTTGGGCAGGAAAGACTTTTTCGCTCATTCCTATTATATAAATTTTTTTGTAATAATTATGGCTTATATTTTTTATTTCGGTAACATTTAAGATATTCTCGGAAATAGTTTTTGTATTAGGGTTAATATTATTAACAATTTCTATTATTTCGTCGAGATTTGGTTTAGGCAGATTAAGCTTATAGCAAAGTGTCAATTTTTGATTTATTTTTTTTATAAGTTGTGCGCTATTTTGTAAGAATTCTGTCGAGTTTTTGGGGGAATTATAAATTATGAGACTTATTATTTTAATTAAATTGTTCTCTTCATATAGTTCTGTAATTTTTTTAATTAAGGCTAATTCATTACTTATTTGTATAGAATCATTTTTACTTAGTAAAGACAGGTTATTTTTTACACAATTTATTAATGATTGTTCTGTTGAATTTTGCAAAATAAATAAAAATTTATCTTTAATAAAGCTATTTTCTAACTTTGCACTTAATAAATTTTCAAAATGAAGATTCATTTCATTATATAAAATTTCTTTATCAGTCTTAGACATATCGTGCTTAAGTTTTATAATGCAGTCACTTATACTAAGGTATTGCGATAATTTTAATGCAAAGTCTTTGTATTCATAATTTACTACTTCTAAATTGTTTGGTATATTTGCAAGGTTTAGTAGTTCTTCGAGAATTTTTTTATGAGAAGAGCCAGATATACCAATTGCAAAATCACTGTACTTTGAGTTATCTTGAGAAATTTTTTGGAGTATATCTGTAATAATATATCCTATTTCGTCTCGAATATCATTAAAACTTAGTATTTCAAGGTTCTTTGGGCTTGAAAAATTAGTACTTTTGCTTTTATTTATGTATTTTTCTTCTATTGCTTCTGCAACAGTATTTTGTAAGTGTGGAGAAAAATTTATTTTTATGAGATTAGGAAATAATTCTAGTAATGTTTTTTGAGATTCAGTAAAGTTGTCATTTACATCAATAATTACGTTTTCAAATTGTTTGCGTATTATATTGAGATAGTCTTTATTTTCAAGCAAAATATTTGTTGTATATTGTGGCAGTTCTGTTTTTGGTATTAAGAAAAAATTTTTGCATTTTTCTTTATAGTCATTATAAGTTTTGATTATAATTTTGAAACGTTCTGAGTCCTCAAGGTCTATATTTGCTTGCGAAAGAGCATCTTCTAGATTTTTTGCGGAAAAACCGTAAGATAAAAATTTATCAAAAAGCTTGTATAATTCTTTAGCAAAATTCTTTGTTTTAGTTAAGTTATAAAGGACATTATTAGATTTAAAGGTTTGGGAAATAATAGTACTAATAATTGATATACCTGCCATGTCAGATATAGTTTTTGGGTAGGTAAAAAGTGGCGATTTTCTTAAAACAAATTCACAAAATTCATTAATATTTGTTGTTGGAAAATCTTTTTTAGGCGGTTTGAAGTTGTAATTAGAAATTATTATAGAATTTTCTTTTGAGAATTCATCTAAAAGTTGGTTTAAATTTTTCCCTGTAATATAATCTGAAACCAAGTCTCACTCCTTGCTTAGTGCTATTATAAAGTATTATTATTGAAATTTCAATTGAGTTAAGAGTTTGTTGCAAAGTTTACAAACATAGTTTGGGGTGTTATTCTTAAAATATATATATTTAAATGGAGAAAGTTATGAAAAAGATTATAGTATTTATATTTGCGTTTTTTTTATCGCTGGGGAATGCTTTTGCAGAGGAGCTTATAGACGTTCCTGCTGATTTTTGGGCAGTAAAAGAAATTGTATATTGTATACGAGAAGGTATAATTTCTGCATATCCGGGCAGTATATTTAAGCCTGAGGATCAAGTTAAAAGAGCGGAGTTCAATTCTATGCTCTTAAGAACGCTTGGTCATAAACAAATTGATAGTGCAGATAGTAATAAGTTTAAAGACATAAATGATAGTTATTGGGCATATGCTGATATTTTAAAATCAGTTCGTCTTGGTTTGTTGTATGGATATCCTGATAAATCTTTTAAGCCCGAAGAGTATATTACTAAAGCAGAAGTAGCATCTATAATAAGCCATATTACAAAAAATGATGTTAAGGATATTAGTATTTTAAATCAGTTTAGTGATAGTAATACTATTCCGGTATGGGCGAAAAAACAGTATGCAAAAGCTGTAGAGCTTGGCATTTATGTAAATTATCCGGAAATGGCGTTTTTGTTGCCTAATAAAGTTTTAAATCGTGCAGAAGCAGCAGTTATTTTATATCGACTTAGAATGGCGATGGGGTTGGTTCAAGAAAAATATGTGGCAAGAGAAATTGTTACAGGAACTGAGCATTTGCGAATAGAATCCGGTGCACCAAATAATAAAATAACAATCACAAACTATAGAAAAATAGTGCAAGCCGGTAATGTTATTAGAGTAAATTTTGCTGAGCCTTTTAATTCAAAGCGCTTAGATGTTGGTAAAACTGTTAAGTTTAACTTTGTTGATGATGTTGTGACGGAAGAAGGCTCTGTTCTTATACCTAAAGGATCTACTGCTAGTGCAGTAATTTCTGTACTTGATAAGCAGCGTGCATTTAATAAAAATGCAAAAGTAGCTTTAACCTTTAATGAAATAGGGTTGCCATCCGGGCAGAATATACAAATTTCAGGCAGAGTATTTCAGAATGATGGTATTCTTACCGCAACAAAAATGGCAACATTCGGTAAAGTTGCTGGATATACCGCAGGTGGTTTAGTTGTGGGTGCAGGTGCCGGAGTATCAGGTTCTGCAATGGCTAGTCCACATAATTGGGGAACAGGAATGGCAATTGGTCTTCCGGTTGGTGCCGGTGTCGGGTTGCTTACCGGCTTAATTACTCCAGGACTTCCATACAAGGCTAATACTAAAGATTCCATATTAGTCGAAATAACTGAGGATTTTAGTATAACTGAAAGTGATAACTTGTAAGGTAAATATTCGTTAAGTAATTTTAAAAGCTGCCTAATAAAGGTAGCTTTTATTTTTTATTGTTAAATAATTCACAATGACATTGGCAGTCGATTACTGCAAATGTCGCCGAAAAAACTGCACAAAAACCTATTGTAATATAAATTATTCGGCATAAAAAACTTTCAGCTCCAAATATATAGCTAATAATATCAAAGTTGAATAACCCTATAAGTCCGTAATTAATAGCACCTGACATTGCTATTGCAAAAATTAAATGTTTTAAAATTAATTTAAGAGTCATTATTTTATTTGATAAAACTTTTTTGCTAATTTAATCCCCCAAGTTATTTTATTTGGGATTAATTTTATTCAATAGTGTATGCTTTTTTGTAATACATAATTGCACCCCAAATAGTTATCACAATATTGGGGGTCCAAGCAGCCAAAGCAGCCGGAATAGCTTGAGATTCACCAAATGAAATTGATAATGCACGTATTAAGTAGTATACAAAAATAATTAATATACAAAATAAGAAACCGCGATTGTAACGTACTCTGGGCGGAGTAATAGCTAGTGGGACACCAATTAGAACAAAAACAAAAGTTGTAATTGGTAATGCAAGTTTATCATAAAGTTGAATTTTAGCTTTAGCAAGTTCTTTTGCATCATCATATTTGTTTTTTTCAAGATATTTCATAAGCGCTATAAAGTTATATTGTTGAGCTTCATCTTTTGATATTTCATCTTTTAAATTTAAACCAAAGTCAATTACAGTTTCTCCAAACCAACTTGTATTAAGTACACTTTCAGCACTGGATATTGTATAAACTGCACCTTTACTAAATTCCCATCCTTTGGGTGAAGCACCTCCAAGTTTTGATTGTATTATTTGTATTGTATCTTTGTTAGACATATCTAGGACTGTCACATTATATAGCGTGTTGTCTTTGCAATGTTGAACATAAAATAGCCTTTTTAAAAGTCTTCCGTCTTGAAGCTCTTTAAATGTAAAATTTGTTTTGTCTTCTGGTATATTTTTTTGACCTAGTGACCATAGAGCAAGAGTTTTTGACTGTTGCGTTGTTACAGGCACAATCGTTTCATTAATAATAAAGCTGATTAAAGCCATTATAATACCAAAAATAAATATAGGTTTAGCTATGCGGTTAATGGATACACCGCATGCTCTCATTACTGTTAACTCAGAGGCTAGACTTAGCCTATTTAGTGTCATTACTGTTGCAAAAAGTGTTCCCATTGGAATTGTCATAACGATTACTGACGGCAGGTTTAGTACAATTATCATTAACGCTATGTGGAATGGAATTCCATACATCGAAATTTGTTTAATAAGTGTTATAAATGTATCTGATGCAAATACTATAGATGTAAATATTACAACGCCCATGATAAAAATTTCAATAATTTGTTTAAGAATATATTTATCTAGTGCGCCAAGTTTCGAATATAATTTCTTAATTCTTTCCATAAATATTATTTTAAAACAAAAAAAATAGATGTTAAGTCTTGGGATTTTTGATTTTTCTTAGTATACCGTTGTTCTCTTTAAGAAGTTGTTCTGCTGTAGTTTCATTTGTATTAAGCAGTTTCATTACTACAGCTTTTTTTACATTAAAATCAGTTTGTCTCAGTATTTCTTCAGCTTCCTTTTCGTTAATTGACGCAATTTCACTTACTATATTTATTGCTCTGATTTTTAATTTTTCATTTGTTGGTTTTACATCAATCATGTAGTTTTGATAAGTTTTGCCAATTTTTATCATTGCACCTGTTGTAAGCATATTTAATATCATTTTTTGTGCGGTTCCGCTTTTCATCCTGGTTGAGCCGGAGATTACTTCTTCCTTAACTATTGGACAAATAAAAATATCAGCATAGGCTTTTGCTTTTGCTTTATTATTACAACATATCGCTATTGTTTTGATATTTTGTTTTTGGGCATTTTGTAAAATTGATAAAATATAGTTTGCGTTTCCACTAGCTGAAATAACAGTAATGATATCTTTAGAGGTTGCTTTAGATTTTATAAAGTCTTCTTTGCCAAGTTCTATACTGTCTTCTGCGCCTTCTATTGCGTTTCTGAGAGCATTGTCACCACCGGCAATAAAACCTTGTACCATTGAGCTGTCAACACCAAATGTAGGTGGACATTCAGATGCGTCTAAGACACCTAAGCGTCCTGACGTGCCAGCTCCAAAATATAAAAGTCTTCCACCATCTAAAAATGAATTTGATATTGCATCAATTGCTTGAGCAATTTTCTTTTTTTCTTTGCCTACTGCCTTGGCAACATATTTGTCTTCATTGTTTATCATTTCTACAAGTTTTATTGTAGAAACAATATCTATATTGCGAGTTTTTCTGTTAAGACCTTCTGTAATGCTTTTTTTTTCCATAAATTTATTTTATCACGTATTAGGATGATATAAAACTATAAAATATTAACTTTTTTTAAGGGTTTATATTGCAATAGTAATAAGAGTTTCAGTTAAAAAGCAAAGTATATTAAAAATTGTAAATTGTACACTAAAAACCTTAAAATGCATGCGAGACATGCTTTTGACCGTTTTGTTTTGATTTTGTCTGAAGCCTTGACTAGACTGGGTCATGTCTAAATTGTATTATTGAAGTGAGATAAATCGGGGGAAGATTGAATTAAATAAATGAGTATTTTGGAAAAAAAAGATAAAAATTTGGTTTTGGATTTAAGATCAGAGAGACTTTATCGTGAAGCTGAAGATGAGCTTTTTTATTTTAACAATACTTATAATGCAATCGAAAAACTTAAGCAAGCGCTTGATTACACGCCCGGCTTAATTAAGGCGATTAATCTGTTGGCAAGTATTTTTATAATTTGTGGTGATTTTCAGCAGGCTTGTAACTTGTATAAAGAAGCTGAAATGTTTGAGCCGTCTAATGTAAAAATATTAGCAAATCTTGCAAATATTTATGAGTTTATGGGGAATGATAAAATTGCAAAAGAATACGTGGACAAAGCGTTGGCTTTTAGGGTTGAAATTCCTGCTGCCTTAAAAAAATCGTTGTTGGAATTAAAGTATACAGTTTTGTTGAACTTAAAAAAATATGATGAGGCAGAAAAAATCTTAATTGATGCAAAGTATGCCCTTACAGCTTCGGAACTTAGGACATTGCAAGCAGAAAGCCTTTTTATTACTCGACAACATGAACAGATAAAAAAGAAATTAAGCAAAACGGAGTTAAGGTTAATTAAATAAATTCCTATAACAGTTAAAATTTATCTCGTTAGAACACGCAAAACTGCAGTAAAATTATAAAATATCAGACATTTTGCGTCTGATATTTTGTATTTTTTCTAATTAATGCTGTTTTAAGACCTTAAAAGGTTGAACCAAACGTATTACACTTTTTACTTAGGAGAAGAGTATGAAAAACTTGAAAGAAGCATTTGGTGCTAGAGTAAAAGAATTAAGAAAAATGCGTGGTTTTACGCAAGAAGAGTTAGCTGAGATGATTGATCTTAATCCTCGACAGTTAGCAAGACTTGAAAAAGGAGAAAATTTTTCATCTGCAGAAACCTTGGCAAAATTAGCTGTTGGGTTGGACATTACTTTGTCGGATTTATTTGATTTTGAATGGAATCAAGAAGTTACACTTCTTGCTACAGGAACAGATGCAGTTCCAATGATTAGGCTTGTTCAAAAAGATGAAAAGGTTAAAATTCATGGACCTCAAGATAAAATAAAGGAAATGGATGTCCCTAAACAAATGGATGCTGCAGTAACCGAGTCTGTTATGAAAAATACTGCAATAAGGTTACGTAAGCAATTAACTGTTGAGTATTTTAATGATAAAACTAGAAAATATATTAAAACATTTTATCCTGACGGTAGAGTTGAAGTAAATATATCGGAGAAGAGTATTGAATCGGAGGAAATTCAAAATTATATTAAAGACAAAATGAAAAAATATTCTTCTCAAGCAGAAAAGTTAGAATTTTTGAAAATTGCAGTTGACGCAATTAGCGATCCTCAGGCTTTAAAAGAGCTTAAACTTTTGTTAAAAGGAATAGAACTTGCGCAAAGTAATCATAAATAGAATTATGAACTAAAGCTGTTTGTAACAGTATACATATATTCTATGAATTGTTTGTAATAATCTAAATATGATTCTCCATTGATAATTACATCGCATTCATTTTTTTGTGGTTGAACATATTTTACTGAAGCTGTTTGAATATATTCCCAGTGTTTTAATGCATTTACGCTATCTTGATTTCTTTGCGCGGCTCTGTTGAGAAACCAGCGTTTTTGAAGTTGTTTATCTATATCGACATATATTTTTATATCAAATATATCTTTTATATCTTTGTATACAGAAGCCATCCCTTCTACTACAATAATTTTTTTAGAATACTTTAATATTGCGTTAGGTATACTTATTCCTGTTCCGTTTACCAGGTATTGAGGTATTTTTACATTTTCACCATTTTTTAATTTTGTTAAGTCTTCTTTAAGCAATTTAAGTTGAAAACTTTCCGGGGAATCTACGTCATAACCTTGATCACGAAGTGCGTCAAATGAACCGTATTTTTTTATAAGTTCAGATATATCATTAAAATAGTTGTCTGCACTGATTATTTCAATTGGCATATTAAACTTTGAAATAGCTTCTTTTATGGTGTTGCAAATAGTGGTTTTACCGCTTGCACTTTCACCTGTAATAGCTATCATTATTCGTTGATGTGGTTTATCTATTAATCTTCTTGAAAATCTTGAAATAAAATCCGGACGAACTTCTTTGAAGATAGGAATTTCATTTTTTTTATCATGTGCTAGTATTTTTTTTAGTTTTGATTGTAAATAAAACGCTAGAAATTCTCTTCCGGTTTTGGTTGAAAAATCCGGTTTAGATAATTTTAGATTTTCAGTTTGTTTCTCTTTTTCAATTAAACTTAGCATATGTTTTTAATAATAGTCCTAAATAATTTAATTTGCTATCAATTTATACAAACTTTTACAAATATATGTAAAGGTTAAGAGTAGGTTTAGGAGAGTTGATTGTACTTTTGTCGAATGTATTAATTAAGAAAAAAATTTAAAATGGCAAAAAGGAGAAAGTGATATGATTAATGAAATTTTTAAACCCGAAAAGGCAGTTGAATATTTAGACGGCTCAATAAATACAAATATTTTGGTGGAAAATGAAGATAGATCTATTAGGGTTATGGCGTTAGATGTTCATGAAAAAATTGGTGTTCATGCATTAAATTCAAATGTTTGTGTTTATATTCTTGAGGGAGAGATAGAATTTACTATTTCAGGTAAAATTTATGATTTAAGAAGAAACGAAATGATTATAATGCCTAAAAATGCTCCTCATTCACTAATTTCTAAAGATAGATCTAAAATGATGCTTATTCGTTTATAATTTGATTGTAATATTTTTTTATTTCTTGAATATCTTGCCACATAAGCCATTTAGGGCTACCTTTTTCTCGTGAATCATTACGAAGCAGGTAGGATGGATGGAAAATAGGCATCATTTTTGAGTTATTGGGTCCATTAAACCATTTTCCGCGGATTTTTGTTATTCCTATATTGGTATTAAGCATTGAATTAACAGCAACTCTACCACAAAGCAATATGATTTTAGGTTTAAGGATTTCAATTTGGGCATCTAAAAAAGCGCGGCATGCTTTTTTTTCTTCTGGTAGCGGATCACGATTGTTCGGGGGTCTGCATTTTAAAGTGTTACATATATAGACATCTTTGTGCCTTGAAAGTCCTACAGAGGCAAAAATTTTATCCAAAAGTTGACCTGCTTTGCCTACAAATGGTTCTCCTTTTTGGTCTTCCCAATATCCAGGGGCTTCACCTATAAGCATTAAATTATGGTTTGGAATTCCTCCTGAAAAAACTATATTTGTACGAGTTTTGCAGAGGGGACATTTTTGACAGTTTAAGCATTCTTCTTTTAATTTTTCAAGTTTTTGTTCAATCATTTTAAATAGTTTCTTTTTGATATGCCCAAGCAGAGTGATTATGAATACTTTCAAAAGCTTCACATTCAACTTCAAAGGATTTTATTATTTTATTTTCTTTAAGTTTTAAAATTACATCACGTATTACATCTTCTACAAATTTAGGGTTATCGTATGCTTTTTCTGTCACGTATTTTTCATCTTCTCGTTTTAAAATTGGATAGAGTTCGCACGAGCCACAGCTTTCTGCAAGTTTGATTAAGTCTTCTAGCCAGATATGTTGGTTCTCATCGTAATTTATTATAATTTTTATTAGTGCTCGTTGATTATGGGCACTATAGTTTGATATTTCTTTTGAGCAAGGGCAAAGCGTTGTTACAGGAACTTTTACCCCAAGTAAAAAATTATATTCATCCTTTTGTAAATTTCCTTCAAAAGAACAATCATAACCCATTACGGATTGAGCTTTGCTTATTGGTGCTTCTTTTTTGACAAAATATTTAAAATTGAAGCGGACATGCGCGCTTTGTGCATTTAATTTTTGTTGAACGTCTTTTAAAATTCCTTTTATATCAACACCTAATAAATTTTTTGCGCGCCATTCATCCAAAACCTCCATAAAGCGTGACATATGTGTGCCTTTGTAGTTTTGAGGCAGTGATACACTCATTCTGGCTTTAGCGGAAACAATTTGATCAGAGTCATTTTTGCGTTGAATAATTAGTGGAATTTCAACGTCTTTTACTCCGACTTTTTGAATAGCAATTCCTCTTGTATCTTTTAAATTTTGAATATCTTTGAGAAATTTAGTCATTTTCGTTTTCTTCTGCCATCGCTGCGAGGTTTTCTAATAATTTTTTTGCGGCAATTCGTTGAGTTTGTGGAGATGCAACTCTGAGGGTTTCCATAGCTTTAAGAAGTACCGGATCTTTGTCATACCAACGATTACCGGATTGTTGATATTCATTAACCATATCGTATACTTTTTCAATAACATCTTTTGCAATTTCTTCTTGCAATTTAATTATAAAATCTACAGCTCCCGGTTGTTTATCGGCAGGTTGAAGTTTTAAAAGTTCTAGTGCTTCTTTTAAAAGTGGGTCTTTGTCGTACCATCGTTGGTGTTTCATAGTTTTATCCTTGTATTATATTATCAATTAATTTTTTTACTTGCTTAAAAACTTCTTCTATGGGTAGATTTGCATCTACAACTTTTACCCTTGTTGGGTTTTGTTTTGCTATTTCAAGGTAACCGTTTCTTACTCTTTTGTGAAAATCTTTTCCTGCTGATTCCATTCGATCTTTTTGTGAACCAACTCTTTTTTGGGCAATTTCTTCAGACACATCAAAAACCAAAGTTAAGTTTGGTTTTATGTCTTGGGTGGCAATATTATTAAGAAGTTCAATTTGTTTAATATTTTCTCCACGCCCATAGCCTTGGTATGCAATTGAGGAGTCTGTATGACGGTCGCAAAGAATAATTTTCCCTGTTTCTAATGCCGGTTTAACAATTTGATTGATATGTTGTGCGCGATCGGCAAGAAACAAAAATGCTTCGCAAGTTGGAGCTACAGGTCCATTGTAGTGAAGAAGGACTTCTCGGAGCTTTTCTCCCAAACCTTGTGAGCCGGGTTCTCTCGTGACAAGAACAGAAAAACCTTTTTTTTGAAGATATTCTGCACATAAGTTGAGCTGTGTAGTTTTCCCGCAACCATCTCCGCCTTCAAATGTTATAAATAATCCTTTTTGGTTGGTTGTCATTATATTTTGTCAACTCCCATATACGGTCTTAAAACTTCTGGTATAACAATTGAACCATCTTTTTGCTGGAAGTTTTCAAGTATAGCTGCAAAAGTTCTTCCTACTGCCAAACCAGAGCCATTTAGAGTATGTACAAATTCTACTTTTCCGGTTTCTTTATTGCGGTATTTAATATTTGCACGTCTTGCCTGATAGTCGCCAAAATTTGAGCAGCTGGAAATTTCTTTATATGCGTTGTATGACGGCATCCAGACTTCCAAATCGAAACATTTTTTAGCTGAAAAGCCGATATCCCCACAGCATAGCGCAACTCTTCTATATGGAAGTCCAAGGAGTTCTAAAACTCTTTCTGCGTTAAGTGTAAGTTTTTCGTGTTCTTCAGCTGATGATTGTGGAGTGCATAATTTAACAAGTTCTACTTTATTAAATTGGTGCTGACGAATAAGACCTCTTGTGTCTTTTCCGGCGGAGCCTGCTTCTCGCCTAAAACATGGCGTATATGCTGTCATGTATTTTGGTAGATCTTCTTCTGATAGTATTTCTCCTGCATAAATATTGGTAACAGGTACTTCTGCAGTTGGAATGAGAAACAAATCTTCGTTTTCACATTTATACATGTCTTCTCTGAATTTTGGAAGTTGTCCTGTCCCTTTCATTGCGTCAGAGTTAACTAAGACTGGTGGTAAAATTTCCTCATAGCCATGTTCTGTTGTATGAACATTTAAGAAAAAGTTTATAATTGCACGTTCGAGTTTTGCGCCAAGTCCTCTATAAAGTGAAAATCTCGATTGTGCAAGTTTTACGCCACGTTCAAAATCTACGAAACCTTTTTCTGTACATATATCCCAGTGAGCTTTAAGCTCAAAATCGGCTTTTGTAGGCTCACCAAAATATTTGACTGCAACATTGTTTTCTTCACTAAGCCCAATTGGAGTTGTTTCATCCGGAGTATTTGGAATATGAAGAAGTAGATTTGTTTGTTTTTCGTTAAGTTCTGCTTCTTGTTCTTCAAGTGACTTTATATCCTCTCCAAGTTTGCGAACTTCTTCTTGTATTCCGTCAGTATTTTCACCATTTTTTTTCATTAAACCGATTTTTTGAGATTCTGCTTTTCTTTTTGCACGCAACTCATCAGCTTTAAATTGGATTTTTCTACGTTCAGTATCTATTTTTAAAACTTCATCTATAGAAAGCTCCGGGTTACGTCTTTTTAAAAGTTCATTAACTTTATCTGGGTTTTCTCTAATAATTTTAATATCAAGCATATTTTGCCTCTTTTCTTATCTTTAAAAAGATAATACAACAAGAATACAATAGGTTCAATAATTAAAACTTATTTTGACAGTTTTTTAATTTTTCTTTTTAAGTATTTTTTTGCTGTTTCTATAGCATCTATTTCACTGTAAAAAATATGATTATGTCCTATTTGATTTTCTATTTTGTGATTTTTAAGTTGTTGTTTAATTTCTTCGTTTTTTATTACCATAAATAGCTTAATATGTTGTGATTTTAGTCTGATTATAATATCTTCTAATGCAAAAATTGCAGAAATATCGAGTTTGGCACTGGATTCGTAGTTTAAAATAAGGTATTTAGTTCCAAGAAGTTCTTCAAATTTTGATACTACTTGAGTTGTTGAACCAAAGAAAAATTGTCCGTCAATATGTACTACTCGTATTTTGTAGTTGTAATCTTTTACAAGATTTTTTTCTATTTGCATAATATCATTATCATAAATTTCTTTAACTTCAATATTAGTTTGATCTGCAATTCTTTTTGCATATAAAATGGCAGCAACTACTATACCTGTGCTAATTGCAAAAATTAAATCGTGAAAAACAGTTAAGAAAAATACTGCAAATAAAACAATTAAGTCATCTTTCGGGGCGTATTTTAGAACTTTGATAAATTTTGTATCTATAATGTCATACCCGATTTTTATAAGAATTCCCGCAAGAACGGCAAGAGGAATTTCTGCTGCATATGGTGCAAATCGAAAAATAATAGCTATAAGTACGCTTGCATGAATAAATGATGCGAATCTGGTTGTTGCACCTGTTTTAACAGCTGCAGCACTTCTCATTGCAGCGCCGGCACCGATAATTCCGCCAAAAAGCCCACAAACCATGTTTCCTATGCCTAAAGATGCCAGTACTTTTTTGGTGTTGTGTTTTTGTTTTGTTAAAGAATCTATTACCAAAGTAGTTAAAAGAGTTTCAGCAGAACATATTATTGCAATGATTATTGCTGATGGAGAAATGCTGATAAACTCATCAAGAGATATCGCAGGAATTGATATTTGTGGTAACGTAACTTTTATTTCACCAATTTTCTCAACCGGTATTTGGAGAGTTGAACAAAGCCATGTAACAAAAATAAGAGCTATTAGTTGAACAGGAATAATTCTTACTATCGCTTTAGGTGTATAAAAAATTATTGCAAGAGTTAAAATGCCAAGAGCAAAAGGTGCAGCTTGAACATTTGAAAAAATTTCATTAAGATGTTGTATGGTTAGCATTGGAGAGGAATACATTTTGTGTCCTAAAATAGGTGCTATTTGTAAAATAATCAGAATAGTACCAACTCCATTCATAAATCCTGATATGACAGGATAAGGAACAAATTTTACAATTTCAGCGGATTTTGTTAGGGATAGGATTAACTGAAAAAGCCCTGTAAGAAAAAGAATAGCAAGTATCAAAGCCGGTTTTTCTGCATATAAAGCAACAGCTGAAGCCAAAACTATTGCAGTTGGCCCTGTTGGACCAGCAATAAGAGGGAATTTGCAGCCTAATAATCCGACGCATAAAGATAAAATAATTGCGCCCCAAAGCCCTGCTGATGCCCCTAATCCTGTTGCTACACCAAAAGCAAGCGCTTGCGGCAGTGCTATTACTGCAGCAATTATACCTCCAATAATATCTCCTTTGGCTGTATTTAAAAAGTTTTGTATTTGTGATTTACTAATCGTGTTAATCATACAATTATGGTATCATGGAAAATGAATATTTTTATTACAGGTACAGATACAGATATTGGTAAAACTTTTATAACGGCAGGTTTAGCTGCTTTGATGCAGTCTTTGGGTTATAAAACCGGTGTTTACAAACCTTTTCAAAGTGGGGCAGAAGAAAAAAACGGTTTTTTAATTGCTCCGGATTTGGCGTTTGTAAAAAAAATTGACGCTTTTGTCGAAACGGCATGTACGTACCTTATGAAACCACCTACTGCTCCATCGTTGGCTGCAGAAATAGAAAAAGTTCATGTAGATGTAAATGCTATATTAAGGGATTATAAGATAATTAACGATAAGTGTGAGCTTGTGATTTCTGAGGGGGCTGGCGGGCTATGTGTGCCGGTTTCTCCAAAACTTTTAACCAGTGATATTGTTAAACTTTTAAATGTACCTATTGTTATTGTTGCAAGACCCGATCTGGGCACAATAAATCATGTACTTTTAACAATAAATTTTGCTATTTCTCAAGGAATTGATGTTAGAGGGGTTATTATTAATCGTTATCCGCAAGGTACCGACGATATTGCTATACGAACTGCGCCTAGGCTTATTGAAGAATATTCAGATACAAAAGTACTGGGAATAGTTAAAGATGTTGCTTCTGTTCAAACTTTGACTCCTGGCGCAATAATTGATACAATTCTAAATAGCGTTGATATTGAAAAAATATTTGGAATAAAAATTCCTAAATTGAATTCGGGGGTATAATGAGTAATTTTAAAAAAATTCTACCATTAGAAATAGATCAAAATACATTTAAAATGATTGGGAAAAAATGGATGCTTATTACGTCAGAAATTAATGGAGCGATTAACTCTATGACGGCATCTTGGGGTGGTTTTGGCGTTATGTGGGGAAAACCTGTCGCGTTTGTTGTAATTAGACCTCAGCGTTATACAAAAGAATTTATTGATGTTTCGGAAAAATTTTCTTTGACATTTTTTAATGAAGAATATAGAAAAACTTTAAATTATTTTGGAACTGTTTCAGGCAGAGATCAAGATAAAATTTCAGCTTCAGGTTTGACTATTGCACATGAAGACCAGATTCCATATTTTGTGGAAGCAAATACTGTAATTATTTGTAAAAGCCTTTTTAGACAAGATTTTTCAGAACAGTCGTTCTTGAATAAAGAAACTGTTAATCTTTGGTATCCAAAAAAAGATTTTCATACTCTTTATATCGCAGAAATTCAATCTGTGTTTGTTAAGTAGTTTTGTTTTTTGTTGATAAAAATAGTTTAGCGTTCTATTATTTTTTATGCATGTTAGTCATATAAATTTAATGAGAATAGAACGATACGCCTTTGCTATAATAATGGTTGGGGTGATGGTTTTTATTGCCGAGTTTACTAATGAAAAAGAAATAATATTTCCTGAAATTGTTGCATTAACAATAGGTGCGTGGATTTCTGCCAAACAACCTTGGATGAGCAATAAACGTAAAATGTTTGCTTTAATTTCTTTGGCCGCATTGATGGGTGTTTGTACTGTCAGATATGTTGCAGCACCGTTAATTTTTCAGGTGGGGCTGTGTTTTGCCTTTACAGGTCTGGCATTGACTATTACAAAAACAACTTTAATCCCTATTATTTCTGCATGTATATTGCCTGTTTATTTGCAAACAACTTCTTGGGTTTATCCAATTTCAGTTGCAATTATGTCTGCTATTATTATTGCTGCTCAATGGCTTATGGAAAAAGAAGGATTGAGGTATAAAAATCACTATGAGCCTTGCGTGTTTGATTTTAAGGATGAATTTAAAAAATGGTCTAAGTTGTTGATTTTATTGATGATAATTTCATTAATACCTGTCCAAAGCAGAAATTTATATTTTATAGCTCCACCATTAATTGTTGCATTTACAGAGTTTGCTAATGTTAATAGTAAGCTTAGAAAAAAAGCGTTGCCGATTTTTTTAATTATTCTTACAGCAGCCTTTGTTGGAATGGGGATAAGGGTAGTTTTGAATATGTATTTGCATGTACCGTTAGTTTTTTGTGCAATCGTTGCTTGTTTGTTTTTGTTTGTTACTTTTGAGTTTTCACAAGTTTTATTTCCTCCGGCAGGTGCAATTCTTCTTTTACCAATGATTTTAAGATATGAGGATTTAAAATATTATCCTTTTGAAGTTGCAATTGGAGCGGCAATTTTTATTACGGCTGCATTTTTCTTTTTTAAGTCGCGAAATGCATGAAATATATTTTGATAAACAGCGATTAAAAAACAAGGCGGAAACAAAGATTATGCAACAGTGAATGATAAACTGCCGAAAAGTAACCCCCGAATCTTCTATGTTTCCGCCGCAGCTTTCCGGCGTTTTCGGGTTCTTAATAATTTGTTTAACATGACATTTTATGTCATAATTATATTTTATATGACGTAAAATGTCAACTATTTATTAAAATATACTGATAAATACAGACCAAATAAATTTATATGTCGTATTTTTCTTTTAGAAATGTTGCTTCCGGGTGATTTGAATTAGAAAGAATAATTTCATAATATTCATTTTTATCAATATCAATTCCCATATTTTTTATACTGTATTTCTTTTTAAGGGTGTTTTTTTTTGAAGATTTAATTTTATTTTCTTTCATATTTATATATTAAGTGATTTAAGTTAATATTACAATATTATGGCAGTTTAATTATTATTTGAGTATTTTAAGACAAAGAAGTTTGTGTTAAGTAAGTTAAAACTTCTTCAACATGTCCTTTTACTTTCACTTTTGACCATGATTTTATAATTTTACCGGTTTTATCCAGAATAAATGTAGAACGTATAATTCCCATATATTTTTTCCCGTATAATGATTTTTCGCCCCAAGCACCAAAAGCTTCTGAAAGCTTGTGTTCGAAATCGCTTAAGAGAATAAAATTTAGCGATTGTTTTTGTTGGAATTTTATATGGCTATTTATGCTGTCGGGGCTAACTCCAATTACTGTTGCTTTTGAAGTGAGGCGGTTTATGTTGTCTCGAAAATCACAAGCTTCTTGGGTGCAGCCGCTGGTGTTATCTTTTGGATAAAAGTATAGTATAACTTTTTGACCTTTAAAGTTATTTAGTGAAAATGTTTTTTCTGTTCCATTGGCGTCAATACCTTGTAATTCTATATTTAGTTTGTCCATTTTATTTACCTTTCTTTATTAAAATTTATGTTATCATAAATAATATAGATTGTTGGAGAAAAATATGAAAAAGTTATTAATGTTTATTATTAGTTGTGTTGTTTTGGTTAGTGTTTCTCGGGGCACTTTTGCAATGGATAAAATAAAAAACGTAACAACTTTTTCATCCAAAGATTTATCTGAAAATAGAGTTTGGGTTGGGACATTTCAGCTTGTTTGGAATGATTTTGTTAATGAAATTATTAAAAAACCGGTTAAGTTTATTAATGGTGATCAATCTGTTGTTAAAATATTAAATAAGCAAGAATTTACTTCTGATATGCTTAGTGAGGATTCTTATTATAAAACTTATGGTGTTACTTCATTAGCATTAAAGAAAGAGATTGAAGATGCTTTGGTTGAAAAATTTGGAGAGAAAAGTGAAATTTTAGATCAAATTGATTGGGAAGCTGATAATAATGCATATTTTCTTTATGCGATGCTTAAAAAAGATTTTGATTTTGTAAATAAATTTAATCAATTATCCGCAGGTAGTTTTGGACCTTATAATGCAAGGTATTTTGGTATTGATGACTCAAGCAAAGAGCCTATTTATGATAATGTAAGTGTATTATTTTATAATTCTTCTTCTGACTTTGCTGTTATGTTAAAAACAAAATCTAATGATGAAGTATACTTGTATAGAACTAATGAGAATAAACCTTTTAATGTTTTGTATAAGGCAATGAATAAAAATGCGGCAAAATACAAGGGTAATAAAAATTTTATAGAGGGAGATAAAATAAAAATACCGTATGTTTCATTTAAAAATGAAGCTAATTATGACGACTTGTGTAATCGTATAATAAAGAATACGGATAATCTTTATTTTGCAAAGGCATTACAGACGGTGGATTTTAAATTAAATGAAACCGGGGTTAAGCTTAAAAGCGAAGCTGCTTTAGATGTAAAATTTATGTCTTTTTTACCGACTCAACCTAAGGTAGGAAGAAATTTTTCTTTTGATAATGTTTTTGTAATCTTTTTAAAAGAAAAAAACAAGCAAATGCCTTATTTTGCAGCAAGGATAAAGGATTTAATCCTTTTTGGCTCCGGAATAGAAGAATAATCTATTTTATGTAGATTTTTGGATTGGAATATGGAAGCATTTTAAGATATTTAGAACTTGAAAGGTATAAAATTTACTTTTTATATTTTCTTGTTTTGAAAGTTTTTGAAATATTTCATCTACTTTGTAATATGGGAGTTTGGGGATATGAGAGTATTTTTCTGCAAAACTTTCACCTAAATAAAAATTTATAAAATGTTCAATATTAGTTTTATTTTTAGGGTTGTATTGATTTTCTAATATTTCTAAAAATTCCGGAGACATTAAATCTTTGTTAAGGCTTCTAAATTCAGTAAATTTTTTGGGGATAGCGGCAATTTGTTTAAAAAATTGTTCCATGATTCTTAAAGAGTTTCCTTTACAAGTATAATCGTATAAAATAGTTTTTTTGTGGGAAGCCTCTAGTTTATCAAAACTGAGACCGATTGAATCCATGTATTTAAGGTATGACTTGGGGTTGAAGAATGAAATAATTTCTTTAATAACATCTCCTTGTAAACACGAAATTGGCAAGTATTTTACAGGTACGGAGCTGAATTCAAGAACCCTTGCAATTGGCACAGGGGATCTGCCTAATGCGACAAAGTTATAATTACCTTCTCCATATTTTTGATTTAAAAAAGTTTTAAAAGCCAATGCTATTGGTGTTGTTGCTCGTGCGGCTGTTAAGGCATCTGTTGGTGTTGCCCGATGCAAAAGAGCTTTTTCTCGAAGTGATAATTGATTAAAGATATCTAAAGAAAACTTTTTTTCTTTGATAAATGTAGTTAAAAGTTTATTTTGAGCTAATTTTTTTAAATCGTTGAAAGAAAATGATGGTGGTAAATAACAGTCTTGAATTTTAATTCTCTGTGGGATTGTAGCAAGAGATGAATTACCAAAAGTAACTTGATTACTAACTTGGTTTTGTGATTGTAGTAAATTTGTTTTTGAATTAATTTTTGGTAATGGTTTTTGATTAATTTTAAAATTTTTATATGAAACTGAATTAATCATATTATTTTTAATATCTGTAAAAAGAAAATTTGCTATTGATATTGTTATTTTTAATTTAACTTTACATTTAAAATTATAAGCGTTATTATGAAACCAGAGGTGCAAAATGTATAATCCAAAATCTCGTAAGGCTGAAGAATTTATTAATCATGAAGAAGTGCTTAATACGCTTGAATACGCGAAAGCAAATAGAAATAATATAGAGTTAATAGATAAAATTTTAGCAAAGGCACGGCTCAAAAAAGGTCTTACACACAGAGAAGCTGCAGTGCTTTTGGATTGTGAGGTTAAAGAAAAAAATGCAGAGATTTATAAATTAGCTCGCCAAATTAAGAATGATTATTATGGAAATCGAGTAGTTTTGTTTGCCCCACTTTATTTATCTAATTATTGTGTAAACGGGTGTTTGTATTGTCCTTATCATGCTAAAAATAAACATATTCCTCGTCGGAAGCTCACCCAAGAGGAGATAAAAAATGAAGTTATTGCGCTTCAGGATATGGGGCATAAAAGGTTGGCTATAGAAGCAGGAGAGGATCCTGTAAATAATCCTATTGAATATATTTTAGATTCAATTAAAACTATTTATTCTGTTAAGCACAAAAATGGTGCAATTAGACGAGTTAATGTAAACATTGCCGCAACAAGTGTAGAGAATTATAAAAAATTACATGAAGTTGGAATTGGGACTTATGTTTTGTTCCAAGAAACATATAATAAGGAAACATATGAAAAGCTGCATCCAACAGGTCCGAAACATAATTATTCTTATCATACGGAAGCAATGGATAGAGCAATGGAAGCAGGGATTGATGATGTAAGTCTTGGAGTTTTGTTTGGTTTGGAGTTATACAGGTATGAGTTTGCAGCATTGCTGATGCATGCAGAGCATTTGGAAGCTGTTTTTGGTGTTGGACCACATGCAATAAGTGTACCTCGCTTGCGGAAAGCAGATGATATAGATCCTAAAGAGTTCGATAATGGTATTGATGATGATACGTTTGCAAAAATAGTTGCTTGTATTCGAATAGCTGTTCCTTACACCGGGATGATAGTTTCAACACGTGAGAGTGAAAGTTGTCGGGAACGGCTTTTAAAATTAGGCATTTCGCAGATGAGTGGCGGCTCTAAGACAAGTGTCGGAGGGTATTTTAATCCTATGCCTGAAGATGAGGATTCTGCACAATTTGATATTAGTGATAGACGTCCATTGGATGAAGTAATCAAGTGGCTTATGAAGCTTGGTTATTTGCCAAGTTTTTGTACGGCTTGTTACGGAAGTGGTCGTACCGGTGAAAGATTTATGGAAGTTTGTAAAAAACAGCAAATTCATAATTTTTGTCACCCAAATGCAATTTTGACACTAAAAGAATATCTTGATGATTATGCTACAGAAGAAACCAGACAAATAGGCAATAAGCTCATAGATAAAGAAATTTCAACAATAAAAGATGAAAAAATTTCCCAGGCTGTAAAATCTTATTTAGAAAAAATTAAAACAGGAGAAAGAAACTTTAAATTTTAATTTTTTGATGTTTAAAATCAGCGTGTAATAAGTAATTGATGCTGCTGAATATAAAAGAGGTAGTTTATAAAATAAAAAACATGTGTAATAAAAAACTCCCGAAAAGGGAGTTAAAATGCCGAAGGCCGGACTCGAACCGGCACGAGGTTGCCCTCACAAGATTTTGAGTCTAGCACGTCTACCAATTTCATCACTTCGGCATATTGGCTTCATATTAAGTATTCTACCAATTGTTATAAAGCGACTTTTTGCTTTTAACGTGTACTAGAATACTAGCAAAAAAAAATTTTTAAATCAACACTTTCAAAATAAAACCTCACAAAGTGAGGTTTAGGAGTTTAAATGTTAAGGAGTTTATTTTTAATGACGTGAATATTATTAAAAAGTTCCGATAGTAAAAAACTTTCTTTGAGCTATAATTTAAATATGTTCAAGTATGATGTAATTGTAGTTGGAGCAGGACATGCCGGATGTGAGGCTGCGGTTTCGGCGGCGAGATTAGGTCAAAAAGTTTTGCTTACTACATTAAATATAGAAAATATTGCTCTTATGCCTTGTAACCCTGCGATTGGAGGTCCGGCAAAGTCTTGTCTTGTGCGTGAAATTGATGCACTTGGCGGAATTATGGGGGTCGTTGCAGATGCGACATATATTCAAATGAAAATGCTTAATCGTTCAAAAGGACCGGCTGTTAGAGCTTTGCGTGCTCAATCTGATAAAAAAGAATATATGCGTTTTATGCGTCATTTAATAGAAGCAGAAAAAAATATTAGTCTTAAGCAGTGTATGGTTACATCGCTTTTGGTTGAAAATAGCAAAGTTGTCGGAGTTGTTGATGAATTAGGCTTGGAATACAAGGCAAATTCAGTTATATTAACGACAGGAACATCGCTGGAGGGTAAGATATGGATAGGTCTGCAATCTATTCGCGCAGGTAGGCTGGGCGAGGCAGCTGCTATAGGACTTTCCGATAGTTTGAAAAAATTGGGTTTTGAGGTTAAAAAATTAAAAACAGGAACTCCTGCCAGAGTTGATAGCAGAACTATAGATTACAGTAAAATGGTTATTCAGCCTGGAGATGAGGAATTACATTTCTTTTCTTTTTTACCAAATCGTCCTATACGTCCTCAATATCCCTGTTATTTGACTAGAACAAATGAATATACACATGAAGTAATACGCAAAAATCTTGATAAATCGCCAATGTATACTGGATTAATTCATGGAAAAGGTCCAAGATATTGCCCATCGATAGAGGATAAAATTGTAAGATTTGCACAAAATCCTTCGCATCATATTTTTATTGAACCTGAAGGTAAGGATACATATGAAGTTTATGTTCAAGGTTTTTCAACCAGTTTGCCAGCAATGGCTCAGATTGAAATGTTGAAAACTTTGCCTGGATTAGAGAATGTTCATGTTATTAAACCTGCTTATGCGGTAGAATATGATTATGTTCCTGCTGTACAGCTTTCACATACTTTGATGACAAAAAAAATAAGTGGTTTGTTCTGTGCAGGTCAAATTAATGGTACAAGCGGTTATGAAGAAGCGGCGGCACAAGGACTTGTCGCTGGGATAAATGCTGCTTTGTATAATGATAATAAAGAAATGATTGTTCTTTCCAGGATGTCTTCTTATATCGGCACACTTATTGATGATTTGGTTACAAAGGATATTGATGAACCTTATAGAATGTTAACGTCTCGTTCCGAATATCGGTTGATTCTTAGACAAGATAATGCTGATATGAGGTTAACGCCTATTGGAAGAAAAGTTGGCTTGATAAGTGACTTGCGTTATGAAATGTTTAGTAAGAAACAAAATACTATTCAAACAGAAATTGAACGTCTTAAAAATACAAAATTATCAGTTACAGACGAAGTTTTAACAATTTTATCAAAGTATGGCGAATCTATGGATAAGGGTAAAAAACTTGCGGAGTTAATAAAGCGTCCTTCATTGAATTATGAAGTAATAAAGGAGCTTCATCCTCAAACAAAAGAACTTGGGTTGCCTAAAGATGTTTATGAGCAGGCAGAAATTGAGCTTAAATATGACGGTTATTTGAAACGTCAGCAGGAGCAAATTGATATAACAGATAAACTTGAAAAAATAAAGATTCCACCAAATATAGATTATCGTTCAATTGCACAGATTTCAACAGAGACTAAAGATAAATTAGAAAAAATCCGGCCTGTAAACCTTGCCCAAGCGTCTAGAATAGGTGGGGTAAAACCTGCTGATATATCTGTGCTTATGGTTATTTTGGAAACAAGAAAAGTGCCAAAGTTATAGAAAAATAATAAAATCATCTATTTGTAGTGCCTGTTTTTAGATAAATTGAGGTATAATCATTGTGTTCATTTATAAGGGTCAATATGCAGATAATAACGGTTGAAGAGTTAATAAATTATAAAATATTACCTTTTAACATTTATACAAAAGGTGATAAGCTTTTGTTTCCTTCCGGTGAAGTTCTTACACCAGGTAAATTTTTGCAGTTAAGACATATAGATCTTATTTACAGAAAAGAAAATGAAGAAACTATTACAGTAGTACCGCCTGCTGAAGAAGAACAAGCGATTAATAAGGATATAGAGGAGATTATTCAAGAGCCTGTTATAGATGTTACTAATAGTATAAACAGAAGATCTGTCCTCCCTCCCCAAGAACAAGTTAAACTTAAATTATCATATGAAAATGCAGTTACTGATATTTCTAAAATTACGCCAGCAGAAATTGTTTCGAGGATGAAAGATATTCGAAATAAAATTCAAGATGAATATTTTGCGATGTTTGACAATGTTGTTTATGCATCACAGCTCAGGCTTTTAGGTGAGTATGATAAATGCCATGCTATAAATGTTGCTATTCTTACAGCAGCGTTATCAAGAAAATTGGGAAAGTCTGAGGATTTTATTTCAGATATAATTCTTGCGGCTTTGCTCCATGATATTGGAAAAATTTGTCTGCCTAAAGTTCTTGTTAATAAACAAGGAATGACTATCCAAGAACAAAAGTTGTATCAAGCTCATACTACTATTGGTTATAATCTTATAAAAAATAAGATGAATTTAAGTGAAAAAATTGCTAAAGTAGCTTTGGAACACCATGAGAGAAATGATGGTACAGGCTATCCACATGGTAAATCAGGAGATTTTATATCACAAGAAAGTCAAATAGTTAGAGTTTGCAATTATTTTGATAATTTAACTTTTAATAAAACATCGCATAAGGTATATAATTCTAAAGATGCACTTAAAATAATGCTTGAAATGGGCTCTAAGCTTTTTGCTATAGATGTTTTATATTCTTTTGTGTATATGTATAATTATGATGACACACAGCCACTTGATGAGATGACAATATTATGAGAATAAAGGTAATAGGTGGTGGTTTAGCCGGTTCTGAAGCGGCTTTACAGCTTGCAAAAAGAGGCTTTGAAGTTGATTTGTATGAAATGCGACCAATCAAAAGTACTCAGGCGCATAAATCTGATAAGCTTGCGGAATTTGTTTGTTCTAATTCTTTGGGTTCTTATGATATTACAAATGCGAGTGGGCTTTTAAAAAAAGAAATGGAAATACTCGGCTCGGAGTTAATTAAGCTTGCATATAAGCATAGTGTGCCTGCAGGAAATGCATTGGCTATTGATAGGGAAGGTTTTTCTCAGGCAGTAACTGATTTGATTAAAAATAGTCCCAATGTAAATTTAAAAAGGGAAGAAATAAAGGAAATTCCGACGGAAGATTTTTGTATTATAGCTTCTGGACCGCTTACATCAGAAAGTTTGGCTAATAGTATAAAAAGTTTTACCGGGGAAGATCATTTGCATTTTTTTGATGCAATTGCACCTATTGTAGAAAAAGATAGCATAAATTTTGATAAAGCATTTTATGCCGCCAGATATGATAAAGGTGAAGCGTCATATATTAATTGTCCGATGAATAAAGAAGAATACGACAAGTTTTATGAAATTTTAATAAATGCGCCTCGTATAGAGTGTAAAGATTTTGAAAAAGATGCAAAATTTTTTGAAAGCTGTTTACCTATTGAAGTTTTAGCATCTAGGGGTGTTGATACACTACGTTTTGGACCTATGAAGCCTGTTGGGCTTATAGATAAGCGAACAGGGGAAAAAAATTATGCAGTAGTACAACTTCGTCAAGATGATGCATTGGCAAATTTATATAATCTTGTTGGATTTCAGACAAATTTAAGATGGGGAGCTCAAAAAGAACTTTTACAGTCTATTCCAGGCTTGGAAAATGTAAATATTATGCGATATGGAGTTATGCACCAAAATACGTTTATTAATAGTCCAAAGATTCTCAATGCGGGTTTTCAAGCTAAAAAAAAGCCTAATTTGTTTTTTGCGGGTCAAATTACAGGGACAGAAGGGTATACAGAATCTATTGCAGGAGGATTAATTGCCGGTATTAATTTAAGTCGTTATATAAAAGGAGAAAACCTTTTAATTTTACCGCAGACAACAATGCTTGGAGCTTTAGCGGCATATATTTCTTGTCCTGAGCATTCTTCTTTTCAACCAATAAATTCTAATTGGGGAATTGTGGCTCCGATGGAGATGGAGAAAAAAATCAAAAAAGATAAAAAGCTTAAAAATAAAATCCTTGCTGATAGGTCAATCGAAGAATTAAAGCGTGTAATTTCACAGTAGTCTTTTGTATATTTATGTAAAACTTTTTTAAAAATTTGAGTCATTTTTTAAAAAAGCGGGCATTATACATATATAAAGAGGTGTGTTTATGAATTTGAGTATAAATTCAGTAGCTGCAATGAATATAGCTCAAGTAGCATTATCTACTACGCAAGAGCAATTTACAAAATATGTTCAAGATATAGCGAGTGGTAATTTTTCACAATTAAATCCATCAGATATTTATGTTTCAGATAAATTAAATATTGATACAATGTCAAGTTATACTGCAATTGAAAATGCACAGCAGGGGATTAATCTTATATCTGTAGCGGATGGAGCTTTAGCAAATGTGAGTGACACGCTTGGAAGAATAAAAGAACTTACAACCCAAGCCGCAAATGATGTTTATTCAGAAGAACAGCGTGCAGCTATTCAAACAGAAATTGATGAATTGACAAAACAAATTAACCAAACAATGCAAAGTGTAAAATATAATGGAAAAGATATTTTAAACGTTGTTAATGATGCTAATCCTAATGAAATAGAAGATATTAAGTTTATGGTAGGAACAGGAAGCACTGAAGCATCTCAAGTTGTATACAATCCTAATATAAATATGGATGAATTGTCGTTTGACGTTTCAAATGCGGAAAATGCCCGAGTTTCTATGGAAGCTGCCGATAAAGCAATTAGCGCAGTGAGTGATAAACGAAGTGAAATATCTGCAACACAAAACAGTCTTATGAGTTCAATTGAAATTAATGCTACAAATATTATTAACAATCAATCAGCTTATTCTCAGATTGCGGATACAGATTATGCTAGTGCTATGATTGGACTTTTGCAAAATCAAATTGCTCAAGAAAGTTTAATTGCAGTATTAAATTTAGATTTTAAATCACAAGGAAATATATTAAATTTGATAATGGGGACAGTTGAAAAATAAAAAAGAGCCGTTTAGGCTCTTTTAAAATGGTACTCCCAAGGGGATTTGAACCCCTGTCGCATCCGTGAAAGGGATGTGTCCTAGGCCTCTAGACGATGGGAGCTTGGACTGTGTAAATAATATACCTAAAGCATAGTTTGTTGTCAACTCAAATTTTTTAAAAAATTTTTACGTAATTTTAAGCTATTTTGTATATTCCGAATATTCTTCAGATTCTTTTTCCCAAGTCTCACGTTCAATTTTAAGAGCATGATTCCAAAATTTTTCCAGAGCATAAGTTTCTCTTTCATCTCGATGAAGAACATGGACAATAACATCGCCATAGTCAAGCAAATTCCAGCGGTTTTTATTATCATTTTCGTCTCTTAAAGGAATACGCCCAAATAATTGTTTAATTTTATCTCTTACAGTGTAGCTGAGTGCTTTTACTTGCGGTGTGCTGTCGCCTGTAACTATTACAAAATAGTCTGCAAGAACAGAAACGTTACTTATGTTTAAAATTGTGATATCTTTTCCTAGCTTATCATCTAAAATTCTTGCGATTACGCTTGCTAGTTTATTTGATGTAATTTCTTCCATATTATCCTTTCAGTTGTATGTTTAGTATTATATCAAAAATTAGTTGTTTATGTTAAAGTAAATTTCTTTTAAACGTTTTTTGCTAACATGAGTGTAAAGTTGTGTTGTAGAAACGTCGCTATGACCTAAAAGTTCTTGGACTACCCGTAAGTCAGCGCCATTTTCGAGTAGGTGTGTGGCAAAACTATGTCTTAGTACATGGGGAGTGATATTTTTGTTTATAAGTTTGCCGAGTTTACGTATCATAACATAAACATCAGAACGATTTATTGGTTTTGCATTATCTTTAATGAAAAGTGCGTTAGTTTTTGTGTTGTATTTTTTTAAAATATATTCTCTTTCTTTTAAGTATGCATTTACAGCTTTAACAGCTTTGCTTCCTATTGGAATTATACGTTCTTTAGACCCTTTTCCTATGCATCTTACGTATTTGGCGTTTAAGTCTATGTTATTAATACTTAAACTGCAAAGTTCAGAAACTCTTAAACCTGCTGCATATATAACTTCAATTATAGCTTTATTTAGTTTTGAAAGTTTACTGGATAGTATAATGTTTACTTCTTCTGTAGTCATAACTTTGGGGAGTCTTTGAGATAATTTGGGTTGTTCAAGGCTTATTGTAGGATTATATTCTAATATTTGTAAAGTATTGAGCCAGGTGAAAAAACCTTTTATCGATGCAATTTTTCGAGATAGGCTGGTAGGTGCAATATTTTTGTCACGTAAAAATTTTAAAAATCCATTTACATGAGGCCGTTTTATTTGATTAAATTCTTGTATTCCTATGTCAGTTAAAAAAGAAAAAAATTGGTGCAAATCGCGTCGATAAGCATCTATAGTATTGTTGGACAGCCCTCTTTCTATTTCTAAAAACTCTATGTATTCTAATATTCTTTTTATCATAGCGTTATTTTATCACTCTTAATGTTTCTTTACAAAGATTTTATAAAACGCAATTTTTGCCTAAAAAAAATCTTTATATAATTAAGGGAATATAAGGGAATAAATTTTATAGGGAGAATAAGGGAATGGCTATCGGGGCTAGAGATACGATTGACCAACTGCTTGTACAAAAATATGCAGAAGAAAAAGTTGATAATCATGACAACTTACCATCAATGGTGGATCCTGAAAAAATGATGGGTGCAATGAGAGATTATGCTTTTATGCAAGCTAATATGTTTGCAATGAGCCAAAGACTTAAAAAAGTTTGTGCATCTATTAATGCAAAGACGGCATCGTATAAAAATCCAAGAATTGCATCAGCGTTACAATAAGAATTTAGATATTAAGTAGTTTTTAGCTTATAATAATTTTATGAAAAAAATTATTTTAGCTTCAAAATCGCCTAGACGTAGTGAAATTATGAATACTTTGGGAATTTCTTTTGAAGTAATTCCTTCGTGTTATGATGAGAATTTGGCTGGAAAAAAATTTTCATATGATTTGATAAATACTGTTTCAAAAAATAAAGCGCTTGAAGTAGCAGCTAAAATTAATTTTGATGCTTTGGTTATAGGTGCAGATACAGTGGTAGTATTGGGGGATGAGATTTTTCTTAAACCTAAAGATGAAAATGCTGCTTTTGAGGAACTTAAAAAGTTAAGTGGTAAAACACATCTTGTAATAACATCAATTAGTGTAGTTAATACTAGTGATATGACGGTTGAAACTCAAGCTACCACTAGCAAAGTTACATTTCAAAGACTTACGGATGAACAAATTTGGTCTTATATAAAAACAAAAAAGCCGCTCGACAAAGCAGGAGCGTATGGTATTCAAGAGTTAGATGAAAGTTTTGTAAAGTCTATAGAAGGTTCAAAAAACAATGTAATTGGGCTTAGTCCGACATCTTTAAGAAATATACTTTTAAAATTAGACAAATCTTTTTCTCTCTATTAAACTGGAGTTATGAGGAAATTTATAGCATTATTTTTATTGTTTACATTGAGTTTTTTGGGTGCGATTTCTGCAAGAGCAGAAACTGTATGGGCGGATGATAGTATTAATGAGCTGATTATAAAACAGTATGATGCAAATAAGCTAAAAGAGGAGTTTTTACCGGCATTACCGGAAAGTTTGAAAAATGAAGGTAGAGTTCAAAGTGTGCCTCAAAATAGTACTTTGGAAGTAGCACCAACAATTCAAAAAAAATCAACAGTACCAAAAGTTAACTCCCAACAAAAGCAATATGTTGGGGCGCAAAAAACAATCAAAGCAGTTAATTCACGCGAGTTTGTTACAGTAAAAAAGGGAACAAAATTTCGACTTCGCATAGAACAATCGATTGATGATTCTGCGAGAATTGGGTCCAAAGTTTATTTTACAAGTCTTTATCCGGAAGTAAATAAATATATTACAATCCCTGCAGGGACAAAATTTATTGCTACAATTCAAGATTCTCATTTGCCGCAATATTCAGCAAATGGAGGGCTTCTAGTGCTTGCTGTAGATGAATTTGTGTACAAGGGACGATCATATCCTATTGAATCAAAAGTTATAATGGTTGGAAACAAGAGAATTTTTCAAAATAATATTAAAGGGCAACATACTTATTGGAAAAGTATAGCAAAAGCAATAAAGCCAGGGGTTAATTTTTATTCTAAATCTTGGAAGTTAACTAAAAAATTTGCAGGTGATGGTTTGGAGATAATTCTTACACCTATAACATTTGTAGGTGGAGTAACGGTTTTGGCAGTGAATACTGTTGCATCTCCAGCAATAGCTCTTTTTTCTAAAGGCGGACGGCTTTTTATTAAGAAAGGAACACGTTTTCAAATTAAGCTGATGGAGGATACAGCTGTATATCTTTAATTTATAATACTTCTGAGCCTTTAACACACCACATAGAGGCTTGTTCTATTTTTACGTTAACAAAATCTCCGATTTGTGCAGTTGGGCTTTCGAAGTGAACAATTTTATTATTTCCGGCACGTGAAGTAATAATCCGTTTTCCATTTTTTTCCTTAATGTCTTCAACTAAAACTTCCAATGTTTCACCGATAAATCTTTTGTTAGACTCTGTACAGGCTTGTTTGTTAATATTATTAAGTCTTTCTAGCCTTTCTTTTTTAACTTCTTCCGGAATATATTTTTCCACCCATTTAGCTGCGATAGTTTTTTCTCTGGGTGAGTAAGCTGCGGTGTTAGAGTAGTCAAGTTTAAGTTCTTTTATAGCGGTGAGTGTGTCATTGAACTGTTCTTCAGTTTCTCCGGGGAAGCCGGCAATGAAATCACTTGTTATGGTAACGTGTTTAAATCTTTTACGTATTTTGTCAACTATATTTTTATATTGTTCACGATTATAACGTCTGTTCATTTTTTTGAGTATTTCTGAATTGCCGGATTGCATTGGAATATGAAAGTATTTGCAAACTTTTTCACATTCTTCAACTGCATCAATAAGGTCATCAGTAATGTCAGTGGGATATGAGGTAACAAATCTTATTCTAAATTTACCATTTATTTTGTTTAATTCACGTAAAAGATTTGCGAGTGTTGTTTTGTTGTCTTTAAAATCTTTGCCATAGCTATCAACATTTTGCCCGAGGAGAGTAATTTCTTTAAACCCTTGTTCTATAGCTTTTTTTGCTTCTTGAATTATTGCATTCATTTCTCTGGAACGTTCTCTTCCTCTTGTATATGGCACTATACAATATGTACAGAAATTATTGCAGCCTTCAATTATTGGAATCCAAGCATTTAGGTTACCTTTTCTGTTTATTTGATATTGAGTTTCATCAGTTTTGTAGGGAGTTTCAGTTATTGCACAAACTTGTTCTCCGGCTTCAACTTTTTTAATAAGTTGTGGTAATTCATAGATATTATGTGTGCCAAAAACAAGATCAAGGTATGGAAAACGTTTAAGCAGATTTTCTTTATCTTGTTGTGCTACGCAACCGCAAAATCCTATTTTGATAGGCTTATGTTTTTTCCATTTTCCCCACACACCGATTTGGCTATAGGCTTTATTAGCGGAAAGTTGTCTTATTGAACAAGTGTTTACCAGTAGCAAATCAGCTTCTCTGGGATTAGTGCATTCTTGGTAATTAAATTGGGCAAGTATTCCGATAATTCTTTCAGAATCGGATTTATTCATTTGACAGCCCATAGTTTCGATATAAACTTTTTTCATAGTATAAAGATTATACTACAAAAAAGTTATACGGTTATTTCTGATTCTATTTCTTCAAGGTATTTAAGTGCGCTAACGGCAGCAATGGCTCCGTCTGCTGCAGCTGTTATGACTTGTCTGAGTGGTGTAACTCGTACATCTCCTATTGCGTATACACCTTGAGCTGAAGTATTTAGTCTTTCATCTGTTATTATAAAGCCTTGTTCATTTTGCATTATTTGACCGTTAATAAGTTCAGTGTTTGGAGCAAATCCTATGTATGGAAAAACCCCATCTGTTGTAAGTGTTTTTGTTTCTTTTGTTTTTACGTTTTGTAAAATAATTTTTTCTACATTATTTGTCCCGGTAATTTCTGTAGCTATGGAGTCCCAAATAAATTCAATCTTTGGATTTTTTAGTGCTCTTTCTTGAACTATTTTATCTGCTCTTAATTTATCACGTCTATGAATAATATAAACTTTGTTGGCAAATCTTGTTAAGTATATTGCTTCTTCAACAGCAGCGTTTCCACCACCAATAACTGCAACTGTTTTTTCTTTATAAAACGCACCGTCGCATACAGCACAGTAACTGACTCCACGGCCTGTGAATTCTTTTTCTCCTGGGATATTAAGTTTTTGTGGTTGTGCGCCTGTTGCAATTATTATTGTTTTTGCGTTAAAAATAGTGTCATTGGTGATAATTTTTTTTATTTCTTTATTTAATTCAATTTTTTGAATTTCTTGCATTGGGAATTTTTCAACACCAAATTTGTCAGCATGTGCTTCAAATTTTTCCATAAGTTCAAACCCGCCAATTAGTTCAAAACCTGGGTAGTTTTCTAGCTCAAGGTAGTTGCTGGGTTGTCCCCCAAGCATTGTTATGTCTATAATTGCAGTTTTGACATTTCCGCGAGCTGCATATATTCCTGCAGAAAATCCGGCTGGTCCGCCACCTAAAATGATTACATCGTAATTTAATTCTTTTGTCATTTAAATCTCACTTTCGATTGTTTTATTTTTTAAGTATTTCTGAAGAGGAGTTTCCACCTATTTTTATGCCTTTTATTGAAAACAAAGTTATTTCTGTTTTTATTTGTTTGTTGTCTTTATATTTTTTTATAACAATTTTGTCAGTTCCCCAAAAGTTTTCTCCATTAATAGTAATGGTAGGGGTTTCAATTGTTTTTTCTTCTGTTGTATCTGATTTACGTGTAAATTTAATTGTATTGTTGTTTACAGTGTCTATTGTGACAGATGCTCTTGCATTTGTTTCGGGATTTTCAAGTGTAATGACGTCATTGTTGCGATAAATGTTCCAGTAGTCTACACTTGGTGCAGAAAATGAATTTGTGTTTGAGTAAATTGGAACTCCATGCACTATCCAACTTCCGTATAGCCCTTGTGGTATTTTCTCAAGTATAGAAACTTCGCCTTTAATAACTTGAGCGGATACAGGATAATTAATAAGTATTAAGGTGCTTATCAGACATAGAAGAATTAATTTTTTCATTCTTTAATTATAAGGATTATTGTTGAAAAATTCAATTATCCTTTCCCCAATCAATGTTTTCTGTTATATCTTTGTGTATTTCTTTAAAGGTTTCTGTAATTTGGGGAGTAATACTTCGATTAAATTGTACAGCCAGTCTGTGTCCGAGGAGAATACCAAGTATTGCTGATGCGCCTACAATCCCAAGTCGGTTAATAGTTTTTAAGTTTTTTGTTAACGACATTGCTAATGAAATAAAAAATGTTGGAAGTAGTGCGTTAGCTATAATTTCGTATACTGTCATTTTAATTTTTGTGTCGGGATTTTTTTCTTCTGAAATTTTTATAGCGTCAAAAACCGCCATTGGACGATCCATAGTTTTAAAAATTTTAAAATCTGTTTCTAGAATTTTCGAAATTTGTTCAAGCCCGTCATCCGGATTAGCTATTATATTATAGTTCGGTTCTAATTCACTTTCTTTAGTATTTTTCATATTTGGCAGCGGTTTCTTTTTAAAATATGTTAGATTTAAAACCTCAGCTCCAGCAATGCCTGAACATATAGCTGAAAATACGGTAAAACAGTCCTTAAGGCAGTTTTGAATAATTTTTGAACATTCTGTAGTTTCTTCAAATTTTGTAGTTATGTTATCACGATTAGAATCAAAGAGTTTTTTTAGAATGTTATTGATAAATTTAGGTTTGGGTATATTTAAAAATAGGTTTGTTGTTTTTTCAACAGCTTTTTTAATGGGTTTTTGCTTTATAAGTATGTCAGAATATTTTTGAGCAGCAACAACACCGGCAATAGAGCTACCTATTATGACAGAATTTCTTATAAGTCCGTTTTTTTTATTTTGAGGTTCGGAATTATAATAGTCATAACCTGTTTTTATCGCACCAAGTCCAAGTAGCACTGATATTGGCAAATTTCCGGAGGTTGTTATTCGCATATATTAATTATATCGCAAAATAAAAAAACTGGTATAGTTTATTCTTTTGAGTTAAGATAATAAATATGAGTAGAATTATCAAAACGTTTAAAACGCCTTTTAGTGGAAAATTGGTAGAGATAGGTCCGGATGTTGATGGGGATGTTATTATCATGGCTATAGAATCTAGTTGTGATGAAACGGCATGTGCTGTGGTTCGAAATGGGCGTGAAGTTTTGGCAAATGTTGTAGCTTCGCAAATAAAAACACACCAGAAGTTTGGTGGAGTTGTGCCTGAGGTAGCCGCTAGGGAACATCTTGAGTCAATTAATCTTGTTATTGCCGAAGCATTTGAACAATCAAAATTAAACCCCAGTGATATTACAGCATATGCAGCTACGGTTGGTCCGGGGCTTGTTGGGTCATTGTTGGTTGGGTTGAATGCGGCTAAAGCTCTTGCAATTACTTATGATAAACCTTTTATAGGCGTAAATCATTTGAATGCGCATGTTTGTGCAAATTATATAGATACTGATTTAAAACCGCCTTTTGTTGCATTACTTGTTAGTGGTGGGCATACGCAGGTTATTAGGGTGGATAGCTATATTGAGCAGCATATAGTTGCGGAAACTATAGATGATGCCGTTGGAGAGGCATATGATAAAGTAGCAAGACTTATGGGGCTTCCCTACCCCGGAGGTCCTAATCTCGATAAGATGTCTAAAAATGGTGATAAGTATGCTTATAAACTTCCTCAAGCTAAAGTTGGTGATGATGAGTTTAGTTTTTCCGGTTTAAAAACTGCGGTTTTACAATTATGTAGGCGGCTAAAAGAAAATTTGGGTGAACTCCCTAAAGAAGATGTTGCTGCAAGTTTTCAAGAATGTATTTCTGATACTTTAGTAAAAAAGACTGTTAATATTGCACAAAAACATAATATAAAAACGTTGGCACTTGCTGGTGGTGTTGCAGCTAATTCAGAAATTAGAAGAAAATTTTTTGATTTAGAAAATGATGGTTATAAAGTTTATGCTCCGCCAATGAAGTATTGCACTGATAATGCCTCAATGGTTGCTGCTTCTGCTTATTTTTTAGCTAATACTATGGATGATTTATCTCAAGAAGTTTTTTCGAGGGTGAAATAATGATTTTTTTATATGAAATAGGTTTATTATTTATTACGGCTAGTTTATTTTGGTTTATTATACTTGCTTTTATTGTAGAACCTAAATTTAGAGCTGGTTTTTGGCAGAAAATAGGGTTTTATCCTAAAAATACATCTGGTAAAAAAACTGTTTTAATTCATGCTGTATCTGTTGGGGAAGTTAATGCTGTGGAAAATCTTGTAAAAAAAATGAGATTGGAATTCCCAGAAGATTATATTGTTCTTTCAACAGTTACTAAAACGGGGCAAGAAGTTGCGCAAAATAAGCTTTCTAATTACACTGATGAAATAATTTATTTTCCATATGATTTTTTCTTTTCAATAATGTCGTGTTTTGAAGCTATCAAACCTGATAAAATTATTATTGCAGAGACAGAAATTTGGCCAATGTTTTCATATATTGCTAAAATGATGAAAATACCGCTTATTCTTATAAATGGGCGGATTTCTCCCACTTCATATACTGGATATAAATGTTTAAGCTTCTTTTTTAAAGAAGTTCTGGAATGTTTTAGTCAAATATTTATGCAAACAGAAGAGGATAAAAAACGTATTGTTGATATTGGTGCCCCGGAAGAAAAAACAGATGTTATGGGGAATTTAAAGTTTGACATAGAAAAAAATTTGACAGAAGAACAAGTTGCGGCATTAAAAAACGAAATTCAAATTGGTGAAAATAGGCTTTTTATAGCTGCTAGTACGCATAAAGGTGAAGATGAAATTGCTTTAAATGTTTTTAGAAATATCAAAATGAAATATTCTGATGCAAAGCTTTTGATAGCACCTAGACATCCTCAGCGTTATGAGCAGGTAGAAAACATGTTGAAAAATGAACCTTATTCTTATTCAAAACGTTCTATTGGTGGAACTTTTGCTCAAAATGATATTATTATGTTGGACACTATGGGGGAACTTGGTAAATTTTATGCATTAGGATATTTGGCATTTATTGGGGGAAGTTTTTCTAATACTGGCGGACATAATCCTTTAGAGGCAAGTATTTGGGATGTACCTGTTATTAGCGGTCCTACTGTGTTTAATTTTAAAGATATCTATAAGCTGTTAACCAGGGCTAATGTTGCTCAGATTGTAAGTACAGAGGAAGATTTTATTGCTTCTGCACTAAAATTTTATTCAAATATAAGTTATCATGATGAGATTTCCGCAATTTGTCGAAATATATTTGATAGTTCACGCGGAGCTTTAGGTTTTGTTATAGATAAATTAAAAAGTTGATATTGTTTTTTATATTCTTTAAATAATGGTTTTTTAAAAATTTTTGTTTTAGTTTTGGAAAAAATCTTTTATGCTAAATTATTAATTTTTTGTTTATTTTTTAAAGTTTTTTTGAAAATAGTGTTATAAACAAAATATAAGAGATTGAAAAATTATACTTATTTAAAGGAGATAAAAAATGGCAAAAACAATAGGTATTGACTTAGGTACTACAAACTCTGTAGTTGCCGTTATGGAAGGCGGAAAGCCTACTGTTATAGCCAACGCAGAAGGATCTAGAACAACCCCTTCTATTGTTGGTTTTTCAAAAACAGGTGAAAGATTGGTCGGACAGTTAGCTAAACGTCAAGCAATTCTTAACCCTGATAGAACAATTATTTCTATTAAGCGTCATATGGGCGATGATTACAAAATTAATGTAGATGGTAAGAATTATACCCCGCAAGAAATTTCTGCAATGATATTGAGAAAGTTAGCAGATGATGCTTCAGCATATTTGGGTGAAAAAGTTACATCTGCTGTAATTACTGTTCCTGCATATTTTAATGATGCTCAAAGACAAGCAACAAAAGATGCAGGTAAAATTGCCGGGTTGGATGTTTTGCGTATTGTAAACGAACCTACAGCCGCAGCACTCGCATATGGACTTGAAAAAGAAAAACCGGAAAAAGTTCTTGTATTTGACCTTGGTGGTGGTACTTTTGATGTTTCTGTGTTGGAAATAGGTGATGGTGTTCACGAAGTTTTATCAACTTCTGGTGATACACATCTTGGTGGTGACGATTTTGACCAAAAAATTATGGACTGGCTTGCTGATGAGTTCAAAAAACAAGAAGGTATTGATCTTAGAAATGATAAACAAGCAATGCAACGTTTAAAAGAAGCAGCAGAAAAAGCAAAGTGTGAATTGTCTTCTGTTGTTGAAACTAATATTAATCTTCCGTTTATTACAGCTGATGCAAATGGTCCAAAACACTTGGATATTCAATTGACTCGTGCAAAATTTGAAGAACTTTCTCACGATTTGTTGGAAAGATGTAAAAAACCTGTTGCAGATGCATTAAAAGAAGCAGGTTTGTCAAAAGGTGATGTTAATGAAGTTGTATTAGTTGGCGGTTCAACACGTATTCCGGCAGTACAAGCTTTAGTAAAAGAATTTACAGGTAAGGATCCTAACCAATCTGTTAACCCGGATGAAGTTGTTGCTGTTGGTGCAGCTGTTCAAGCAGGTGTTTTGGCAGGTGAAGTTAAAGATGTAGTATTACTTGATGTTACTCCTTTAACTTTAGGTATTGAAACTCTTGGTGGTGTTATGACACCTTTGGTTCCAAGAAATACTACAATTCCTGTTTCAAAATCACAAGTCTTCTCTACTGCGGAAAATAATCAAACTGCTGTTGATATCCATGTGTTGCAGGGAGAACGTCCTATGGCTAAAGATAATAAATCTTTGGGTATGTTTAGACTCGATGGATTGCCGCCTGCAATGAGAGGTATGCCGCAAATCGAAGTTACTTTTGATATTGATGCTAACGGTATTGTAAATGTGTCTGCTAAGGACAAAGCTACAAATAAAGAACAAAAAATTACTATCACTAACTCTTCTAACCTTAGTGAATCTGACATTGATAAAATGGTTAAAGAAGCTGAGGCTAATGCAGAAGCAGATAGAAAGAAAAAAGAAGAAGCAGAAATTAAAAATAATGCTAATTCATTGATTTCTTCAGCAGAAAGAATTGTAAAAGATTTTGAAGGTAAAATCTCTGATGCAGATAAGTCAGGCTTGGAAGAATTGAAAACAAACCTTCAAAAAGCTCTTGATGAAAATAAACCTGTTGATGAGGTTAAGAAAATATCTGAAGAATTACAACAAAAAATGTTTAGTATATCTCAGCAAGCTTATGAGCAAGTTCAAAAAGAAGAAGCTCAAAGTGCAAGTTCAGAGGGTTCTGAAGCGCAACAAGAACAAACATCTTCAAACAATGATGATGATGTTATTGATGCTGAATACACTAAAGAATAATTTTTCCTTTCATATTCAATGCCGCATCGATTATTTGATGCGGCATTTTTTTATTATTTTGTTTTTTATAAAATTAAGAATTTTTCTTTTTAGGATACAGTGATGATAGTTAGCTAATGAATTGATAATTTTGTATAAGTATATTTCGTTTTTCCATTTGGTTTTTTTGACAACTTGCCAGTAGTCGTTTCTATATGCGTTTAAACTGGAGAAAAGCCAAGGTTTATCCCACACATAGTGAATAATAGCGGCATTCTCACTGTTAGGATGAGGAGAGTTATAGTGGAAATTCCATTTGTTGTCTAAAAATAATATTTCATAATCGTTTAGTCCAAAGTTAAATATGCATTGATCGCTATATCTCAGCAGGGCTGTTGGGTTTTTTAAAAAAGTTTTAAGCCTTTCAAGTGTTTTTTCTTCTCGCCATTTTTTTAAATTTATCAACATTACACCTGCGTTAAAGTACTTTTTTTTATTTTGTGGGGCGTTTGCACTATCAAGTACCAATTTTTCGTTTAAGTCACTTACTGCGGCAAGAAGATAGTTGCTAATATTTATTTGCCAAAGTTCTTTTAGGGATTTTTTTACGATTACATCGCAGTCTAGGTAGAGTATTTTGTCAACCTTTGGTAATATTTTAGGAATTAAGAGTTTATAGTATGTCGGGTCTGGTAGTGTTGGGTTTTGGATTTTAAGATTGTTTACATTTAATGATTTAAAGTTAATCAAATTTATTTTTAAAATATTGTTGGATAATTTTTTTAATTCGGTGCAGATTTTATTGGGTAAATTTTTTGCAAGAATATATATATTAATTTTGTCAAAATCTTTTTGACTTTCTTTTATGGAGATTATTGCAACCGAACAATATTTATAATATTTTTTATCTGTCGAAAATATAATATTTATTTCTTTAGGATTATATATTGTCATTGCTTTTTTATAGCATATTTTTATGATATACTCAATCCGGAAAAATATTAATTAAGGAGGGAAAACAATGGAAACATTGGCTAATAATGTTTTTTATTGCGGCGAAAAACATCCCCAGAGGACTATTTTTGATCAACTTATTCCTTTGCCGCAGGGTACAACATATAATTCATTTTTGATTATAGGTAGTAAAAAAACTGCTCTTGTAGATACAATTTATCCACAATTAATTCCGGAGTTAGTGGAAAAATTGGAGAAAAATAATATAGCATCTATTGATTATATTATTGCTAATCATGGTGAGCAGGATCATAGCGGTGCATTACCAACATTGTTGGAAAAATTTCCTAATGTTATGATTGTTACTAATCCGAAATGCAAAGAGCTTTTGATAGCAGAGCATCATATAGAAGAAAATAAATTTATAGTTATTTCTGATAAAGAAAGTCTTTCACTTGGGGATAAAACATTAGAATTTTATTTTGCACCTTGGGTTCATTGGCCGGATACGATGTTTACTTATTTGAAAGAAGATAATATTTTGTTTACATGTGATTTTTTGGGTGCTCATCACACTCAAGGAAGTGTTTTTGCTGATAATTCTGAGGAGTTGATGGTTTCTGCAAAAAGATATTATGCCGAAATTATGATGCCTTATAGGAATTTCTGTAAAAAATATATATCTTTAGTCGAAGAAATTAATCCCCAAATGATTTGCCCAAGTCATGGTCCAATATATAAAGAGCCAAGATTTATAATAGATTTGTATAAAAATTGGACATCTGATGAAGTTGAGAAAAAAGTAGTTATTCCATATGTTTCAATGTATAACAGCAGTTATGAAATGGCAGAAAGATTGGCAGAAAGAATTTCTAAAGCAGGAATAAAAACAGTTATGGCTGACCTTGTGCATACAGATGAAGGCGAAATAGCTATGGAACTTGTTGATGCAGGGGCGGTTGTTTTGGCTTGTTCTATGGTTCTTGCAGGACCTCATCCAAAAGCAGTTTATGTAGCTTATTTAATGAATTTGATTAAGCCTAAAATGAAGTTTTTCTCTATTCTTGGTTCATTTGGTTGGGGTGGACGACTTACGGAAACTATTGATTCTTTAATGCCAATGGTTAAAGCTCAAAAGCTGGATTATATTGTAGTCAAAGGTAAACCAACAATAGAAGATTTACATAAAGTTGATAAACTTGCAGATGAGCTGATTGAAAAAATTAATTCTTTATAAAAATAAAAACGGCTCATTTAATGAGCCGTTTTTATTTACAAATTCAAAACCAAAATAAATGCGGCACATAGGCCGCATAAGTCAAGAAAGGAATGGTTAGACTATTAACTATATTTGATTATTACACAAACTCATATACTAATGCAAATTTATGTACATTTTGTTACTTTTATTTTAAAAACTTAATAAATTATTATGTTAGATAGTAGACTTTTTTAAAAATATGTGTAAAAATACTATTGCTTTATGCAGGGCACTATTTTGTTCCTTCAATTTTATTAATAGGGAGCTTAGTTTCTGTTAGTATCAAAGTAGACCTGCCCGCCGTAAGGCGAGTTAGCAGGAAACGGGTTATACTAAGGCGGGCACCCACCTGCGAGATACGCAGGTAACAAAATCGTACTTGCATAAGGCTTTTTTATTTAGCAATTTCTTAATATTTTTGCTTTTTATTTAATATATGAAATAATTATATTAAGCAGGGTGTTATGAGAAATAATTTGGAAAAAATTAAAGCTTTTTTAATAGAAACTTTGCAAAGGAAAAGTGCTATTAATCTTTTTGCCAATTATTTTGTGCGTATTGAGGAAAACTTTTCTAAGCATGCTTTGGAAGATAAAATAGAACAATTTATTAGTGATTATCTTTCGATATATGCAAATGGTGAAATTCTTGAAAGTGATGATATATATATAGCGTTTAGGGATTTTTATGAATATGCGATACGAATGAAATCTGATGAAAATATTCTTAAGCATATTTATAGATATTCTAATTATTATTTGAAAATTTTGACACTTGATATTTCTGATATAGATATTAGAGAGCTTATTGCTAAAATTAATAAGCTTGGAGCAGTTGATACTTATCCGTATTTACTTGAGGTATTTGAAGATTATGAATTTGCGCATATTAACAAAAATATGTTTATAGATATTTTAGAAACAGTATTAGAGTATTCTGCTAATAAAAAATTCAGCAAGTCAGTTCCTGTTGCTTTTTCTACTCTTAGTTGTGAATTAAACAAAATGCTGGCTATGAAAAATTACGTACCGCAATTTGATTATATTGAGGCTCCTCAAGCCAATCGAGTTACAATTAATGATTTAATGAAGCCGTATTGATAAACTCTTCTATTTCTTGAGTTTTTGCCTCCAGTTTTTCAATAATGTTATCAAGCTTTTGGAGAATAGTATTTTTGTTTTTTATGATAGATATTATACCAAGTGTTAAAAATAAATTGTTCATAAAAAATTCATAAAATGCTAAAATTTCTTCGTAGAATGCAGTATCTATAATTTTCCTTGCTTTAGAAATTTCTACAAAAAGCTCAGCTAGGGTGTTTTTTGCTATTATGTATTTAGAATTTATTATGTAATTTTTTATAGATTGCAATGCTTTAAGAAATTTATTGTAATGTGGTAATAAGGTAGCTCTTTTTTGAGGAAGTTGATTTTTGAAAAAATTGATAGTTGTTTGGTATCCTAATTTATAAAGTTCTTTTTTCTTTTCTAAAGGTAGATTGAAGTCTGTAATATTAACTTCGCCAGTATCAAGCCTAATATAGTCAAATTTATCTTTGTCTTGATAGGTGCTTATTATATGGTCTGCTGCAAAGTTTGAGAATGTTGTGTATACGGCATTTAGATATTCTGCTGTATTATCGATGTTATAGCGTTCTTTCCCACCTTCGAGACGAAATTCTAATATTCTTGAGTTGTAGTCAAATAGACTGGGAACGAGTTTCCATATAGCCCAGCTTCTTGAGAGGTCACCATCAACAAGAATATGTCCATTATCAATCAATGGTTTTAATAAGCCTGGCATGCTGGAAGAAATTCGCACTGCTTTAGCTACTTCAAAATCAGGGGTTTCTTTGCGAGAAAAAATTTTTACTTTTGCTGAATTTAAATCTGTTGTAAGGATAATAATATCTTTTTTTAAATCTTTAAATGTGACAGGTGGGTTTTTACCTTTTTCATAATTATTAGCGTAAATCTTTTTTTCAATATGTTCTTTTAGCCATTCTAAAAAATATTCACCTTTGCTAATGGAAAATTCTTTTCCGAAAGAAAAATTAATATCTTTAAAGAGATCAAAATTAATTTCATTAACTATATCTTCTAATTCATTTGGCGAATAACCGGCGGCATAAAATACACCAATTACAGAGCCAACAGATGACCCTACAAAGCATTTATTATTTACTCCGAGTTCTTCCATTGCCCTAAGTGCGCCAACGTATGCTGCGCCTCGTATAGAGCCGCCTGTAAAGATACAAACATAATCCAGTGCTGTATTTTTCATATTTTGACTTTAAAATACAAAAGATGGTTATTCAACCACCTTTTGTACTAATTTATAATTTGTTGTTAAATATTATTTGATGTTTGAATAAGTCCAAGCATCTGCATTTACTTTTTTATCTACTTTAACAGAGGTATGTTCACCTTCTGCAGAAAATTCTTCGTGTGCGATTGGTTTATATATTCTGTTATAGTATTCTATAACCATTCTGTCTGAGTTGAAGTATGCTTCAGCAGTTCTCATAGCTTGACGCATCATTCTTGCCCATTCTGGTTTATTTTCATAGTAAGTTGGGATAATTTGATTTTCAATAATGTTCATCATACAGTCATGATCTTTCCAGTGTCTTTCTTCCCAAGGAATATCATCATCTAATCCCGGATATTCGATTGTATAGCCGTTGATACCTGGGAAAGTACCTTCAACTGTCCAACCATCATATGTTGAGAAGTGCAAAGCACCATTCATGTTTGCAGACATACCTGAAGTTCCTGATGCTTCAAGTGGGCGAATAGGTGTATTAAGCCAAATATCAGAGCCTTTTTTAAGTTTTGCACTTAATTCAAGTTCATATCCCGGAAGGACAACAACATTCTTGAGGTCATATGACTTATGAAGAATTTTGTTGAACATTTCACGTCCCATAGTGTCATCCGGGTGGAATTTACCTGCAAAGATTAATTGAACTTTATTCTCTTCAAGCAATTTGCCTATTCTGTCTTTATCCATAAAGATAAGCCAAGCACGTTTGTAATCAGCAAATCTTCTTGCCCAAGTTATAGTCAAAACATCCGGATCAAATCTTTTACCTGCAGTATCTGCTATGTATTTGAAAAGATCTTTTTTCATTTCATATTTAGCAGCTAAAAGTTCATCTGGAGTTTGAGCTTTAGCTATTCTTGGGTCTTGCCAGTAGTGAATATTTACGGCATTTGTAATAGCTCGGATTGGGCATCTTCCATCAACCCATTCCCACATTTTGTTAGCAACTAAACCATGTAGTTGAGAAACTGCGTTAGCAATTCTTGACATTCTTAATGCTGCAACTGTTAGTGAGAATTGTTCCCCACCAAGTTCAACAGCTCTTTCTCTTGAGCAACCTGCAAAAAATCCGCCTTCAAGTAATGTATCTACCCAATGCACTTCATTTCCTGCTGCAACTGGTGTGTGAGTTGTAAATACAACTTTGCGTTTTACTGCATTTAAATCACCATTATATTGTCTAAGAAGTTCAAATGCTGCCGGGAGTGCGTGACCTTCGTTCATATGTACAACGTCAAAGTCATATCCTGCTGCTTGAAGCATTCTAACCCCACCAATACCAAGTACTGTTTCTTGAGCAATTCTTATTCTTTCATCTCCGTCATAGAGTTTGTGAGATATTCTTCTTGCCCAATCTGAGTTACCTTCTATATCAGTAGTTAATAGGAATACAGGACAAGTACCAAAAAGTTGCGGTTCTACTTTGTATGCTTTGATTTTGACTTTTTCACCAAAAACATCTACTTCAGTGTAAAGATCTAAATCTGTTAAAAAGTCATAATGTTTTTTAATATATGCAACTTCTACATTGCCTTCGTGATCAATACGTTGGTCGTAATAACCATAAGACCAAAGCATTGTAACTCCTACCATAGGCATTTGCAAATAGCCTGCTGATTGCATATGGGAACCTGCTAGGAATCCTAAACCGCCAGAGTATGTCGAAAGCGATTGATCCATTGCAATTTCCATAGAAAAGTATGCTACTTTTGGTAATGACATATTTTATTCCTCTTTTTACTCTAAACAATTTATCAATAACAAGATAACATAAACAAAAAAGTATGTTGATATAAAGTTTGCAACTAAATTTTTTATAGTTAAGCTTAAGCTAAAACTGGAGATGGTGAGAGGAGTTTGGTGTTGTCTAAGTATGAAGTTTTGTTAAGAATTGACCCAGCTATCAATATTTTTTTGTTTTTTTCGCCAATCTTTTACAACTTTTACTTGCAATGCTAGAAAAACTTTTTTTTGAACAAGTTCTTCCAGTTCTAATCTTGCTTCGGTTCCAATTTTTTTTAGCATTGCACCTTGTTTACCAATTAGTATACCTTTTTGGCTGGAATGTTCAACGATTATATTGACGTAAACTCTATCTATGTCTGGAGTTTCTTCATATTTTTCAATTTGAACTGCAACGGCATGTGGAACTTCATCTTTTGTATTTAACAAAATTTTTTCACGTATAATTTCTTGTGTTATGCTTCGAATACTTTCATCTGTTACTTCGTCTTCTGCGTATATTAGTTCGCCATTCGGTAATTTTTTAAATATAGTGCTTATAAGGGTATCGACGTTTCTACCTGTTAATGCCGAAACTTTAACTGTTGGGATATTTGTTTTGAATAGGGTTTTGTATGTTAAAAGAATTTCTTCTCTTTTTTGCAAGTTTTTTATTTTGTCAACTTTATTCAATACTATAATTATGTTTTTTTGTACGTTGAGTAAGTTTTCTACAATCCATCTATCGCCTTTGCCTGCCGGTTCTGAGCCATCGACCATAAAAAGTATGATGTCTGCATCAGGTATAGCCATTTTACTTTCTTCGGCAAGAAATTCACCAAGTTTATCAAGTGGGCGATGAATTCCGGGAGTATCAATGAAGACAGCTTGTCCTTGTTCTGTTGTTAAAATCCCTTTTATTCGGCGTCTTGTTGTCTGGGGTTTGTTTGTCGCAATTACAATTTTTTGTCCCAAAAGTTTATTTAAAAGCGTTGATTTGCCTACATTTGGGCGACCTATTATTGTTATAAATCCGCTTTTCATTGTTTAATATTTCTTTCCAATTAAGTTTTCGTGTGTTTTTGTTTCAATTGAGTCGTTTAGTTGTTTTAGTTGAACTTTTTCCTTGTATTTTTTTTCAAGTGCAAGTTCGATTAAGTAGTCTGCAAAATGAACATTTTTAGGTAAAAAAGCGCCATGTAAATAAGTGCCAAAAATATTATTTTTCCTTGCACCTTCAGTTTTATCTGTACCGTTATTTCCGTTTCCAATTTGAATTTTTGCCAAAGGTTTTGTACCTTCTTTCAAAAAAGTTAATCCGCTGTGATTTTCAAATCCAACCAAAGTTCTGGGTGAGGTTAAAGACGTTTCTGCAGTTACATTGCCTATAAATCTGGTTTTACCTGCAATTGTGTATGCATCGAGAAGACCTGCACCGTAAAGTTTTTTTCCATCATGAGGTTGATAGTATTCACCTAAAAGTTGATAACCTCCGCAAATTGCAAGAAAGACTGCGTTTTGTTCTGCTGCGTCTTTTAGAGCGGTTTTTTGGTTTTGAAGTTGTTGTGCTACCATTGATTGTTGTAAATCTTGTCCGCCACCTATAAAGTAGATGTCGTATTTTTGTGGGTTAATATTTTCATCTATATCTATTGGGGTAATGCTTAGTTCAATGTTTCGCCATTTGCATCGCATTTTAAGTGTGGTAATATTTCCTAAATCTCCGTAAAGATTTAGTAATTTTGGGTAAAGATGTGCTAAACTTAATTTATACATAAACTTAGTTTAGCACAGATTGTGTGAGATAAAAACCTTATGAAAAAAAAAGAAGCTTTTGCAATTACTTTGGAATTAGTTTTAGTTATATTATTATGCAGTGCTGTTGTTGGGTTGTGTTTAGCTGCTTTTACCGATAATTTGAGTAATCTTTTTGATATTGAAAGGAATTATAAAAGAATTTTTGAGCGCGTCGCAGATTAATCTTTTGTATTTATTTGTTGCGGTGATTTAAAGTAGCTGTTAAAAACCATTTTAGTTGTATTGTTTGAGATTGCGTTGTAAAGAAATGTAACAAAGTAAGAGGAAGAGTGAAATTTTTATTTGTTTATATACTTTATATATATGTAAGAGATAATTAAACGTAATTAAAACATCAAGTAAACACAGACTTATTTTATAACTTCCTAACCTTCCCTTCCTATTAAAAGCATTGCTCCTTATTGGAGCTTTTTTTTTGTTTAAATTACCTTACATAAACTCTTGGCAGGCGGACTTTTAAACGGCATGTAAGTTCGTAATTAATTGTATTTAATTCTTGTGCCCAAGTATTTATTGAGAGATTTTCATCTAAAAGTGTAATTATATCGCCTTCATTGGCATTTATTCCTGTTATATCAAACATCATTTGATCCATTGTAATATTTCCAATTTGTGTAATTTGTTGATTATGTAATTTTGCTTTTAATTTGTTTGATAAGGAGCGCGAGACCCCGTCTGCGTAGCCAATTGGAATAGTTGCGATTTTAATTTCTTTGGGAGCTCTATAGGAGTATGAATAGCTGACTCCGGAGTTTTTTTGTGCGGTGTGTATATTTACTATTCTTGCTTTGAGACCTATTACTTGTTTAAGATTTGGTTTTTTGGCAGTGTCATTAGGCAAATCCGGCATAAGTCCGTATAGTCCAATACCTTCTCTAACCATATTTGTGAAGTCAATTTCTTTTTGATATGCAATTGTTGTTGCGGTATTTGCACAATGAATTATTAAATTATTTTTATTTTCAATTTTAGTTACTATATTTTTAAATGTTTCAATTTGTTTTAATGTAAGGTTTTTATTTTCTGCGCAGGCAAAATGTGTGAACACACCTTTAAGATCTATGTATCCGCAAGATTGAACTTTTTTTATATATTCAAGGGCTTTTTCAGGAGCAATACCTATTCTATTCATGCTAGTGTCTATTTTTACGTGAGCAGGAACTTTTATACCTGTTTTTTCATAGGCTTGTTTGGCGGCTTCTATATGTTGATTGGAAAAAACAGAAATGGTTATATTATTTTCGCTTACCCAGTCAAAAGCCCAAACCGGTGCTGCACCCAGCACTAGTATAGGAAGATCAAATCCACCTTCTCGTAATTGTCTTGCTTCATCCAGTGAGGCAACCCCAAGCATTGATATTCCGCTTGCGATAAATGTAGGTGCTAGCATAAGGGCACCATGTCCATATGCGTCAGCTTTTATTACTGCAAGAATTTTTTTGTCTTGAGGAATAAATTTTTTTATTTCAGCAATATTATGTTCAACATTAGCTATGTTGACCTCTACCCATGAATCTCTTCTTGTGCTTAAATATGATGAGCGGTTATTTTTCATATAATAATCATAGTTTAAACAAAATTTTTTGGCACATAATAAAAGGAAATTAATATGGATAAAGAAGAACAATTAAGAATAATTGAAGAAATGCAGCAGGTTGCAGCTCAAATGAGAATTGATGATATTGAAGAAAATCCTCAATGTTTAGATGAATTTTTTACTTGTAGCGCTTGTGGTAAATCAAAGGATTATGCAGGTTCAATAAAATATAGTGAGTATAGACTTTGTAATGATTGTGTGTTGCTTGCAGAGACAGGATTTGCATTAGGAAAGATAAAAAATATTCAAGAGTTAATTGATAGTATGGAAGATAAGCGTCTTGAGGCTATGTGTGATTTTATAAAAACTGATGAAATTTCAGCAAACAACTAATATTATTAGATGGTTCATAAATAATAAATTTACGGTTATAATATAAGAATGAATCAAACTATAATGTTGTTAATCACAGTTGGTATTGTTGTTTTATTAGCTGTTTTATATAAATTAATTCGCTCAGTTATGGAAAGCGGTTCGGCTGGTAATGGAGAAAATTTATTTATTAGTCCGGATGATATTTATGAACAGGTTAGAATTTCTATTGCAAATGGAAATCATCCTGTTGCCCAAAAGCTTGCAAAAAAATATCTTAAAGAAAATCCTACTCATGATAGGCTTAGAATTATTTTAGCTCGTTCTTACTATGATACAAGTGCCTTGAATGAGGCTATAGAACATCTTGAAAAGCTTGTCAAAATTTTCCCTGATAGATTGGATTTATTTTTAATGCTTGCGGATTCATATAAGCGGACTGGACAAAATAATAATTCTATTGATACTTACCTTCAGATTTTAGAAACTAATCCAGAGTCTGTAGATATTCTTGTTCCGCTTGCAGAATTATATAACAGTGTTAATCATAAAAAGTCTGCTTTAAATATTTATAAACGACTTTTAAACCTTGATATTAAAGAAGGTGAAAAGCTTAATTACTATTATCAAATAGCATCAATATACAAAGATTTGGCTGAGTTTGAAAATGCTATTGAGTATGTGAATTTTGCATTGAATGTTGATAAGAATAATATTCGGCTTTTATATCTTTTAAAAGAGTTATATGAATTAACAAGCAATTCTGAAAAAGAAATTGAAGTAATGAATCGATTATTGGTTTTGGCTCCGAATGATGCGTATTTGCAAGTTGATTTAGTTAATCTTTATTATAATAGCGGACAATATGATTTGGCTTTAGATATTGCTATACCTGCTTTAAATACCCCTAATGCAGATATACAGGTTTTGCAAAATATAATAGCGAATATTTATATCAAAACTAATAGAATAGAAGAAGGTATAAAAGTTCTTGAAGATATAATGAAACTATACCCCGAATCGATAAGACTTACAGAAACTTTAGCATATGCATATAGACTTTATGGACGTTATGAGGAATCAATTCAATTGTATCAAAAGCTTATTGATTGGTCTGATTTAAAGTATGCAAAAGTATATAAAAGTCAATTAAGTTCGGTTTATTGTGATTGGGCTTTATTCTTATATAATAATGGCAATACTGAAGAAACATTTAAAAAATTTGAAGCAGCGTTGCAATGCAATCCTGATAATCCGGATATTTATTATGGTTTGGGTCAAGTTAATTTTTATTCAAAAAATTATAATGATGCGATAAGACAGATGCAAAAAGCTATAGATTTAGATGCTGGAAATTGTGAGTATTATATTTTTCTGGCAGATATATTTTATGAAACGGATAATATTTATGAAGCGGAAAGAATGTATAAAGAGGCTGTTTTTATAGAACCTGAAAATCCTATTTGTCGGGCTAAGCTTGGTATGATAAATGTTAAGCATAAGGATATTCAAAATGCTCTTGAAAATCTTGGAGTAGCAGTGAGAGTTGAGCCTCAAAATTGGGATTATTTATATAATTTAGCATTGGCAAATGAGCTTGCAGGAAAAGCCGATGTAGCTGCGGAATTGTATAATAAAGTTTTGGTTTTATGTCCGGAGCATAAAGATGCAGCTACAAATTTAAAAATGTTGAAGAATTCATAGAGTTTTTTCAAATTATATTTTAAATAGAAAGTTTTTTAATAATCTCTTTTAATTTTGCATGTTGGCTAATGAAGCGCATGTTTTATTTTTTTATTATATTAAAGGATTTTATTAGAGAGAGTGATATGGCAAATAATATTAATAAAAAAGTTAAAATAATGATGGTAGAAGATCATAAACTAGTTAGAGTTGGTTTAAGAACTCTTTTTGAAGAAGGTAATGATATAGAGGTAGTGGCCGAGGCAGAAAACGGCAAAGAGGCTATTGAAAAAGCAAGACTTTATAAGCCGGACGTTATATTGATGGATATTGGGTTGCCGGATATTTCTGGAATTGAGGCTGCACAAAAAATTTTAGAAGAAAATTCTGAACAAAAAATTATTATTTTAACATCACATCAAGATGATGCAGAGATTAATGAAGCACTTAGTGTTGGTGTTTATGCTTATGCATTAAAGGATATTAATACCGAGTATCTTATTATGGTAATTAAAACAGTTCAAGATGGTGCTATATGGCTTGATTCCAGAATTGTACCCAAATTGCGCTCTAAGGGTGGAAATATAATTCCTAAAAAGCATGTTAGTCGTTCTGAATTTCGAGCAAAACATGCTAACTTGACAGAAAGAGAGTATCAAGTTCTCAAGCTGCTTGTTAATGGAAGTTCAAACAATGATATAGCATCAGAGCTTTGTATAAGCGAGCATACTGCTAAGGCGCATGTTTGTAATATTATTCAAAAACTTGTAGTTGATGACAGAACTCAAGCTGCGGTTAAGGCTATTAGAGAGGGAATTGTTTAATTTATCAGGTTTGAGTTTGTTTTAACAATATAAAATTTTGACCTTTTAGTTAAAAGGTTTCAGTTAACATTAAAAAGGAGATAAATTATGTCGAAATGTATTTGTAAGCAAATTGCTGATATGGTAGAAAAAAAAGGATGTGACAAAATCCATATATGCACAAATCATGCTTGTATATGCGGTTGTGTAGATGTAGAAACGACAAAAGAAGCTGATGGTATTTTGGTTATTAAAAATGCAAAGGTTAAGCATGGACATGGCTGTGAAAAAGAAGTTAAAATGATAGATTGCTTAGGTATAAGCGGTCTTCATATTGTTTCTTTTTACTGTGGTGAATTCGAAATTTAAAACCTTTAATTAAAATATCAATCTTAAGGTTAATATAATATAGACCCTAGGGTTGATATTTTTTTGTCTCAAATTGTCTAAAATATTAATGTAATTGATGATTGTCCCAAAAATGGGATGTAATAAAGAGAGGGAAAGTGACGTTTCTAATTGAAGGAAACAGAGGGGATAGAATGGAGGAGATTTTGGTTAAGAAGTCTTCTCTTTCTGATGTTAAAAAATCATACAAATTTTTGGTTAAGGCAGATGCTTTAAGAATAAATGAAATGTTTAAAGAAAGTGTTAAAAATTATCTTTCTGCTTTAATGCTTGAACGTGATAATATTCGGATTTATCTTGGCTTGGCTCAGTCATATGTACATTTGGGAGAAGTTGATAAAGCGTTAAATGTCCTTGAAAAAGCTCGGAGTATTAAGCCAAATGATGCCAGTATTCCTTTTGAGATTGGTTGTTGCTTTATGAGTATGGGATTGCCGTGTGTTGCAATTATAAGTCTAAAAGAAGCTATTTTACTCGATAGTAATAATATAGAGGCTCAGTTACAACTTGGTGTTGCTCATGAGCTTTTGGAGGAATATGATTTGGCGCTTATGGTTTATCAGCGAATTATGGAAAAACATCCATCGTTTTTAAAAGCTTATCAACATAAAGCGGCTCTTTTGGTTGAATTGGGGCGTTATCAATCAGCAGCAGCTATTTTTGCTGAGTTATTAAAAATTAATCCACAATATTATAAGGCTATTCTTGGTATAGGAATATGTTTTGATAAAATGGGTAAATCAAATAGTGCAGTACGTTATTATAAAAAGTTTTTAAAATTGAAACCAAATTCTCAGAATGCTGGTGATGTTCGTGAGCGTCTTGAGCGAATAAAATGTGGAAGGTTTAAATCAGAAAATAATTTTTTGCAGTTGGCTTAATTTTTTGTTGCCTTTTGATAAATTAAGTTATCCAGTATCGCAAACAAAGGTAATGCAAGATAGGTGCAAAAGGCGATTGCATAATGTTTTTTTGCGGCATTGATAAGAGTTTTAGGAGCTTTTGTTTGTTTAAGATAGTCTATACCTATTTTAGAGGCAACAAATTCGGTTATTAGTTCTGGGCTAAAAGCAAGTAGTGGAATGAATAAGTTATATTTATGTAATGTATTTTGAATTTTACCTATAAAGCTTTCTTTTCCATCCGGAGCATTAGATTTATTTCTTCCGAGGCCATAAAGTAGTAGAGCTAAAAAAGTATAATTCCCACGAAATCTTTGGAGTTTTTTTAGGATTGTTGTTGAGTGTTCTTGCACTGCATGACCTATTTCATGTGGTAAGGATAGTAAGGTGTTTTTACTGACTTTTATTTCTTTGTTAATATAGTCAAAGTGTGCATTTTGTCCTGTTTTTTCTATTATAAGATTAAGTTTTTTAAGTTTGTCTGTGTAAATGTCTGCAGTTGGAGTTTTAATAAGTCTTTGATTAGACATAAGTCCTTTGTCAACAAGCATATTAAGTCCAATTTGTTTCAGTTGTTCTGGGTTGATGTTTGGATTTTTAGAGAAATATGATGTAAACATTTTGTCAGATAAATGTTTTAACGCATTTCTTAATGCAAGACCGAATATAAATATTAGCCCTGTATTTTTAACTGTTTCTTCATCGGTATTAGAATATAATTGTGTATCCGGATAAGCCTTAAATGCAGGTATAGCTGTGGCTCCGGCATGGTTTTTTTTGTGCTGGATGGAATTTTGATTTTTACTTAAAACTATATTTTGGGAAATAATTTTTGTCATGCTACACCTTTTTTTTACTTAAAACAAAACTATAATAATTTTTGCCTAATTTCAAATATTTTTTACAATTTTAAAATAATTTTCTAAATCATATTGTTTATAATTTAGTTTATTTTTAAAGAATTTTGGTTAAAATGTCGAAGAAAATATGGTTAGAAAGAGAGGGTAAAATGGCAAAGGTAATTGAAAACATAGAGGGTGGACGACGTAAAATTTTATTGTCTTCTTATGATGTTATTAATGTTGTTCGTACATATCAATATTTGGTAAAGCGAACAAAAAAATATGAAAAAATTTTGGATATTTTAAGGGAGCAAAACATTTTTTTGCCTGAAGATTTTTAGGTAAAAATTTTCATATAAAAAGCGGTACTACATTTTAGAAAAAGTACCGCTTTTGTTAAATTAATTAGTTAAATTTTTCATTATTCAATAATCCAGCTATTTGTAAGATCAATTTTTAGAGGTTTTAAAAGTTTAATAGACAAAACTTCGCCGTTTGTATATTTTACTTTAAGGCCTTTAAAGATTTTTCTCCAAATGCTAAGTTTAGGATTAGTTTCTGTTACGCCATAAAATGCTGCAGTTTGATCGTTAGCAGTTGTGATAACTTTTGTATTAAGTACAAGTTTACCATTTCTAATAAGTATTATAGCTTTTTTCTTGTCAATTAAAAGTCCTTTAACCGTTGCTCCTTCTTGAATTAAAAGATAACTTTCTGGAGTGATAAGGTTTTTAGGTATTTTAGCTTCAAAAACGTCGCTAATCATGCTGGATTGTGAGTTTAAATCATCTTCTATTACAATAGGAAGAGTTGTTCCTGCGGGGATAATACCAACGTTACCTTTAACTTTAGCATCTTCAAGAACTATACCTTCTGCTTTAATTGGTTTTAAAACTTCAGCTAATTTGTCATTTGGAGCTAGTTTGACTTGTTCAATCATTTTTTGTAAAAAGGCTGCAACTTCTGCACGAGTAGCTGGGTTTGTTGCATATAGATTAGCTTCTTTGCCTGGGATAGAAATAATAACTCCTAGTTTTTCGGCTTTTCCGGCTTTGATTATAAACCATTCAGGAATTGTGTTTGCATCAATATATTTTTTTTCTAAAATACTTTTTGCATCTTCTAAGGTTATATCATTTGTAGTTAGTGAATTTATAACGAGTTCTATTGCTTCTGCTCTTGTTACGGCGTCATTAGGCCTAAATTTATTATCGTCTGTTTCATCAATAAGGTCAAAACGCACTGCTCGTTGAATACTTTCCCATGCCCAATTTTCTTTGGGCACGTCAGAAAAATTAATAATGTCTGTAATATCGGCATCTTGTTGCTTAAGAGCTTTAACTGCCATTGCAGCATATTCTGCTCTGGTTATTTTTTCATCAGGTTTAAATGTTTTATCAGGATAACCTACAACTATGCCTTCTTTAGCGAGTTCATTTATTTGTGTATATGCCCAGTGGGTTTCAGGCAGGTCACTAAATGTTGGATCTGCCGATGCTGTTGATGCAGATATAATAACTGCAAGTGCAACAGGAATAAAGCTTTTAAATAAATTTTTCATTGAGTTCTCCTGTATAATCTATATACTAAATTTATACAGTTATCATATCAGTTTTTATGGAAAAGGCAACTAATTAATTTAATAAAATAACATTATGTAAAAAAAAGAGGTGTTAACCTCTTTTTTTTTACTTAATTATGATTCAGTGTTTAATCTTGTTCCTTGTGAAGACTGCTCAATGACTGTTTTTAATCTGTCTTTTGCTGCAATTTTTATATCTAGTGAGTATTCATTACCTGATGCTATTTTTTCTAAGGTAGCTTGATCTGTCATATTTTGTATTTCTTTTATTTGTTGGTCTTGAGCATTAGATGTTGGTGGTGTGACTGTTAAAATGTTTGGAGTTTGTGCTTGTGTATTTTGTGAAGTTGTTGAATTAGTTGAGTTAGTTGAGTTTGTAGATGTTGATATTTGTTCTGGGTCAAGACCTTCATTAACCTGTCTGATAGCATCATCTGCTTTAGCTTTTTTACTTTGTACATCGGTTTCTTTTGCTTTAAAAGCCTTTTCAGCATTTTCAAACTCACTTGTAGCTTGGCTTTTTTCAGATTCAGCGTCTTTTAGTGCTTTTTGAGCATCTGTCAAGTTTTCTTGTTCTTCTTGCAATTGATCGTTAAGTTCTTCAACTTTTTCTTTTAATGACTCGACTTTTTCCTCAAGTTGAGAAATAAGTTGTTCATCTTTTGGATCTGCATTTTGAGCTTCTTGCAATTCACTTTCAGCTGAACTTAGTTCGCTTTTTGCTGTAGTAAGTTTTTCATTTATGTCTTTTATATTTAATTGATGTTTGTTAACTGTTTTTTGAGCTTCTTGATGAGTTTGTGTTGCTTGGTTAACTAATTTGGCTTTAGATGAGACTGCATCACTTAGCGGTTTAAGTTCATCTGTTGCGCTGTTGTAATCTTGAACAGCATTTAAATCCTTATAATTTTTATCGTTAATTGGGCTATAGTTCGCTACAGCATTTTGTGCTGATGTTGCAGCTGCAGCAGTAGCATTGTTTGCAGGTATGTAAGTTTCGTTTGGTCCGCCTGTAACCATGTCTTTTATTGCACTGCCTAATCCTGCAAGAATACCGCCGCCTAAGGCTAAAACGTTTCCTGGCCCTACAGTTTTTATCGCTATCATTGCTTTTTCAAAGTTTGATAGTTTATCTTGTTGGTAATAGCCGCCATATGGAAAATTGTATGAGTAGCCAAAGTTTGGAAATATTGATGGAAAACCAAAATTTGTGTTTCCGGCATATGTATTAACCGGAACATGATAGTGTTTTCCATTTAGAAAAACATTACTTGGCTTGTGGCAGGAGTGATTGTGCCCACGGTTAAAAATATTTATTTGAGTTTTGCCATTTGTTGTGATAGTCGTGTTACCTGACGTAACTGTTGTAGTTGGCTTTGACTCTGTTTTTTTTGCGTATTTGCCCCATTGATCTGTAATTCTTGGTAGTTCTGCCATTTCTCTATACTCTCTTTTTTTACTTTATATATAAATAAAATAGAATGTATATAAAAAATTGCCTGAAAAGCATGCACTGACATGCTTTTAGCCCCTTAAAAGCCAGTCATAATAAGGTTAATTAAAATGTAACAAAATGTTAATAATTTATATAGTAAATATATAGCAACATGCTGTTGATAGATTAAAATACTGCCTGCGTATAAAATAATAAAAAGGCTTGAAATCTCCAAGCCTTTTTTGTAAATATATTTTGTAAAAATTAACGTTTTGAAAATTGGAATCTTTTTCTTGCTCTTTTTCTACCGTATTTTTTACGTTCTTTAACTCGTGGATCACGTGTTAACATACCTTCAGCTTTGAGAACAGATTTATATTCTTCATTTGCTTTTAGTAATGCTCTAGAGATGGCATGTTTAATAGCGCCTGCTTGAGAAGAAATTCCGCCACCTATTGCTTTAACTCTAACGTCATAGTTTTCTTGGTTATCTGTTAAAGCAAGCGGTTTGTAGATTAGCATCTCTAATGTCGGTCTGTTGCCGATATAATTTGCAAGAGTTTTGCCATTTACGAAAACTCTACCTTTACCTTTAACGAGTTTTACAACTGCTATAGAAGTTTTTCTTCTTCCTGTTGCCATAATTTCTTTATCAGTCATTATTTAACCTCCGGTTTGTATTCAACAGGTTTTTGAGCAGCATGTGGATGCTCTGCACCTGCGTATACTTTCAATTTAGTAAATTGTTCTGAACCGAGAGTGTTATGTGGCAGCATGCCTTTAACAGCTTTCTCGATTGCTAGTCTTGGGTCTTTTTCCATCAATGCTTTAAAGCTGATTTCTTTTAATCCGCCAAGGTATCCCGTATGATGACGGTAAATTTTTTCTGTTTCCTTTTTACCTGTAACAATCACTTTTTCGGCGTTGATAACAATAACAAAATCACCGGTATCAACGTTTGGAGTGTATTCAGGTTTTGTTTTACCTCTAAGCAAGTTTGCAGCAGCGGTTGCAAGACGACCAAGCGGCATGTCTGTCGCGTCGATTATGTACCACTTTCTTTCAACTTCGAGAGGTTTTGCTGAATAAGTTTTCATATTCTTTTATCTCCGTTTATTATTTTATTTTTTATGTCTTCATTCCAATCGTCATAACCTACTTTCATAAAAGTTAAGGCGTTGGGACTTATTGTCGGACCTGCATTTTTTCTGTTTTTTGAGTTTAAGATAACTTTCATATTTTGTGGGTCTAGGTTGTCTTTCTCTATCATCAAAATGGTTCCGACTATGGTTCTTACCATATTATATAAGAACCGAGTTCCAACAATATTTATAATAATTTTATCATTTACTTTTTCAGCTCCTGCATATAAAATATTACAAATACTGCTAGGTGTTTCTGTGCCCATATTTTTGAAAGCGCTAAAATCATGTTCACCTTCCAAACATTTTAGGGCAAGATTTATGTTTTCAAGACATAGCGGTTTTTTAACTAGTAATGAATCGCTATCAAATGCTGAGCGTTGGGTTCTATTAATAATAGAATATTGGTACCATCTCCATTTTGCACTTTTTTGTGCGTGAAAATTTTGCGGAACTTCTATTATATCTTTTACGCTAATGTTATTTGGAAGTAGACCGTTCATAGAATTGAGGAATTTTGAAGCAACAAAAACTCCATCATAATCAAAATGAAGGACTTGTCCTCTAGCGTTGACACCAGCATCTGTACGTCCTGAAAATATTGTTTTTGTATTTTGTTTTGTCAATGTTCTAAGAGCTGTTTCAATTTCTGATTGGATTGTTACAACTCCGTTGGGCTGTTTTTGGCTGCCCTTATATTTTGCACCGATATATTCTATTTCAAGTTTATATCGTTTCACGATTACACGAGTTGAATTAAAGCCATTTCTGCCGCATCACCGCGTCTTGGTGGCATTCTTAAAATTCTTGTGTATCCACCTTGTCTGTTTGAATATTTTTTGCCAATTTCTGCAAATAATTTTCTCAAAACAGTTTCAGCCATAACTTTTTCGTTATCTTTAGCTTCTGTGACAACTTCTTTTGTTTTGGAGTTCATAAGTCTTCCGGTTTTGTTGTCAAAGATAAATTTGGCTGCGTGGCGGCGTGAGTGTAAGTCGCCTTTTTTTGCTAAAGAAATGAGATCTTCAGCATAAGGGCGAAGTGCTTTTGCTCTTGCCATCGTGGTTTTTATTTCGCCATGAAGAAATAACTCTGTTGCCAAAGAACGAAGAAGGGCTTTTCTTTGGTCCTGAGCTTTTCCAAGCATATGTTTTTTTGTTTGGTGTCTCATTTTTATTATCCTTTTAAATTATTATTCAATTTCTACGCCTTCAGGGTTTGGAGCTAGATCCAATCCTACTATTTTAAGTTTTTCAATAACTTCATCTGATGACTTTTTACCAAAATTTTTGATGTTTAGTAAATCGTGTTCAGATTTTTTAAGAAGTTCTGACATTGAATTAATGGAAGCTCTTTTTAAACAATTATATGCCCTTACTGATAATTCCAAATCTTCAATAGTTAAGCTTGATTGAGATTCTTCTGCAGCTTCTTCAACTTCATCTTCCAAAATCATTGAGTTGAGTTTTGGAGTAGAAGAGTTGATTTGTCCTGTAATTGCAGCAATTTGCATAAAATGTTCAATAAGCAAGTTTGCTGATTGAGAAAGTGCATAGTTTACATCGATACTTCCGTTTGACCAAATTTCAATAGTTAATTTGTCATAGTCAAGTACGTCACCTACACGAGTAGGTTCAACATTATAACTTACTCGTTTGATAGGCATAAAGGTTGCATCAATCGGTAAAACATCGATTGGCATGCTACCTTTGTTTTCCTTTAATACATCGATAGCTATATAGCCTTTTCCGGTTTCTACTGTAATATCCCCGTGAATAGATCCACCATCTGCTACTGTACAAATTAACCAGTCCGGATTAACAACTTTAACGCCGGATGGTAATTGAAGATCAGATGCTAAAACCGGACCAGGTCTGTCTATATCTAATCTTATATTTTGCGGTTCCGGAGAATCGCACTTTACAACTAAACCTTTGAGGTTAAGCATAATATCAATTACGTCTTCAACAATACCAGGGATTGATGTGTATTCGTGTGTGATACCTTCAATTCTTAAAGCAGTACAAGCTGCGCCTTCAAGACTTGAAAGTAATACTCTTCTTAAAGAGTTTCCAATTGTAGCACCAAATCCTCTTTCAAGCGGCTCAATAACAAATTTTCCGTATTGTGAACCATCTGAACTTGTTGTTGTGTTTACGCATTTAATTTTTAATTCCATTATTTTATTCTCCCGGTTAATTACTTAGAGTAATACTCAATTACAAGATGTTCCTTGAAGTCAGGATCTAGTTCGTCCCTTTGCGGAATTCTGTCAAAAGTAACTTTTAAAGCTGCTTTATCTGCTGTCATCCACGCAGGAGCACTAACTGAGTCAATTCCTTCAATGATTGAATTTATAAATGAAGCGCTGGACGCTTTAATTGCTATAACATCGCCTGCTTTTACCAGATAAGATGGAATGTCAACTCTTTTTCCGTTAACAAGAACGTGTCCGTGATTAACAATTTGTCTGGATTGCTTACGGCTGTTAGCAAAGCCTGCTCTAAAAATAATATTATCAAGTCTTGATTCAAGCATTTGTAACAAAATTGTACCTGTAACACCTTTTTTTCTTGCTGCGTTATGGTAATATTTGGCAAATTGCTTTTCGCTAACCAAATAAGTCATTCTTATTTTTTGCTTTTCATTTAAGTGAAGAGCATATTCAGAAAGCTTTTTTCTTGCTGCACCGTGCTGACCTGAAGCACTTTGTCTCATTGAAGAAACGAGCTTTCTGTTAGATAAATCTTTTACTCCGTAATTGCGGAATAATTTATTTGAAGGTCCTGTATATCTAGCCACTTTTCAGCTCCTTTTTATTATACTCTACGTTTTTTCGGCGGACGGCATCCATTGTGAGGAATAGGTGTAACGTCCTTGATCAATGTGATTTCCAAACCAGCAGCTTGGATAGCTCGGATAGCTGTTTCACGACCTGAGCCGGGACCTTTGATATAAACTTCAACTTTTTTCATACCTTGATCCATTGATTTTTTAGCAACAAGTTCTGCTGCTGATTGTGCTGCGAATGGTGTACCTTTTCTTGCACCTTTAAATCCGCAAGCACCTGCTGATGCCCATGCAACTGAGTTACCTTGGGGATCTGTAGAAGTTACGATCGTATTGTTGAATGTAGATTGAATGTGTACTATACCCTGCAATACGTTCTTTTTTTCTTTTTTCTTAGTTTTTGTCGGTCTTGCCATTTTTATTTCCTTTTTATTTTTAAATCTTTATAACTATTTCTTTTTACTAATAGGACCAGAACTTTTGCCGCGTCTTGTTTTTGCGTTTGTTTTAGTTCTTTGACCACGGCATGGAAGTTTTCTTCTGTGTCTCATGCCTCTATATGAGTTAATTTCTGAAAGTCTTTTTATGCTTAGACCTTCTTCTCTTCTTAAGTCACCTTCTATTACATAATTAGAAAGTTCGTCTCTGAGTTTTTTAATGTCGTCTTCGGTCAAGTCGTCTGTTCTCAAGTCAGGAGATATTCCTGTAGCTGCGAGAATTTTTGCTGAACGAGTCGGGCCGATACCAAAAATATAGGTAAGGGCTATTATCATTCTTTTGTTACGAGGTAAGTCTACCCCTGCTAATCTTGCCATTTATTTTGCTCCTTTTTATGTAGTTTGTTTTCTTTGTTGGATTTCCTGTTTAGGAATTGTTAAATTTGTTTTACCCTTGTCTTTGTTTATGTTTAGGGTGTTTGCAAATTACTGTTACTCTGCCTCTTCTTTTGATAACTTGGCAGTCTTTGCAAATTGGTTTTACTGATGCTCTAACTTTCATTATTTTGTCCTTTCGGTTTTAATGTGTTTACTTAAGTCTGTATGTAATTCTTCCTCTGGTTAAGTCGTATGGGGTCATTTCGACTTTTACTTTGTCGCCAGGCAGAATTCTTATAAAGTTTTTTCTAATTTTTCCGGAAATGTGAGCTAAAATTTCGTGTCCATTTTCAAGTTCAACTCTGAACATTGCATTTGGCATTGATTCTAGTATTGTTCCTTCAAATTCAATTACATCTTTTGACATGTGTTTTTTCCTTTTCTGAGGCGTGGTTACAACACGCCGTTAATATATCGTACATGCTAAAAAAACTTTGACAAGCATTTTTCTTTACGAATAGTGCATTTGCATGGTTTTTTTGCTTGTTTTATCTATGTTGTTTATATAAAGTAGTGATATATACAATGGTGGTGCAGGGGTCTTTAAGCCTTTTTAGCAGGCTGATTTGGTGCGTTATGTAAATTTTCCTTAACATTTAAATTATTTGGATGTTTATAAAAACAACTCTTGTCGGCTGTTATTTTAATATCTCCGCTATGGGAATTTCTAGGATGTTTATGAGTGAAACCAGGGATTTTAGTGTGAGGTTTTGTTCGCCGCGTTCAATTTTTCCTATGTAGTTTGTATGAACGTTTGCAATTTCTGCGAATTGTTCTTGAGACCAACCATGTCGTATTCTCTCAATTCTAATATTTTTGCCAATTTTTTTAAGCACGTCAGTATATAATATCATTTAATAATTTTATAGTATTGACATAGTGTATTCTATACTATTATAATGGTGTAAATATTGTTGAAATGAGGTTATTATGCAAAACAATAAAGGTTTTACCTTGGCGGAAATACTTATTACGTTAATAATTATTGGTATTGTTGCGGTGTTGAGCGTGCCGACTTTGATGAGAAAATATGAAGATCATGTTCAAGTAACAGCGTTTAAGACTGCATATTCGATTTTGAGTCAGGCTTTTAAGATGGCAATATACGAAAATGGTCCGATTGACACGTGGGAGCTTGGTGAAACTACCATAAAGGATAAAATTAAACCGTATTTAAAGGTTGCACATGATTGTCCTGAATCGAAGAAATTCCCATGTGTAAATTATGGTCACGATTGTAACGGAACGGGACATATTTATTTTAAGTCTTTAACAGGGAAGTGTGCAACTGCTAATGGACCAAATACGCATAATTATCATAACGCTATGGTGTTAGAGAATGGTATGATTATTGTTCACTTAACTCGTTTGTCTACTGGGTATGAAAGAACAGTTGTTGTGGATACAAATGGGAAAAAAGGACCAAATAGGCTTGGATATGATGTTTTTTAGATCCCGTTGGATAATAAGGTTGGTTTAGCGTTTGCACCTAGTGTTTATAACAATCTTTTTAAGGCTCGGTGTAATATAGTTTTGGGTAAAGATCGAGGCATTTACGATGGTATGAATTGTTACGCTTGGGTGTTAAAGCATGGAAATATGGATTATAAATATAGGGATGTTAGTAATGAGTGGTAATTTTTAGTTTAGCTTTGCCGTTTTTCATTTTCTTTATATAATATATTTACTAATTAGAATAGCGAGAGAAAAAATGAGCAAATATTTATTAGAAATCGGAACTGAAGAATTACCATACAAGTTTATTCCTGCGGCGCAAGAACAGTTAAAAAGAAGTTTTGAAAAATTGTTGCAGGATAACCAAATTGGATATGAGAATATAGAGACATATGCGACGCCAAGGCGTTTGGCTTTGAAGATAAGTGGTTTGCCGCAAAAGCAAGCTGATGTAGAAAAAATAATAAAGGGTCCTATTGCTAATATTGCTTATGATGAAAGTAAAAAGCTTACGCCTGCAGGAATTGGATTTGCAAAGAAAAATGGTGTTGATGTTTCAAAATTGTATGTTGAGGATAATTATGTTTTTGCCAAGATTGAGCAAAAGGGTAAGTTAACAAGTGATATTTTGAGTGAGAATGTTGAAGCTATGGTTTTAAAGCTTCAAGGGTCTCATTTTATGCGTTGGGCAGATTTAGATGTAAAGTTTCAACGTCCGATTCGTTGGGTTGTTTCTTTATTAGATAATGAAGAACTTCCTGTAGAGGTTGCAGGAGTAAAATCCTCGAGGTATTCTCGTGGTCACAGATTTAAATCAGATCATGTTGAAATAAAATCAGCGGATGAGTATGTTTCAGCACTCAAAGAGAACAATGTATATGCTTGTCCAAAAGAACGTCGTGATATTATTGTTCAATTGGCAAAAAATGCTGCTAAGAGTATTGGTGCAGATGTTGTTTTGGATGAGGCTTTGGTTGATGAAGTTTCAAATCTTACGGAGTGGCCGGTTCCAGCTATTTGTAGCTTTGATAAAAAATATTTAAATATTCCTGAAAAGGTTAATGTTACTGTTATGGCTTCTCATCAAAGATACTTTCCGATGTATAAGGATGGAAAGCTTATTAATAAGTTTATTACAATGACAAATTATATTGGTGATGAATTTGATAATATAAAAGCAGGTAATGAAAGAGTTGTTGTTGCAAGACTTGAAGATGGATTATTCTTTTTTGAACAAGACACGAAAACTCCACTTTCGGATAAAGAAGAAGAGCTTAAGGGGGTTACATTCCAAAAGGGAATGGGAACAATGTATGACAAAACTGTTCGTATTGAAAAGCTTTCTAAATATATTGCTGAAGAACTTGGAGTTGAAAGTGTTGATATATTGAGAACAGCTAAGCTTTGCAAGTGTGACCTTGTTACAAAACTTGTATTTGAGTTTACAGAGTTGCAAGGGTTTATCGGTGGAGATTATGCTTTGATAAGTGGCGAAAAGCCTTGTGTTGCAAAAGGGATAACAGAGCATTATTATCCGCTTAGTACTGATGGAGAACTTGCATCGTCTATAGAAGGACAGGTTGTTGGTATTGCTGATAAGATTGATACAATTTGTGCAGTATTCTTAGATGGTAGAAAACCTACAGGTTCAGCTGATCCTTTGGGTGTAAGGAGAGCGGTACTTGGGATTTTAAAAACAGTTATTGCAAATGAGTTGAACATTGATTTATCAAAACTTATAAGACATAGTTTATCACTGCTCCCTAAAAAAGCAGATGATGTTAATGCACTTGTGGCTGATATCGAAGACTTTTTTGTACAACGTTTGACTATACTTTATACAGGAGAATATAGGCATGATGTCCTTGAAGCTTGCATCTCTGGCAAAAAAGTTCTTGGTAATTTAAGTGATTTTGTAAAACGTTTGAAACTTGTATCTAAGATGGTTAAGTCTGATGATTATGGAAAGTTTCATGAGGCGGCAAATAGAATTATTAGAATTATTAAAGATAATGAGATAGGGGAGGTAAAACCTGAATTATTTAAAGTTGATGCTGAAAAAGCTTTGTATAATGCTTTTTTGACGGTAAACTCTAATGATTATACTGTTTTGGCTAAAGAATTAATGTCGATTACAGGACAGATTGATAAGTTTTTTGCAGATGTTTTGGTTATGGATAAAGATGAAAATGTTAAAACAAATAGAATAAATCTTTTAGGCCAAATAAAGCAAAAAAATGAACTTATTGCTGATTTTTCTAAAATAGTTAAATAAATTTTGTGAAGAGGTACTTTGCCCTAATTTTTTAGAGGTAGTAGTTTGTTATCTAGGGTAGCCTGCTTGGCTAATATTTTTTTGTAATTTATTTGTTAAACTGAGTTTAATAGATTTTACAATAGGAGCGAATGATGTATTATCGCTTGATTATAGCATTGTTGGCATTATTTGTTATTGTTGCTTATATTGATACAAAAAATTTACAGCAGCATTTTGATGATGCTAAAATATTGAGAGAATATAATAAAACTTCAAGTCTTTTAGGTATTGGTATAAAGGAAAGTGATGGAAAATTAAAGATAAAAGATGTAATTATGAATACGCCCGCTCAAAAAGTTGGGTTGGAAGTTGGAGATATTTTGCTGGATATTGACGGAAAGAAAGTAAGTTCTGCGTATATGATTAGAGATTATTTAAATTATGTTAAAAACAAAAGAATTTCACTTACAATTCAAAAACCCAATAATAGAATTGTTAAGGTTTTTGTGGTTCCGACCAGTATTAATAATTTTGAGTAAAATATACATTATATGGATTATAAAAAAATAGAAATATGGAGTTATAATATAATTATTATAGGGAAGTAACGTTATTTTATTTAACGTCCAGGGGAGAGGATTTAAAAAGTGCCAAAAGCAGCTCATAATTATCATTACGGATATTATAATGAAAGTATTCAATCAACAAAGACGTATTTTAATACAGATCCATATACTAAGAAAAGTATAAATGCAGGAGTAATAAGACGTTCAAAACCTGCTTCAAGAACAAAAATGAAGCGTGTTAAAGTAGTTCGTAAGGTTAATCCGATTAAATCTTTTTTTAAGTATGGTTTTGCGCTATTTTTAGGTGGAATAGTTCTTCCTTATTGTTTTTCGCACTTTACAAAGGCGGCTCTTTTTAATCCTTTAAAAAACAAAAATATTAAAACAGACTATAATTATATTCTTAACCCAACATTAAGTTATATGAATAACGAATATTTTATGAATCAACCATTGCGAGTTTCTGCAGAAGTCAAAAAACCGATTATGCAGCCGCTTTTCGAATCAGATAGAATGACTATGTTGGAAGCTCGTCTGGGTGAGCTGATGCAAAGTTATAAGTCTATTCATCCTTCTATATACGTATGGGAATATGAAAATGGAAAATATGCAAATGTTAATGCAGATGAAATATTTCCTACAGCAAGTATTATAAAAATACCTGTTTTAATTGAAATGTTTAGGTCAATTGAAGCAGGTCAGTTTAAGCTTTATGACAGAATGGTTATGGATGAATATTATAGAACAGGCGGATCTGGCTCATTACAGTTTAAGCCTAGATATTCTGAGTTTACAATGGATGATCTTGCCAGACATATGATAGAAGAATCGGATAATACATCGACTAATATGATTATGGCTAAAATTGGCGGCAAACATTCGGTTAATCGTGCTTTAAAGAATTGGGGAATGAAAAAAACACATATTGAGAATTGGCTTCCGGATTTAGGAGGTGGAAATGTTTCTACGGCAAGAGAAATGTCCACTATGCTATACAATATTAATAATGAATCTCTTTTGAATATAAATAGCAGAGAAAGCATAATAGATTATATGACACATGTTAAAAATAATCGTTTGATTAAAGCTGGTATTCCAGAAAATGCACAGTTTATTCACAAAACAGGAGATATAGGGTCCATGCTTGGTGATGCAGGTATAGTGTATGCTCCGGATGGAAAAAGGTATATAGTAACAATTTTTGCTAAACGACCATATAATAGTCCTCAAGGTAAAGAGTTTATAGTGGCAGCTTCAAAAATTATTTATGACTATGTAATATATGGAAAAGTATAGTTTACAATTAATTTTGTTTTGTGTAAGATGCTTATAGTGAAATTTAAATATAAGCTATGTCGTAGTGGCGGAATGGTATACGCGCACGTTTGAGGGGCGTGTGGAGAAATCCTTGAGGGTTCAAGTCCCTCCTACGACATTTTATCTGAAGTTAAATTTATAATCTTTATGGTATTTATACAAAGTAACGGTGGTTTATATGGAACAAAATTTATCTATTATATCTTCTCTTGAAGATACAGTATTAACAAAGGATTATGTTAGTAGTTCTTATTCAAAAATCGGTAAAAATTATTCTATAACAATATTCTTAAAAGACATTAGTTCGATAATATATGGTTCTCAATCTAAACCAATCTTATTACTTCTTGCAATTATATCTATAATTTTAGGTATATATTTCCAAAACAATTATGTTAATTATGCATTACTATGGGGTGTTGTTATAGGTATTATCCTTTTTATTCTATTTTTTGTAACAAAAAAACAAACTATAGTTGTTACCGCGCATAGTTCACAGAAAATAATACAAACTATTAACGATAAAGAAAAAGCAAAAAAATTTATAGAAGATATTATTGAAGCTAAAGCTAAAGTATAAGCACTTAAATTTGGCTTTATTCCATTAATATATCTATTTTTGTAGTGTAAATCTTAGTGCGTTTCTTTCATCAATTACTTCATTCCACATTGTTTTGGGACGAACCCATGTTTCATTATTTTTAAGCGATTGGTATACAATCATTTCTTCTAATGTTTCAGAATGTTTTGCTATTGCAATTATTCTGTATAAATTGCCTTTGTAATGTTTGTATATTCTCCCGATTGTAATTTCTTGCTCCATAAATATTTCCTTTTTTTATTGATTATTACATAAGATTTTTGTTTATGTAAGCAATTTAACAGGAAAATATTTTATTATTGCTTAGTGGGCTTTGTGCTATGATGTTTTTATGAAGTATTGTATTGAATGCGGTAGCAAATTAGAAAAAAAAGAATGTATAAATTTTGGCATAAGTGAGGGGTTTGTGCCTTTTTGCCCTAGTTGTCAAGAATTTAGGTTCCCTATGTTTAATGCTGCTGTAAGTATGGTGATTTTTAATAAAGAGTGTACTAAGACTTTGTTTATTCAACAATATGGAAATAAAAAAAATATTCTTGTTGCAGGATATGTAAATAAGGGTGAAAACCTTGAGCAGGCAATTGTTCGTGAAATTAAAGAGGAAGTAAATCTTGATGTTTTGAATTTTAAATTTAACGCATCTTCTTATTTTGAAAAATCAAATACTTTGATAAGTAATTTTATAGTAATTGTTAAAAGTGAAAATTTTGCTTTGACAACTGAAGTTGATAGTGCATGTTGGTTTAGCGTTGATGAGGCTTTGAATGTTGTTTATCCTAATAGTTTAGCCCAGAAGTTTTTAGATAAAGCTTTATATGAGTTAAAACATAAAGAATTAATTTAGCTTAGATTTTGTTTTGTTTCTAAAAAAATAGCAAAATTTTGCCAAAAACATTGATTATATTGAATATTTCTTCCAAGCTTGTGTGTAATATATATCCAACAAGGCAATGGTTTTTATGTTATTGAATGCTAAAATTTGATTTGTAATTGTAATTAGGAGATAGGAATGAAAGCAAACTTTAAAAAATATTTTATGGAGTTTTTGGGAACTTTTTTTTTAGTATTTACTGTTGGTTGTACAATGGTAATTGGTTCTTCCGGGGTTATTCCTGCAATTGCAATAGGGGCAGTTTTAATGATAATGGTTTATGCCGGAGGTTATGTTTCAGGTGGGCATTATAACCCTGCAGTTTCTCTCGCTGTAGCTATGAAAGGTGATCTTTTATGGCGGCATTTGATTCCTTATTGGATAGTGCAGGTTTTGGGAGGTGCGTGTGCAGCTTTTATTGTGACTTGGCTTGTAAATGGTCTAATACCTGTTTTGCCGACAGAATTTAATATAATATCTATATTGATTGGTGAATTTTTGTTTACGTTTGCGTTGGCGTTTGTTGTATTACATACCGCAACTGCTGCTAGAACAATGGGGAATTCTTATTTCGGACTTGCTATAGGAGCGACGGTTATGAGCGGGATTTTTGCTGTTGGAGGAATATGTCCTGCAGCTTTTAATCCGGCAGTTGCTTTAGGTGTAGGATTTTTAGGGATTGTTACTTGGAAAACAGTTGTTTTTACAATTATTTCTAATATTTTGGGGGCTATTGCTGCTGCGGCGGCATTTTGTTTAACTTCTTTTGAATGTAAAGAGTAAAGTTTAGATTATCAAAAATAAAAAACAGGGTTAAGATTAACCCTGTTTTTGTTTGTGAAAAATAAATTATTCTGCTGTTTCTTCTGTTTGTTCTGTAGCAACTTCTTCAATTTCTTCTTTAAGAATTTCAGAAGCACTTACAGAAATTGGAAGATCAGTTTTAACTTTAGATGTTAATTTAACAGTTAATGTATAATCACCAATTTTGTTAATAGGTTTGTCAAGAATCAATGATTTTTTATCAATTTCCATACCAAGTTTAGCAGTTAGTTCTTCAGCTAATTTTTTGGTTGTTATTGTACCAAATAATTTTCCGCTTTCACCTGCACGAGCTGCTAGCTCAAGTTTAACTAAAGATTGAATTTTTTCTGTAAGTGCTAAAGCTTCTTGATGCATTTTTTCTTGTTTAGCTTTAATTCTTTCAATATTTTTTTCTCTGTTAGAAAGCGCACCTTTTGTAGCGATTTCAGCTAAGTTTTGGGGAATAAGCAAATTTCTTGCGTAACCGTCTTTTACGTTAACAACGTCACCTGCTTCACCCAAATTTTGAACATCTTTTTTGAGTATAACTTGCATTTTTATCTCCTTAAATATTATTATTGTATATTGTATATTCTATAAAATCACAAACTTGCAAGTCATGCAAGTTGAATATTAAGAAACTTAAGGGTATTATAGTAAAATGAAAAAAAGAAATAGTAAAAATGTGTCAATTTTTAGTGAAATTGCGGCTGTTGCAAGTGTATATTTTGCAATGATATATGTGTTAATAATTATACCAAATGTTTTGTCAAATGTTGGTATACCATATAATGCAGCATTTTTGGCAGTTTGTTTAGCAAGTGCGTTTGGATGTTTTATGTGTGCGGTATTTGCTAAAAAACCGTTTGTTTTTGCTCCTTATATAGGCGAGAACTCTTTTTTGGCTTTTTCAGCCGTTATGATAATGGGATATTCTTATAGAGAGGCTCTTGGGTGTGCTTTTTGGGCTGCTGTAGCAATTTTACTTATAGCAATGACAGATATAAAAAAATACCTTATTGATAATATTCCAAATTGTATACGTTCAGCGTTACCTGTTGCAATAGGCTTATTTTTAACTATACTTGGGCTTTTAGAGATGGGTGTTGTACAAATTTCCTCGAGAAGTCTTATGCTTAAGCTTGGAGAATTAAATACTTTACCTGTTATTATGGGAATGATGTGTTTAGTTATAATAATAGTTTTGCGAGCTTTAAATGTTAGGTTGAATGTTTTGTTTGGAATTGCGATAACATTATTGATTGCTGCTTTTAAGGGGTTAATTCCTATACCGGTTTTTTCAATTCCAGAATTTTCAAATGTTTTTATGCAGCTTGATATGAGAGAAACATTGAATTTAAATTATTTAACCTTAATAATAACATTTTTTGTTTTTTTATTAAATGATATGACTGCAGTTTCGGTTTCTGCCTTAAATCATACTAAACAAAAAGATGTTACTGATTATCAAGGAACAATTATGGCAACAGCTATTTCTTCGTGTGTAGCTCCAATTTTAGGTTGTGTTTCTTCTGGGGTTTATCCCGAAAGTGTTTTAGCTGTTGAATGTGATGCAAAAACAAAATTTGTTCCGATTACTTTGGGTATTATGTTTTTGCTTTCAATATTTTTGATACCGTTTTTATCTGTAATTCCTAGTTATATTTGTGCTGCTGTGCTTGTATATATTGGAATATTATTAACAAGTGAAATTGAACATAAGGGATATAGTGCTGAAGAATTTTCTGAATATGTACCTGCATTTTTAATGGTAGTTTTAACTTGTTTTACAGTTAACCTGGCAGTTGGTATTTGTGCTGCATTTTTAGTTTATTTGGTGTTGAAAATTTGTACAGGAAGATTTATGGATATAAATCTTGTTTCTATATTGTTTGGAGTTTTATCAGCAATATTTTTTGTATTTTATCCGTATTAATCTTTGATATATAAACGTTCATCTGCGATGAGCTTGTCTGTACTGATTACGCTTATTATCTTATTATTGTAGTGAATTTCACTTACAACATATTTTGACTCAAATTTGTTGTCAAATTTTCTTATAACTTCATTAGGGCGAATTGTAGTAATGTCTATTATTTCATCAACTAGAAGTGCAATTTTAAAATCTTTTAACTCTAGTACAATCAGCATTCCACTTGAAGTTTTTTCTTTTTTTCCTTTGTCAATTTTAAGAAATTTTTCAAAATTATATACTGAAATAAAATCACCCCTAAGGTTTATAATTCCTTCAATATAATTATATTTTGATGGAAGGCTTACTATAGAAACATTTTTTAAGTTAACTATTTCTCTAATATTTTGAATTGGCAGTGAATATAAATTTTTACTAAGAGTGAAGATTACATATTGTTCGATATCATAATATATTTGTTCAATACTTGATTCAAATTTTTTAATTAAATCAAATTGTCTTTTTTCCATTATTGAAGTAGATTTTTGGTCTTGAGGGAAGAGTTCTGTAACGTCAGTTGTGCTGGTTTCAAATTGGGTTTTTTGAATAACATTTTGTACAGAATTTAAATCAATGATAGAAACAAATATGTCATCGAGACGGTATATATATTGCACTAAATTATCTTCACTGTGATAAGGAAGGGGTTGAATGTTTTGAGATTTTAGTTGTCGTACATCAACAGCTTTGTCTACAATTATGCCAAAAATTGCTTCTTCTGTTTTAATTATGATAACTTGTGAATCTAATGAGTAATTGCATTTTTTGTAAGATAAAATACTATAAATATCAATTATTTTAACGGAAATATTGTTATAAGTAATTAACCCCAAGATATTTTTGGGCATTTTTTGAGGAACATCAAGTTTAGGCACTTTGATTATTTCCAGTACGTTTTCAACGTTTATGCCGTAAAATTTATTGTCTAAAGAAAAAATCAGACAATAGTTTTCGTTATTTTGTGTTGATTCGATTTTTATAATATCACTCATCGTAAATTATAACCTTGTTGCGTCCGGTTTGTTTAGCATGATACATTGCTTTATCTGCTTGTTCAATAAGCATTTCAAGGGTAAGAGTTTCTTGTTTGGTGTCAGTAATTCCAATGCTGACCGAAGTTTTTATTATTGTGTCTTTGTACTTAAAGTCTGTTTTTTCGATTAGTTTTCTTATACGTTCAAGAGGAACGAATGATTTTTCTTTGTTTGTTTCAGGAAGTATAATAAGCACTTCTTCCCCACCGTAGCGGAAAATGATGTCACTTTTACGAAGCATTTTTTTAATTATACTTGTAATTTCTTTTAGCATAAAATCTCCGGCTTGGTGACCGTAGGTGTCGTTAATTTTTTTGAAAAAGTCAATGTCTATAAGAGCAAGTCCAAGATCGGTTTTATATCGTTTTGAACGAGAATATTCTCTTTCTAGCATTTCCATAAGGTATCTGCGGTTAAATAGACCGGTTAAGCTGTCTGTTAATGATAAATATTTGTTTTGAGCATATAAAGTTTGAATTGTTATAAGCAAATCAATTTCTTTTAAAACCACATAAAAGAGTTTTTGGTTTTCAATATCTTTATCTTGTCTGCCAAAAAAGCATATTGCACCTATAGTTTCATTTTCATATTTAATTGGATGAATATAAGAGTTTTGGAATATTTTGTCGTCTAATTTTTCTATTCCGCACCAATTTTCATAAACAGTTTTTAAAGTATAACTTGTGTTTGGACCAAAAATACCAGTTATACTTTTTTCTACAGCTTTTTTAATATATGAATCTGCAAGATTAAGGCAACCGCTTGCAAAGACTTCTTTTTCGGAGAGTCCTGGAGTATTTAGAATTAGCAGTGATAAGTCAAAATTTAATACTGAAGATAATAAATCAAAAAGATTTTTAGCAATGGCAGAGTTGTTTTCGAGGTGCATTGCAAGAAGCCTAAACTCATTAAGCAGACTAGAGCGCATAAGTGAATTATCTAAAATTTGATTGAGCTCTGCTTGAATTAAACCGGTTGAATAAGATTGAGTTTTAATTTTTTCTTTATGTTCCTCTGAGATAGGTTTTTTCTTTATTAAATCTTCAATTGTAGCAACAATATTTTCTATTTCTGCAGATTTAAGCAAAAATACATCTGCACCGGATTTTTTACTCCAAAATTTGTCAATTTTTTGTTCAAGTACAGTTAAAAGTATTATTGGAATATCTTTTGTAATCGGGTTATCTTTAATAAGACGGCAAAATTGGTAGCCGTTTAAGTTTGGCATCATTATGTCAGAAACTATTACATCTGGTGCGGTTTCAAAAATCTTTTGATAACCTTCTATTCCATCACAAGCTGTTTCTACATCAAAGCCTGCTCTATTGAACATTATTTTTAATGTTTTTAATTGTGTTTTGCTGTCGTCTATTAAGAGTATTTTTTTGTTCATAATTAATGCAAATTTAAAATAATAAGATATAATAAATTATACAATATTTCTATTGAATAATGTTTATAAATATAAAAATATAATACGTTTGTATGACATAAGTAAGGTGAAGTGATGAAAAATATCAGGTTAAACTTAAATTTGGATCAAAAAATAAGACTTAAAACAATGTTTGAGATTGTTTTATTTGTTGCAATATTTATATTTTTGTATATAAGTCCTCATTTTAAAATGACTGATATGGGTTTTGTAATTTATATTTTATTAGTATTTTTGTACATTGGTTTGTCTGTATTTTCTGAAGGTTGGGTGCTTAATTCTCTTAAAGTAAATATAAAAAATGATATTACAGGAGTTAAGGAATCTTTAAAAACAGTTATTGGAGAAGCAAAACAGCAGAAAAATGCACTTATTGCTCAAAATGATTCAACAGCAGAGGCAATAAAGCTTATTTCTCAATTGAAAAATCTTGCTGGCAAAAGTGAGGAAGCAGTTAAAACAGCATATGAAAAAATAAAAGAATCAATGCTTTTTTCTCATAAAGAACAAGAATCAGCACAGCATAATATTGAAAAGATGCTTACTTTAAAACAAAAAATTCAAATTATAGCAGAACTTATCTTAGAATTGTCAGAACAAATTCAACAAATAGGTTCTACTATTGGGGTTGTTGAAGAAATTGCGGAACAAACAAATATGCTTGCGCTAAATGCTGCAGTAGAAGCGGCTAGAGCCGGTGAACACGGTAAAGGTTTTGCTGTAGTTGCAGGTGAAATTAGAAAACTTGCAGATGAGTCTAAACAGGCTACTGCTAAAATTTCTGTATTAATTAATAATATTCATCAAGCTACTAATTCAACAGTTATGGCGACAGAAGAAGGTACAAAAGAAATTGAAACAGGGGTTCAACTTGCACATAGTATTGATAAAAATATTAATTTGTTGATTGAAACAATTAAACAAATTTCATCAACACAAGAAGAAATATTAAGTTTTGTAGCTGAACAAACAAAATGTGCAGATTCTTCAGATTCTATTCTTAACTCTTTAAATGATTCATATAAAAAGCTTATTTCAAAGTCTGATGATAATATTGAGCTTATGTATTTGCTTGCTTCTTTGTCGGATGCTGTTAAGTCTAAAATAACTGACTAAGGATTAACGTTATGGAGTTTTCGCAAGAAGAATTTGAAGACATATTATCCATATTTAACGAAGAGAGTGATGAGATTGTTCATCGTATAAATAACAATATTCTTTCTTTGGAAAAAGATCCCGAAAACAAAGATATAATTATTGAGCTTTTTCGGGATGCCCATAGTCTTAAGGGCGCTGCAAGAATGATTGGTTTTAATGATATTCAAGCGATTGCTCATAAAATTGAAGATATTTTAGGGTTGGCAAAGGAAGGTAAAATCCTTATCAAATCTGATGTTACAGATGTTCTTTATAAGGCTATTGACTTTGTAAATCTAAATATACAACTTTCCGTAAAAGCTAAAAAAGAAGTCAAGCTTAATGATTATGGTAAATTTATGGCTTCGTTGGAAGAAATTGTTAAAAATACTCAAAATAAACAGTCGGTTGCAGAAGGAGATGTTTCTGAAGAAGCTAAAAAAGATGATAATAAAGAGCCTTTGGAAGATCCAAATTTTTTAGCTGCTTTGAAAACTGAAGTAAATGATGTTAATGCAAAAATTACAGAGATTACATATTTGTTAAGTAAGACAGAGGAAAAAGCAGATTTGAACTGCATTTTAGCATTAATATATGATATTGATTTTTTAAAGAATATATTTCAATTGTCTTTAAACAAAGAGCTTAAAGCCGGGTTGGATGATATTCTTGTTAAATTAGAATTCGTGGCTAAAAATACGGGTATTCTTAATAAAATTGAAACTTCGGAGTTAAAAGTTAAATTTAAAGATGTAACAGCTAGAATTGTAAATCTCTTTAATTCTTTGAATTTTGAAGTATTAGATTATGAAGCACTTTCAAAAAGTAAATTGGAAAATCGACCCAAAAATGCTCAAGAAGAAGAAAAAAGAGTATATCCAGAATTTAACTCTAAAGAACTTATTGAAAATATATTAAAATTGGAAGATTCATCTGATATTGCTGATGTTATTCTTGTGGATATTGATAAATTAATAGTTTTATATGCTAATACATCAATTGAAGTTATTTTTAAGAAGGTTTACAGTATTTTAAGTTTAATAAAGTCACAAAATATTCGCCCAGATGGAGAAATGGTTAATATTTTGAGACAAAGTATACAACTTGTTGAAAAGTTAATTAATGATACTCAGCCTGCAGATAAAGAAGATATTGATCTTTTGCTCCAAAGCCTTGATATTACTGAGCAAATGGTCGGGTTAAAAAAAGAAGAGAGTCTGTTTGAGGCACCGGCAAAAACTTTTCAAAAACAACTTGAAAGACCAGAAAAACCACTTAAAATTCAAGGGCAGGATGTTTTTCAGATTTTTGAATCAACAGCTATTAAAACGTTAAGAGTAGATACTCAAAAGCTTGATAAATTGGTTAATCAGATAGGTGAGGTCATAATTTCAAAAATAAAAACTCAAAAACATATTTTGGAACTTGAGGAGATACACAATCAACTTGTAGATTTGTATGATTTTTCTTTTAAGGCTCAAAATTATTTGAGGTATTATGATAGGAAAATTTCTCAGGTAGAGCGGGATGGCGATACTAGTGTATTTGTTAATTTTAATAAACAAATTCTTTCTTTTTGGAGTGAAAGTCAAGTTAAGCTAAATGATGGTATTCAAGAAATTTATATGCTGCATAAACGCATGCAAGAAGATGATGCAAAACTAAATTTAGTAGTAAACAAACTTGAGCAAATGGTAAAGGATATAAGGCTTTTACCTCTTGCAACTGTTTTTCATATGATACCTCGTATGGTTAGAGATATTGCTAAAGATAGCGGCAAAGAGGTTGATTTAACAATTGCAGGTAGTGAGACCAGTGTAGATAAAAAAATTATTGAAGAAATTAAGACTCCACTGGTACATATAATTAGGAATGCAATTGATCATGGGATTGAAACACCTCATGAAAGAATAGGACTTGGAAAAGAACCATCAGGGAAAATAACCTTAAGTGCGCGTCATAGTGATAATAAAATTATTATTGAGATTACTGATGATGGTCGTGGTGTCAATCTTGAAAAAATACGGCAAAAAGCTATAACAAATGAGCTTTTAACTTTCGATGAAATTAATTCTATGACAGATGAACAGATTATGAATCTTATTTTTTGGCCGGGATTTACAACTGAGGATACTGTTACTGATATCTCAGGTCGTGGTATAGGGCTTGATATTGTTCAAACTAAAATTTCCAGACTCAATGGTAAAGTGAAAGTTCAGTCTGTTGTTTCTAAAGGTACAAAAGTTATAATTGAGCTTCCGGTTACTATGGCAACTATTAAGTCTTTTATTATAAGAATTAATTCACAATCTTTTGCTATACCTGTTTCTTCAATAAAATCAGTTACTAAAGTTTCAACAAGTGATATTTATACAAAGGATGGAAAAGAAAATATCTTATATCATCAAACATCGGTACCTATTTTTAATCTTGCATCTGTTTTGGGTTTTGAGGCTAAGCCTAATAATAGAGATAAGAAAACAATTTTGATGATTGAGGCAGAAAATAATGTTATTGGTTTTGTGGTAGAGGAGCTTGTGGGTGATCAAGAAATTTTGAATAAAGAGTTGGCGCCTCCTTTGTTTAAGATTAAAAATATTTCCGGGATTACAACACTTGTTAATGGTGAAATTTGTTTAATAATTAATGTTTCAGAAGTTTTAAAGACTATTATGTCGGGTGAATATAAGCAATTTAATCCACAGCCTGTTACAAAAAACGAGTTGGAGTTTAATTATGTTCCTGCAGATTATTCAGTATTGATTATAGATGATTTTATGACAACAAGAATAATGCTTAAAAATATTTTGAGTGCAAAAGGCTATAATGTTGATGTCGCAAATGATGCAATAGAAGGTTTGGATAAGGTAGGTTATAAAAATTACAATATTATAATTTCAGACATAGAAATGCCAAAAATGAATGGATATGAATTTGTTAAAACAATAAGAGGTTCTGAGTTGAAATCAAAAATTCCTGTTATTCTTATTTCTTCTTTGTCGGATAAAAAAAATAAAGAAGCGGCTAAGGAAGCAGGAGCTGATCTTTTTATCGAGAAAAACGAATTTGATCAAGCGTATTTTTTACGTTCAGTTGAATATTTAATTCGGAAAGGACAAGTTAATGGTAATGTCTGAGGGGTTGTGTGTTGATAAGTACGTTAAGAAATATTATCGTGATTCTTCTCATGCGTATGCAGTAAAAAAATTATCTTTAATGTTATTTGATGAAGTTAATAAAACTTTTGATGATATTCCCCTCAAAAGCAGAAAATTGCTTGAAACCGCTGCAATTCTGCATGATATTGGTTATAATATTGAGTCTAAAAATCATAATAAACATTCTTTGACCTTAATTATAGAAAATGGGCTTCAAGGATTTAATGAAAATGAAACGTTGATGATAGCTAATATTGCACGTTATCATAGAGGATCTTTGCCGGATAAAACTAAGCATGAAAAATATGCTGAGTTAAATAAAAAAGAACGTAAACTTGTTAAAAAGCTTTCTGCTATTCTGAGGTTATGTGATGGATTAGATAGGGCGCATCTTGAGTTAATTAAATCACTTAAGGCTAATTATTATGAAGATAATGGCGTTTTTGAAGTTTTACTGGAATCTAATATTCTGGAACGCAATCCGGATATATCTTCTGCCATAAGAAAAAAAGATTTGTTTGAAAAAGTATTTCAGGTTCAACTTGTGTTTAAATTTATTTAATCTTAAAGATTTATAAAGATTTTAGCTATTTGAAAAAAAATTAATATAATAAACTAATAACATAGATTAATATCTGAGGAGGAAGAATGAAAGATTTTTGTTATAAAACATTATCTGGGAAAAACTATTCTGCAGCTGATATAAAGCGTATTATTGAAGATGAACATGTTTTATTTGTAAAATTGCAATTTGTAGATATAAATGGTCAAGTTAAAAATGTTGCTATTCCGGCATGTCATATAGATAAAATTTTAGAAAATGAGATTATGTTGGATGGCTCTTCTATCAAAGGGTTTAGAAGTATAGAAACATCTGATATGTTTTTGTATCCGGATAAAAATACATTTGTAGTTCTTCCCTGGAAAGATAATTCTGGCGGAAAAGTAGCAAGGCTTATTTGTGATATTCATAATCCTGATGGAACACCTTTTGAGGGATGTCCGAGATGTAATTTAAAACGAGTGATGCAAGAAGCACAAAAACTTGGATATGAAATGAATATGGGTCCGGAATGCGAGTTTTTCCTTTTTGAAAAAGACAAGGATGGTAATATTACTACCACAACGCACGATAAAGCCGGTTATTATGATGTAGGTCCGGATGATTTTGGTGAAAATATTCGTGGTGAAATAGTTTTGACATTGCAGAAAATGGGTTTTGATATTGAAGCATCTCACCATGAAGTTGCGGATGGTCAAAATGAAATTGGATTTAAGTATGCTGATATTCTTACAACCGCTGATAACGTGGCTACATTTAGAATTACCGTTAAATCTATTGCTGCGAAATATGGTTTGCATGCTACATTTATGCCAAAACCGATATTTGGTATAAATGGCTCCGGAATGCATTGTAATATATCCCTGTTTAAAAATGGTAAAAACGCATTTTATGATAAAAATACGTCAACTCAACTTTCTGAAGAGGCAGTATATTCAATAGGCGGTTTGCTTAAGCATGTAAAAGAAATAACGGCAGTTTGTAATCCAACTGTAAATAGTTATAAAAGGCTTGTTCCTGGTTATGAAGCTCCGGTTTATCTTGCTTGGTCATTGGCAAACAGAAGTGCTCTTTTGAGGGTGCCTGCAAAACGAGGAAATGCTACACGTGTTGAATTGCGTTCACCAGATCCATCTTGTAATCCTTATCTTGCATTTGCCGCTATATTAGAAGCTTGTTTGGATGGACTTCGTAACAAAATTGAACCGCCGCTTGCTGTTGAAGCTAATATTTATCATCTTTCTGATAGAGAAAAGAAAAGACAAAAAATTGATGCACTTCCTGGTTCTCTTGCAGAAGCTCTTGATTATATGGAAAAGAGCATGGTGGCTAAACAAGCTTTGGGCGAGCATATCTATAATGAGTTTATGCAGGCAAAAAGAAAAGAATGGGACTCTTTTAGAACCTTTGTTTCTAAATGGGAAATTGATAAATATTTGGCAAGATATTAAATTCAACTTACTTTAAATTGAGTTTAAAAATGGTTCTAATAATTAAAACACTGCTTTTTGGGGCAGTGTTTTTAACGGTAGTGTAACGAAATGTAACAAAAAGTATATACTGTGAAATCTTTAAAGTATATATGTTTTTATATATAAGTAAGCATTGTGAAAGGTAAAAAAAATGGCAGTTACACCAAGCAACGAACTCGATAAAAAATTAGCTTCCATTTACGCTCAAAAAGTCACAGTAAATCTTGATAGGACTTCTACTTTATCACCTGATGATTTCTGGAAATCAATGAGTTTTATAGCGGTTACCAACAAAGCTTTAATTAACTTTAAAACAACTAAGGATTAATACAGCGAAAAGGACTATGAGTAAATATTATTTTAATAATAATATTTAGGAGTTTTTTTTAAGGAGATATTTTTTGTTTAGGCGATACCCGCAATATGTTTGCGGGTTTTATTTTTGACATTTTAAAGTCACAAGAGATTTGCTTTTGATTTTTATAGCAGTTTTATAAGGATATAATATTTCTTCTTGAGAATTGCAAATCCAAACTTTTTTAAATTTACTTTCGAGATTGAGAAGTTCATCATTGTTAGAGATATTTACAAGTCTGATTATTAAATTTTCTTGTTTATCTAGTTTTAATGCTTGGATTAAAATATTAGAATTTTTTATATTGAAAGGTGAAATATTTTCTATTTGACTAAAAAGAGGAATAATGCTTCCGTAGAAGAGTTCTGCGGTTTGATAAAGTTGGGACGGTTTTTGGCAAAATCTGATACAAAATTTTGCATAGTTTTGACCTAAGCATTGCAAATCCGGGCAGGTGATTGGCGGACCTGCTGGAGTACCTCGGCATGGATTTTTAGGTTCTGAAATAAGTTCGGTTGAACGCAGAAGTGTCAAATTTAAGGTATTTTTATAAACTTCGTATTCGTTCAAACCTTTTGTTACAATGCCGCAGTTTTGCGCCCATACAAATCTTTGCATGGGGGCGATATTTGTTTTTAATTCTATTCCTTTTTTAGCAGGTATATAGTCATAGATGTTGTATGTCGGATCAAATTCTCTTTCTACAATTCCTATTGTATCTTCACTAAAAGTTTTATTTATATCATTTTCCAGATTAAATCTTATTTGCAAAAGATGGTTTTTTGATTTGTTATTCCAATTTAATTCAAAATTTATTTGTGGTTCGAGGTTTGAAACTGATATATCAGCTATAATTTTATGTTTAATAGTTTTTTTACTTCTTGTTAAAGTTTTTATACTTGATGATTTAGGTATGTTAATTTCAAAAATAACTCTTAATACACTTTTTAAGTGTCCATTTTTTAAAATTTTGCTGGAGACTGGAGTTGCCAAAATAGGTTTATCATTTTTTAGGGCACCGAAGTTATAGCTATCACCAATATCAGCTTTATCTGTAATTTCAATAAAATTTTTATAAACCTTATTTGTTTTTTTATCTTTAAGTGTAATTTGTCCGTAATTAATTTTTAATAGTATGTCATCATTTTCTATAGAATTATGGCTAATTTTATTTTTTCGAGTTTTATTAATTAGTGCTTCAGACATTGTAAAAGGTTTAAGATTTTTTACTTCAATAAGATATTTTTTTATAGTAGTAATATCTTCAGTTATTGGAATTTCAGCGGGGTCAAAGAGTTTTTTGTCAGGAAACGCTTTTCTTTTTGAAACAAGTTGTGCATTATATTTTGGAGGTAATGTTTTTTCTGTTTCAATTTCAACTAGTCCGTTGTAATTAAAATTTGATAGGTTTATAAATTTTAATTCATCACAATTTTCGCTTATATCCCTTATTACACGTTTTTTGATGCCTTGAGATATTTGGAGTGCATGTGCAAATCTTTGTGCTACATCTTTGTGTACAGGATCTATAGAGCAGCCATAAATACTATCATGAGCATGATTTTTTATAATAGTTTTGTAGGCATAATCAAGTTCTTTTTGCCAGTTTTTTGTAAGATTCAATATGTTGTAAATCGAAGCAAGCGGCTCGCTAATTCTTGATAACTCCCATTGAGTTATGGCATTTAATTGTTTTTGATAAATTCTTGAGGAATATACTCCTTTTAATAAAAAGTTTTTACTTGCATCTAAAAACTCATGGTTAACTGTCATTTTATAATTATTTTTAACTGCATTAAGGTATTCAAATGGGTTAGAGAGTTTTATTTCATAATTTTTTAGACGTTTGTTTATTTCTTGTAGTTGGTTTTTGATGTTATCAGCTACTTTCAAGTGATCAGCGCCGCAAGGTAAAAGTATTGCATTTGAAGATTTTTCAGCAATTTTGTCGAGATATTTTTTAAGTAATTCAGCTTTTTTATCATAGTTTTCATTGATAGATAAAAAGTCTTGGAAATAACCTTGTATTAAATAAGTTACATAAATATTTTTCCAAATAAATTCTGATGGGAGGTTACCTAATCCACGCCATAGCATTGCGTAATGTATATCAAAAGAGTTTAAAATTTCGTTCATTGAAAGACTATGGCCAAATGTATCTGAAAGATAACCGATAAAGTCTTTGCAGCCAAAGGTTTTCGAATATTCAAGTCCTATAAAAAGGTTGCGGATTAAAAATTCTGCTGATACTAAAAAACTGTCTGCAGAGCAGTAAAATGGACCAATAAAAAGTTTCTTTTCATTAATAAGTTTTTGTATCAGAGATTTGTTTTCCGGATGAATTTGTAAATAATCTTCAAGAGCAGCGGTTTGACCGTCAAAGTAAAATGACGGCAGCTCATTTAATTGAATTTTGGTTAAAATATCATTAACAACTTCGACTAATCTAAGACGAAATTCTTCAAACTCTCGATACCATTCGCGGTCCCAATGGCTGTGTGTATATAAAAAAACTTGTTTCATAAAACTATTTTAAGACATTTTTAAATAGGAATAAAAAAGTTACAAAATATTAACATTTCTGTAAAATACTAACAAAAAGTTTTATAATGTTTATTTAATGTTATAGTTAGATAGTGTTTTAAAAAGAAATAGGAATGTTATGGTCAAAATATATAAAAGAAAAAATACCAGTGTAGAAAATCGTTATCCGAGAATAAAAATAAGTATTTTCCCGATTTCCAAACCGGATTTTAAAAAGCTTTCCGGTACAAAAGAGATGATTATATTTGAGTGGTTAAGTAATTGGATTGTAGAAAATCTTAAATCAGGAGAAATAAAAGAAAATAATTTACTTCCGCTAAAGGCGGATTTAGCGTATTATTTTGGAGTAGGGGAAGGTACTGTGCAAAATGCTATAAGACGTCTTGAGGATAATGGCATGGTTGTTTCTAAGCAACGTATAGGAACTTTGATAGCTTCAAGAAAAGGCAATCCCGAAATGGTAAAATTAACATCAAAGCGCGAAAAAACTGTTTTACAAATAAAAAAACATATATGGGAAAACGGTATAAAACCAAATACAATGCTGCCATCTATGAAAAAACTGGTTGAAATACTTGGAGTTAAAAGAAATACGTTGAGATCTGCATTGGATTATCTTGCTATGCAAGGAATAATTAAATCGGTTGAGAGTGAAGAAGATAATAAATTGTGGCTTGTTATCTCTGAGCTTAAAGAAACAGATATAACCAAAAATCAAGTGGATATAGTTTCAGACACTCTTGTACAAAAAATTTCGGCTAAGATTGAAAAATATATTGTAGAAAATCTTGAAGTAGGTGAAAGGTTAGATGCTATTAGTGTTTGGGCAAAACGATTTAATGTTAGTGATAAAACCGTATATGATGCTGTTCAAATGCTTTGTGATAGAGGAATAATTACTGCCAGAAGAGGGCGTTATGGTACAGTTGTTTTAAAAATGCCAAATAGTAGTGAATTTCAGCCTGCTAAAGAGACTTCTATTTTTATGCCTGCTGAACAAGCTGCTGTATATAGCTATCAACGAATAGAAAATTTTATAAGGAATAAAATTAAGTCTGAATATGAGATTGGTCAAAAACTTCCATCAATGCAACAGATGTCGGAACTTATGGATGTTTCAACAAATACTATTAGAAAAGCAATTATGCAAATAGCATCCGAGGGCTATGTTAGACTGGTGCGTGGGCGTTTTGGCGGTATTTATGTTATGGATATTCCGGAGGAAGCAGAGCAGTCATTTAAGTGGCTTGCAGTTAATCCGCAATATGTAAAATCATATAGAAATTAGGGATAATATGGTTAGTATTTTACCTGTAGCAGTATCAACTATAACAAAATCTCGTGTATTTACACCTGTTACTTCACAATATAGTAAAGCTGTGCAAGAATCCTTTACCGAAGATGTAATTGAGAATGATTTTCCTTGGGTAAAAGATAAAAATATTCTTATGGCATTAAATGAGCTAAAGCAAATAACTTTTGATCCTGTTGAGGTTGCAGAGCTTCAGAAAATTGGGGTTAGTATACCTTTTGAATCTGGGGCGGATGCAGTAAGTTTTTTGAAAAAGTCAAACACAAGAATAGTTTTTGATGAAATGGAGCAGGATGTTCATGCACAGTATGATTTTGCTAAAAATTTTATCAAAATAAATAAAATTTATCAGAATACACTTAACACCGCAGAAATTTTAGCAATAGCAGAAGCTATTTTGCATGAAGCTGGTCATGCAAAAGATAATGATAATCAAAGCTCCATGCAAGAAGAAATAAATTTTTTAGGCACAAACGCATTGGCGCATAGGGATTTACAAAGGCGTTATCCTCATATGTTTAGCACATCAAATGCATTAATTGTGAAAGATGGTGTAAGCGTATATGAAAAATTGTTTTTCGATCCCGATCCGAGAAAAAATGCACTGGTTAAAAGATTGCAAATAAAGTATGGATATTTGCCGGTAGGAGATAGAAAACATCCTCCATCTGAGTTGGCAATAAGAGCTAAAGGACTTAAGCTTGTTTAATTTATAGAAAATATAAAACTTCATAAAAATTTACAGGCGTTTTAGCCCTGTACAAACAAAATTTTATTATTTTTGTTTTGGGGGTATGGTAAGTTTTATAAAAATATGATACAATATGTAAGTGCTTGGTTAATATATATAATTTGTTGATTGTGTTAAATAGGAGGCTTCGTATGGCAATTTTATCTACAGAAGTAAAAGTAAAAGAAGTTAAATCAAAATTTACCGATGAATTTGAAAAGTATTTAAAAAAACAATGCTTGAAAACTACATTTAATGGCTTGGAAATTGAAACTTTTAGTTGGTATAAAAAAATGTTAGGTTTAACATAATCTAACGTTTAAGTAGCTTAAAAAAACAAGATGCTGTCTAAGACAGCATCTTGTTGTATTTTTATTTTTTGTCGCAATCGCAATCTTTTTTGCAAGGAGGACATGGGTTGCAAGGTGGGCGTTTTGGGTGATGTTTTTTAAAGTTTTCTTTGCCCTCTTTTTTCATTTTTTCAAGTGTTTTCTTTTGTTTAGGTGTAAGAATTGCTTCAAATTCTTGCATATTCTTGATTCTTATGTCTCTTGCTTCTTTTTTGAGAACTTTTAATTCTTCTCTTAAGTTATTAAGTTTTTGTGCTTTTTCTTGATCTGTAAGTTGACTTTCTACTACTGATTTTGCTTCAGTCCTGTTTGCTTTAATTTTTTCAAAAACAGGCTTCATTTGCTCATGACCTTTTAAACGAATTTCTTTTGCTTGAGCTTTTTGTTCGTCTGTAAGTTTAAGTTTGTTTTCAAATTCTTGTTTTTTTGCTTCCATTTTTTGAGCATCTATTGGTGCAGGTCTGCCTTTGCAGTTTTCGTTTTTAATAGGAGGTTGAGTTTCATTGTCTGCAAGTGGGCAAGGTGGTTGAGCGTTTGCTATTGCTGTTGAAAGTGTGAATGCAAGTAAGCTTGCTACAATAAGAGATTTTTTCATTGTTTTGTCCTTTCTTTAAATTAAATCTTCTAACAAAGTGTATAGTTCTTTTTTCGCGTTATAAATCCTGGATTTAACTGTGCCTATAGGGCAGTTGATTTTTTTTGAAATTTCTTCGTATGAATAATTTTTTATTTCATACATAATTATTACTTCTTTATATTTAGGTTTAAGACTGTTTATTGCTTTAGTTGTACGAATTTGTCTTTGTTTTATGATTAGTTGTTGTTCTGGAGTATTTTTATTGTCTTTTATGGAATTTATAGTTAATTCATCATTTATTGCTTTTGATTGAATTTTAAACTTAGAGCTTTTTAGATAATCTTTTGATAAGTTTTTTGCAATAGTATTTATCCAACTTTTAAAAGAGCCTTTTTCGGTGTAATTTGGGTGTTTTTCCCAAGCTTTTATAAAGACTTCTTGTTCAAGATCTTCGTTTTCTTCTTTTGTTATGAGTCTAATAATGTTTTTAACATTATTACGATTGTTTTCTATAATTTTATTAAAATTCATTAATCTACCATAATAAATCCGTAATCATCTGTTGGAAAGCCCATATCTTCTATGGTTATACCATCATAGTAAGATAAAGTGTCAATTATCTTGTAATTTTCATTTAGAATTCCAAAAGTTACGCCGCTAAAAAGTGTAAAAAACATAACGCAAGCAACTTTTAGTTTTTGAAAGTTCAATTCTTTGTGTAAATAATAAGGTTTGGCTTCTTGAATAAGCTTTGTTACTGCAAGTATTTTTTCGTGTTCAATTTTGCATTCTTCACACTCATTTATGTGCGCAAGAAGTTCGTCATCATTTTCGCAAAAAGTAGTTAAAATTTCGTATTTGTTACATTTTTTTGTCATATTTAATTTCCTTTATACTTTTATAACGAAATTAAAGTACAAAGGTTCATTTTTTAAGAAAAGTATTAAGAAATGTTAACTTGCTTTGTAGATTTAATAGGTTTGTATGCATCTAAGGCTTTTTGAATAAACAGCTGTTTTTTTGAATATTCTTTGTAGCTTTCATCTGCTTTTGAGCCCAAAGCGTTGAGGATAATACCGGCAATAAAACCCATAACAAGACCTTGCATATTGCTCATCATTTTAGCGGTTGAAATAAAAGAAGTTAAAACTGCGCCACAGATAGGAATACCCGCGTTTAATGTAGCAGAAATTTTTTCATCTTTGTCTTTACCTTTTGATATAGCATAAGTTGCCAGTCCTACCGGTAAAAGAAGTCCAAGCATATCTGTAGGAGCAGAGCCGACACTATATTCTGCAAATTTATCATAAAGTTTTAATTCTGTATCAAAAGCTTTGTTTATGGAGTTACGAATTTCTTGAGTAAGGCTTTTAGCTTTAATGTAGTCTTTAGTATTTTTGTCTTTTAAGCTTGATTTTAGCAGCTGTAAAATATCTTCTATAATTCCTTTTTGATCGGTAGAATTTAAAATATCTTCAATTTCAGAAATATGAGAAATAAGCAGTTTTTTATCTTCAGAGCTATAGTTTGTAGTTATTGTTTTGAGTTTAAGTATATTATTTTTTAGTTCTGAAACAAGCAAAGTTCTTTTTTGTATTTCTGCAGTGCCTGATAGTTTTCCGTAGGCTTTGATTTGTTTAGTAATATTGCGCAGAATTTGGCGTGAGGTTTTATCAGTCACATCAATCATTCTTGCAATTTCATCTTTTGCTTCGGTCATTATTTTAGTTTTATCATCTATATTGAATGTAAAAGAGCGTCTGGCATCTTGCAGTGTTTTTTGGAGGTTTTCACGTCCTGGGGCGGCTTTAACTTCTGTTCTGTACAGGCTAAGTTTTTTAATATTTTTTTTGGTAGGATGGCAAAAAATTTCTTTGAGTTCAGCACCTACTTCTTGCCCTATATTTTTTGTGGCATCTTGAATTTTTACTAGTCTTTGTGAACGGCTTGTTGCATTTGTAAGGTAAAGAATATTATGTTCGAGTTTATTTAAAAAGTCTTTTAATGCTTGTTGAGCTGAAGGGTTATCCTTTATTTTAGGTATAAATTCTCTTAACGATGAAATATTGTTATCAGTTATATTTCTTGCATTTTGGTATGCTTTTTTTGATGACATAATAGTGATTTTTTTAAATTGATTTGTTACCCATTCCATTGGTTTAGTTAAATAAAACTTATTGCACAGCCATTTAAAAGATGAATCTTTAATTGCTGTAAAGTTGTTGCAAAGTTGAAGAGATTCAAGTGCTTTTCGTAATCCTTTGTTTATTTTAAGGTACCATTTTTGAATAGTACCAAGAGAGTTGTAGCGTTGTGTATAGTCAAAGATTTTATCATCAAGCTTTTGCAGGTAGGAGTTTATTTTTTTGAAGAAGGTGCTCGATGGTCCTTTAGCAAGGACTATTCCGCCAATAGCGCCGGCTATAGCTATACTTGCTACAGCAGTTGTTAGTGTTGTTTTATAATTTTCTTCAGAATTTAATTTTATTGATGCAATAGGTTGATTATTGTTGCCGGGAGTAGGGTTAGAGGTAGAATTTGATTTAGAATTTTGTAGTGACAAGTGCGGCAGTGTATTTGACTGCAAAAATTGATTATAAACATTGTTAATATTAAAATTTTTAGACATTATTCCTACCTGTTGAATTTATTAAAACGCAAAGGCATAAAAAGTTGCTTTATTATTGATTTTATATGCAAAATTATATCAAAATGTAACATTATATTTTTTTTTAGTTTTGAAATAGTATAATGTTTTTATAAAACTAAGGAGAAGGTAGAAAATAATGTCAAAAGAAAAAGAAATTTCAACAGTTTCAGCGGAAAGAGAAAAGGCCTTAAAACTTGCAATAGAAAAGATAGAAAAGGATTTTGGAAAAGGTTCAATTATGCGCCTTGGAGATAAAACCGCAGTTTCAGTAGAGGCTATTCCAACAGGGGCATTATCTTTGGATATAGCACTTGGAATAGGCGGAGTGCCTCGTGGCAGGATTATTGAGATTTACGGGCCGGAAAGCTCTGGGAAAACAACATTGGCTCAGCATATAGTAGCAGAATGCCAAAAAATGGGTGGTATTGCTGCATTTGTAGATGCGGAGCATGCGCTTGATCCTGAATATGCAAAAGCATTAGGAGTTAATGTGGATGAGCTTTTAATTTCTCAACCTGATACTGGTGAACAAGCATTGGAAATAACAGAAGAACTTGTGCGTTCAGGTGCAGTGGATGTTGTTGTAGTGGATTCTGTTGCGGCATTGGTGCCAAAAGTTGAGATTGAAGGCACGATGGAAGACCAGCAGATGGGCTTGCAAGCACGTTTAATGAGTAAAGCACTTAGAAAGCTTACAGGTGTAGTTGGGAAAACAAATACTACAATAATTTTTATTAATCAACTTCGTCAAAAAATTGGTGTTATGTACGGTAACCCTGAAACAACAACCGGAGGTAATGCGCTAAAATACTATGCGAGTGTGCGTTTAGATATTCGTAAAGGTGAGCTTATTAAGGGAGAAACTGCTGACTTAGGTAACAGAACAAAAGTGAAGGTTGTTAAGAATAAAGTTGCTCCGCCGTTTAGGGTTGCAGAATTTGATTTGCTTTATGGTAAAGGAATTTGTAAACTCGGATGTATTCTTGATGTAGCAGTTAATTTTGATATTATTAAGAAAGCAGGTGCTTGGTTTAGTTATAATGACGAAAAACTTGGACAAGGCCGTGAAAAAGCTAAAGAATTTTTAGAGGCTAATCCAAGTATATTGGCAGAGGTAGAGGCAAAAGTTAGGGAACGACTTAAGCCGGTAGATGCAGCTGAGGAAGAAAAAGAACTTGTTGAAGCAAAATAATTATAGAAAACCCCTATATTGGGGTTTTCTTATTATGGAGAAAAAAATAATTAGTCGGTAGCGTTTTTTATATGTCTCATTTATTATCCGTTTAGTGCATGTTTAATTTTTATTGCGAGGTATTATATGAATATGATTAGAGTAATTGTATTAGTATTAATATCTTTTAGTTTTACAGCACTTTCAATATATGCTAATTGTGATTTGCCAACGGGCGGAGCTTGTTCTTTGGAGGACTTAAGAAAAGAGCAGCAAAAAATGTCTGAAATGTTATCAAAAGAGAAATTTTTTGACCAAGTAGACGATAATTATAAGCGAGAGCAGGAAAATGGATTAAAAAATGACCTGCCCAAGCAGGTCGATATCAAATTAAATGATAAAACTTTTGATAATTAATCAAGGTAAAAAGTTGTAACAACTTTGTAAACTTCTTCAGCGTATTCAATAGCTTTATGAAGTGTTCTTGAAGTGTGTGATAAAAAGCAGATAAGCTGTTGACAATCATCTATTATTTCTCGGTTGCAAATGCGAGAAGCATCAGAAAGTGTCATCATTGCACGATCGGGGTGTTCAATAATATTTGGCACACCGATAAGTTGATCTTGCACGTCAGATGGTTGTTGTCCGATAGTTTGCGGCAAAATAACTTTGAGCTTATTAGGGTTGGCTTTCATAGCCCCACGAATTGCAGCTGCATTTGTACCTGATGAGCCGCCGGAGGTAATGATTGTGTTGCCTTGTTTTACAAGTGCTTCTGCAAGTGTTTCAATCATTTGTTGATGAGTAATAGGTAAGTTGCGGCTTCCAATAATGGCAATTTTTTTTGCCATTTGTTGGATTGTGGCAAGTTCCATTGCCAATGCATCCGGACTTTCTTGATCTTTTTCACTTACTGAGTCCATATCTCCTAGCGGAACCATTATTGATGGTTGCTGTTTTTTTTCTTCTTCTGACATGTTTTCACCTTGGTATTAATTTTTTGTTAATGTTATAATTATTTATAATAGAGTATTATGCGAAAAATTGCAATGGGGAATATTTTAGAAGGTTTAAACGAACAACAAAAGCAAGCGGTACTGTGCAAAGAGGGGAGCATGCTTGTTTTGGCGGGTGCAGGTTCCGGAAAGACAAAAGTGCTGACAACACGTATTGCAAATTTAGTTCAAAATTGTCATGTTAATCCTTATTCTGTTATGGCTGTTACTTTTACTAATAAGGCTGCAAAAGAAATGCAGGCAAGGCTCGGATTGATACTTGGCGATGATGTTGTTAAAAAGATGTGGGTAGGTACGTTTCATAATATTTGCGGTAGAATTTTGCGCCAAGATCTTGTAAATTACAAAAACCCCGAAGGTCGTAAGTGGGATAACAATTATGTTATTTATGATGAGACGGATTCTATAGCTCTTGTAAAAAATGCTATAAAAAAACTTAATTTAGATGATAAAGTATTTCAACCAAAACTTGTTAAATCAATAATTTCTAATGCTAAAGGAAAAATGTTGGATGCATATGAGTATGCTACTCGGGCAAGGGATTACCGTTCACAAAAAATTTCAGAAATATATGATTTATATGAAAAAGCTTTGCAAGAAAATAATGCAATAGATTTTGATGATATGTTGCTTTTAGTTGTGAAACTTTTTCAAGGAAATAAAGATGTTCAAGAAAAATATTTTAACAGATTTAAACATATTTTGGTTGATGAATTTCAGGATACAAATCTTAGTCAGTATAAACTTATAAAAGGTTTGTTTACAAATGATATGGCAGAAACAGAGTTAAAAGGGCGGAGTCTGTTTGTCGTTGGAGATGTTGATCAATCAATTTATAGTTGGCGAGGTGCTGATTATCGTATTATTTTAAATTTTCAATCTGATTTTAGAAATTCAACACTTGTTAAACTTGAGCAAAATTATCGATCGACAGCTGTAATTTTAGAAGCAGCAAATTCTGTTATTGTTAATAATACTCAAAGAGTTAGTAAAAACTTATATTCTAATAAAGGTCAAGGAGAAAAAATTACCTTATTTGAAGCTTTAGATGAAAGTCATGAGGCAAAGTTTATTGCGCGAACTATATCTGCTAATTCAACGACTAAAACAAATTATGAAGATTTTGCAATTCTTTATAGGACTAATGCTCAATCTCGTGCGATAGAAGAGGCATTGATTGCAGAGGGGGTGCCGTATAAAATTTTAGGCGGATTAAAATTTTACGACCGCAAAGAAATAAAAGATATAATTGCATATTTGAAAATAATTTATAATAATAGTGATACTCAGAGCTTAAAACGTATTATAAATGTGCCTAAGCGTTCGATTGGTTCAGCAACTATACAAAAAATTGAGGAGCTTGCTGCTAAAAATAACGTTACTATGTATGATGTTATTGAAAATTGTGAGCTTTATGAAGAAATTAGTTCTAAAATAGCGTCTAAGCTTCTGGATTTTCATAGTATTATAAAAAAATTGAAAGAGAATGTTGAAAAATTGCCGTTGCATGAATTTATATCTTTTTTAATAGATGAAACAGGATATTTAAAAGAATTAAAATTGGAAGATACCGAAGAAGCAGAGACAAGAATTTTAAATCTTCAAGAGTTGGTAAATGTTGCTAAAGAATTTGAACCGGAGGAACCGGAAAATATTTTAGGTGAATTTCTTGCTCAGGTTGCGTTAGTGTCTGATGTAGATGAGCTTGATGAAGCTGCATCAAGTGTTACTTTAATGACTATACATTCTGCAAAAGGTTTGGAGTTTCCAATAGTTTTTGTTGCAGGATTGGAAGAGGGAATTTTTCCGCATAATCGTTCACTTATAGATAATGCTGAAATGGAAGAAGAACGCAGATTGATGTATGTAGGTATAACTCGTGCAATGAAAAAATTATATTTGTCGTGTGCTAAACGTAGACAAATGTGGGGGGAATATAAATATTATAATCCTTCTAGATTTATTAATGAAATACCTTTGGTTTTGATAGATTCAAAAAATGATGGTTTAGGTTTTAAGGGCTATTCCAATGGTACATTTAAAGGGGCAATTGAGAAGATTAAAAATGATAATTATAACAAAAATAACTTTTCTTCATCAGCTGCGACTACAAAATCTTTGAATGGTGGTTTTGGTGTGAATTTTGTTGCACCTAAAAATGTTAAATCAACTACTACTTTTGTTAATAAAAAATCTGTAGGTAGTTTTGGGAAAGACAGTTCTTTGCCTCAAAGAACTGAAAATAAAGCTTTTATAAAAAAGAAGAATGCATTGCAAAGCGAAGCAGGTAAAGTTACTGCAAAAATATCGGATGAAGATAAAATAAGACAAATTATTCAAAATAGTAAAATAAAACAAATGTCAGAAGCACAAAAAGTTCAAGAAAATAAGTCATTATTGAATAAAGAGTCTAAGGTTGTTGTTTCTGCCATATTCAAAGCCGGAGATAGAGTTTTTCATGAAAAATACGGTGTTGGTAATATTGAATCTGTACAAGAAATAGGTACGTCAATTATGTATATGATAGATTTTCACTCACAAGGCAAAAAAGCAATGGATAGTACATTTGCGAGGTTGAAAAAGTTTTAATGGCAATTCAATTAAAAAAGTCAGTAATTATATATGGATCTTATATAGAAAAACCTCCCACAAAAACAATGTATGCACATCAACAAGCAGTATATCAACTTGGTATTGAATTGGGAAAGGCAGGTTTTGATATTGTTACCGGTGGCGGCGTTGGAATGATGGGGGCGGCATGTGATGGAGCTAAAGATATTAATCCTAACACTAAATGTATTGGAGTGGATCTTGATTGGGGGGAATATCCGTCTTTTTCGTATAAGAGATTGGATGAAAAAATACTTTTTCCCAAAGGAGATTTTGTTTCTCGACTAAAAACAATGAAGGAAAAGAGTTCTTATCAAATTGTATGTCCAGGTGGGAAAGGTACACTTAGAGAGCTTTTTGAAGCGTGGGAAGAACTTGCAATGAAATATGAAAAACAGCCTCGCCAAAGAAAACTTATTCTTTATCCTGCTTCTTATTGGCAACCCCTTTATGATTGGATTAAAACCAATTCATATTTAAACGGATATGTCTTTGAAAAGGATATGGATATTCTTGTTTTGGCTGAAACGCCTAAAGAGGTAATTTCTATAATGTTGGAAAAAGAAAAAATTGTCGTTTGATAAATAATAATATACAACAAATAGTTGATGTTAAACCAATCAAAACCCTATATTGTAATACTTGGGATAACTATGTCCTTGGGGATTACAGACGGGGATTTTGAAAAAGTTAATGAATAGTACTCTAGAGCAGACAACAACAGATTTTTCAAAACATTTAAGAAAAACTTATAATTGGTTTTCTTCTGTCTTTGTTAAAAAACTACAAGAGGCTTGTCTTGAGTTTTTTGGTTTGGATTTGGATTTCAAGCTTTTTTCTATAAGTGAAAACAGTAATGTTTTATTTAAAGGTGACAGGTATTTTGTAACAAGAATTAAGTATAATAAAAATCTTGATGTAACAATAAGATTGTCACAGGTTGCTGTAAATAAGCTTTTGGATGAGACATTAGGTAAAGGTGAAGCCCCTTTTGTAATAGAAGATTTAAGTGAACTGGAAGCCAAAATAATAACTTCGTTTAATGATTTTTTGTATAGTGGTATAAAAAAAGTATTGGTGACAGAAGATAAGATTGATAAATCCGAATTGCCAAAGTCTTTATGTCATATGGTTTTTTATATTGATTTTCAAGGAATAGATTTTGGAAAATTGGTAATTACGATACCAACAAATATTTTATTGCCTCAAGAAGTTGCACCGGCAAACGAAGAATTTTCTTTAAAGGATTTTAAAAACAGTAAAACTGAGCTCAAAATAAAAGTTGGAGCATCCAAATTATCTTTAGGAGAAGTAAAAGGTATTCAACCGGATGATATACTCTTGCTTGAGGATAGTGATATTTACACAATGACAATTTGTAATGGAGCCGAGGAGTTAAAATTCAAACTAAATCCGGATCCAAGTATAATTTTAAATACAGGTAATGAGGGAGAAGATATGACAGAAAATACAGTTTCTGCTGCTAATATGTGGGATAGTATTCAAGTTGATATTAATGCAGAGTTTGAAAAAGTTAAAATTTCTTTAGGGGAGTTAAAACAAATTTCAGAAGGTTTGGTTGTTGATATTGGTTCAATTTACGATAATCGAATAGATCTAAAAGTTGAAAATAAAATTGTAGCAAGAGGAGAGCTAGTTATTATTAATGATCGATATGGAGTTAGGGTTGATGAAGTTATACATGAACCGGAAGAGGAGCAGGATATACCTTTGCAATCTCAAGAAAGTGTTCATGTCGCTCAGCCTGTTAAAGAACAAATTAACGAACAGGAATTTGAAGATGATGATTTCAATTATGATGATTTTGATGAGAATAATGAGATTTAAAAAAGGACGAGGAGGGGTATATGACAAGTTACATGATAAATTTTGGTGTTTATACTATGGCAATGGTTGGTATAATAGTTGTCGCATTATTTGTTTATAAAAAAAGTACATTAGTGGGAACCGCTAAAAAAAGTTCATTGAAAATTGATGATAAAATTGCGCTTAATGCTAGAAAATCGTTGTATGTTGTTAATGCTGGAGGAGAAAGGTTTTTGATAGCAGGCGATATGGACAATACATCCTTGATTGCAAAATTATCACAAGATGAGCAAGTTAAAGCTTCTTCTGGAGGTGATATTTTAAAATTTTCTGATGAATTGAACAAGCAGTCAAATCGTAAATTATTTGTAAGTAGAGAAAAACAATTTGAAAGGCTTCCAGAACGCAAACAAGACAATCTTGATGCGCAAAAGAGTTTAGATGATGCTTTTAATAAAGCAGCATCAGTAAAATTTGAAAAATATTTGGATATAAAAGCAATTAGAAAAAAGCCGGTAATGAAAGAGCTGGCGAAGAAACTTGCGGAAATATAAAGGATAAAAAATGGATACTATTTTTAAGGATTTAAACCCGGTATTACAAATGCTGTTGTTAATGACAGTATTTTCATTGTTACCATTTGTTTTTAGCTGCATGACCAGTTTTTTGAGGTTTGCAGTAGTATTTTCAATTTTAAAACAGGCATTAGGAACACAGCAGGTTCCACCAAGTATGGTGCTTGTTGGGCTTTCAATAATTTTGACTTTTTATACAATGTCTCCAGTATTTAATCAAATGTGGGAGTTGGGTTCTGTGCCATATCAAAAGAATAAAGATATAGCAGGAATGCTTGTTGAGGGGTCAAAACCGCTTAAAGAATTTATGATGAAGCAAACTCGAGAGAAAGATTTGGAGTTTTTTGTTTCACTTACAAGAAAAACTCCACCGGCAACTCCTGAAGATATTACAATTTGGGAGGTCGCTCCGGCTTATATTGTTAGTGAGTTAAAAACAGCTTTTGAAATAGGTTTTATTGTTTTTGTTCCGTTTTTGGTACTTGATTTAATTGTGGCAAACGTACTTTTAGCTCTTGGTATGATGATGTTGTCGCCAACTATTATTTCATTACCGTTTAAGTTGCTTATATTTATTGCTGTTGATGGTTGGGCGATGATAGTACAAGGGCTTGTTGGCAGTTTTAATTAAAGGAAATTTTATGGAATTGTTATTTGAATATTTAGGTAAAGGTTTTATGACAATGTTGTCGATTTCAATGCCTTGTGTATTGACAGCAGCGGCAATAGGTCTTGTTATAGGTATTTTGCAGGCGGTTACACAGGTGCAAGAACAAACTATAGTTGCGGCTCCGAAAATATTGTCTGTATTTTTGGTGATTATGATTTTTGGAGTTGGATTTGCAAGACTGTTGACTAATTTATTACAAGAAGGTCAAGCATTGGCGTTTAATGTTATTCCTAAAAATGACAATTATGTTATATCTTCGGATTATTATAAGTATACAAGACCTTTTGATTCAGAAATGCAAGTTGACAGTTTTAAGAATCAGCCTACTGTTAATGAAATTATGAAAAATCCAGGAAAAGTGCCATTTGTTGATAAAAATGAGCGTCAAAAATATAATGCTGCTGATAAGTTTCCACGTCCGCGTCCAAACTTTATAGAAACAAATAAAATACTAGGGAGATAGATTTTGAAAAAGTTTTTGGTTTTAATTTTTACATATATTGTTGTTCAATCCTGTAGTTTTGCATCAGAAAGATTGAGAGTGAATATTCAGCCTCAAAATAGTTATCTCTTGTTGCTTGAAAAATCTGCGGAAGTAGTTTTGCCAAGTAACAAAAGGGCAATTGAGGCAGAAATTTTGACAACGATATATAATGAAAAAAATCAAATTTTATTAAAGCCATTAAAACCTAGTATTTCAAGGTTATATATAGCTACAGATGGGGGCATTGTTATATTAGAAGTTAATGTAGATGAGGCAAATAAAGAAGAAGAGCTAAGTGCTTTTAAATCAAATATTGTTAAATCTATATTAAAAATTGATACTTTAAATAATACAACTAAGGATAAAAATGATTTACCATTTGTTTTGGATAAACCGCCAGGAGTGGAGGTTTATCAAAAATGATTAATGTTATTCTTGAAAATTTTGGTAAATATTTTCCGGAAATAAATTATACTTTAAGTGGCGGACTTTTGATTTTTGGTCGTTTATTAGGATTTATAAGATTTGCCCCGCTTTTTAACAGAAAAGAAGTTTTTTCTATTGCGAAAGTTGGATTAACATTAATAATTGCAGTATTTATAACAATGTTTATTAAACCTCCACATCCTCCTGAGGGGAGTGCTTTAGTATATTCATTGCTTTTAAATATTGCTTTTGGAGCGATAATAGGTTGGATTGCGCAATGTATATTAATTGCTATAGAGGCAGGTGGAGATATGATAAATATGCAAATGGGTTTGCAGGCAGCTCAAGTGCTTGATCCAACGACATCTGCGCAGACATCTCTTATTGGGAAATGTTTTTCATTAGTTGGTCTTATTGTTTTTATTCACATTGGTGGCATTTATTGGTTGTTGAATGCTTTTTTAAGAAGTTTTGAAGTTTTTCCTGTATATGCGCCGTCTTTTTCGCTGGAATCTGTTGTTAATATGGATTATCTTGTAAAAATTACATCTAATGTGCTTTTTATGGGGCTTCAAATAGCATCTCCTGTTTTACTTGCGACATTAGGGCAGGATATAATTCTTGGGATTATTTCTAAAACAGCGCCACAAGTCAATGTTTTTCAACTTAGTTTTCTTTTTAAACCGGTAATGGGTGCGGCTATTCTTATTTGGATTTTACCTATGATAATGGATGTAATTAATCAATATTTTTTAACATATTCACAAATTTTTTAAAGATTTTATTTTAACTAATCAAGTTTTAATTACCCAGTTGGGTAATATACTTTAAAATATAAAAGGTATAATATTAACCTGTGGAAGTAAAATTGTTTTCATTTGTGATTAAGCAATTGAAAAGATTTAACCGATGAAACTGACTTTACATTTGGTAAAGTACAAGCATACTTTTCCATACAACGATATTTAACATGGCAGTTTTTTCAAACTGCCATTTTCTTTTGAGCTTTATTTTTATTTTTTAAGTGGTATAAATAATAATATACAAGAAAAAAGAAAAGGATATCTTATGTCAGACAATAATGTAGATTTACAAGTTTTACGCCATTCAACTTCACATATTATGGCACAAGCTGTGCAAAACTTATTTCCGCAAGCTAAATTGGCAATAGGACCTGCTATAGAAAACGGGTTTTATTATGATTTTGATATTGATGGTCATACTCTGACACATGAGGATCTTGAAAAAATTGAAGCAGAAATGAAAAAGCTTGTTAAGCAAGATTTACGTTTTGAGAAATATGTTATTCCGGATGTAGAAAAACAAATTGAAGAATTTAAATCTCAAGGAGAAATATATAAAGCAGAGTTGCTTGAAGAACATAGGAATGATAATCCTACTTTATACCTTACTAAGGATAGAGACGGAAATGTATTGTTTAATGATCTTTGTGCAGGGCCACATCTTGAGAACACCAGAAAAATCAAAGCATTCAAATTATTGAAAGTTGCAGGTGCTTATTGGCGTGGCGATGAAAAAAACAAAATGTTACAGCGGATTTACGCGACAGCGTTTTTAAATAAGGAAGATTTAGATGCGTATTTAAATTTTATGGAAGAAGCTGCGCGTCGTGATCATCGTAAGTTATCAAACCAACTTGATTTATTTTCTATTAGAGATGAGGTTGGTGCAGGTTTAGTATTGTGGCATCCAAATCTTGCTATAGTGAGAGAAGAAATCGAAAATTATTGGAGAAAAGAACATCGTAGACGCGGGTATGTAATTGTAAATACACCGCATATTGCAAAGTCTAATTTATGGGATATTTCTGGGCATTCTTCTCATTATAGAGAAAACATGTATACCTTTATGGATGAAGGGCAGGAATATGTTCTTAAACCGATGAATTGTCCTTTCCATATATTGATTTATCAATCTAATCGTTATTCTTACAGATCTTTGCCATTAAGAATGGCAGAGCTTGGTACTGTGTACAGACGTGAGCGATCAGGTGTTTTAGGTGGTTTAACTCGAGTTACAGGGTTTACACAAGATGATGCACATATATTCTGTACACCGGATCAACTTGTTGATGAAATTAATGCAATTATTGATTTTGTTGATTATACGCTTAGTTTGTTTGATATGAAGTTTGAGGTAGAACTTTCTACACGTCCAGAAGATTATGTAGGCAAAATAGAGAACTGGAATAGAGCTGAAGCAGGTCTTAAAGAAGCTTTGGAAAAAAGAGGTTTAAATTATGACATAAATGAGGGTGATGGAGCATTTTACGGACCAAAAATTGACTTTAAGCTTAAAGACGCTTTGGGTAGAACTTGGCAGTGTGCTACAATTCAGCTTGATTTTAATCTTCCTGAGCGTTTTGATATTAAATATCAAGATAAAGATGGAACATTAAAAACTCCTGTTATGTTGCATCGTGTAATTTTTGGATCAATGGAAAGGTTTATGGGTATATTGATAGAACATTATGCAGGAGCTTTCCCGACATGGCTTGCCCCAGCTCAAGTACAAATTGTTCCAATAGCAGACAGGCATGTTGAATTTGCAAAAGAAATCCAAAAAAGGTTTATAGCGCTTGATATAAGGGCTAACTTGGATGATAGGTCTGAAAGTATGAACTATAAAATTCGTGAAGCATTGCAAGACAAGAAAGTGCCATATGTTTTGGTTGTTGGAGACAAGGAAATGGAAAATGCAACCCTGTCTGTAAGGGCTCGCGGACGTGGCAATATAGGTGTCTATGGAGTTGACGAATTTATTTCTGCGCTGGAAAATGAGATAAAAACAAAAGGCAAAGAAATAGTTACTCAAAAAGATGTATAATAAAGCAGTTTAATTTGAAAAGAGCCCCAAAGCTGTATTATATACTTAGGGGCTCTTTATGTGTGATAAAAATTAATAATTCATCGCATCTTCCTCGAGAACACGTCCTGTGCAGTATTCTGCATACGAGTTTCCTTTGTTAACATTTTCTGTAGTACACCATGTAGGGTTGCTTCGCCAGTATGTGTCTCTATTAGGATCTGAGTTAGCATGTAATTTTGAGCCCCAAGGAATAACAGTACCGTGAGGTACTAAATAATAGTAATGGTTTGTTACTTCAAGCCTAAATTTATCTCTACCCCATTTGTTTGGACCTTTAAATCCGTTTATGTCAACTCCAGAAGAGGTAAAAATCATGCCATCATTTGTAATAAAAGCAGTAGCATCATAATTATATAAATGTTTTAAAAGTTTTTCGCAACTTTCATCAGTTGAGCCACTGTAACACAGTTTATTAATTTTAAATTGTTTAGAAAGAAGGTAAGTCATTTTTTTAGTGGTATTACCATCAAACTCCTGCCCCTCAATGTTTGTAGCCTTTCCATCTCCTTCATTCCACCCTGCGCAATCATAATCCCCAGCAGGGCAGCCTTGAGTGATTGGAATCATCTTCACAGCATTTTGAAGTTGAGAATAGGCTTTTTTAAGCCCGACAACATAGGTATGTTTTTGGTAGCTAGAGATTAAATTAGGAATGGTTAAAGCAGCAACAACACCAATAATAGTTAAAGTAATCAAAGTTTCAGCTAAAGTAAAAGCCACTTTTTTTAGATTAAACGTTTTTTTTCCGGCTGTTATGTTAAGAGTAAAAGCAGTTTTAGTACCGCTTGTAATATAACTGTCAAAGTTCATATGATACCTCCATATTCAAACAATATTTAACTACATATGTGAACAAAAGTCCACATAAAAAATCAAGCCTCATTATGTGGCTTGAAAAACAACTTGCTAAATCCTTAAAACCCTTGCTACGACTTAGTATTCGGGG